>CAYFSC010000251.1:0-2628 GCA_964345695.1 uncultured Rhodothermales bacterium | reverse complement strand
GGGAGAGAGCACGGGGTCGTCGCACGTCGGTGCTCTCAGGGAACGCGCATACGTTCGTCGCGATCGACGTCGAAACCGGCGACGAGGCCGCGTATGACGGGAAAACACCATTGTGCGATGAAATAGCCCCCGCGCCGAATCCCACCCCCACGTCTCCCCGGACGCAGCGAAGCGGAGATCCGGAGGCCGTGCGGTCATCCCGTGGAGGGCCATCCCGTGGAGGGCCATCCCGCGAGAGAGCAGGGTGCCCGCGCTACTCGCGCGCCGAACGGGTCTGCAAGAACCGGACCCCGTTGCCCAACTCGAGCGCCGGATGGTTCCCGGCTTACTGAATCAAGTTCAGCACAGGCGCGGGCCGGGAGGACAGAGAAGGCACTCAGAAAACGCAAGAGGGAACCTCTCGTCCGTCGAAGGTCGCTAAACACGTACGCGGACCGCCGCTTCGGGGGAGGCACTGCCCGGAACGTCCGCATCTCAGGAGTACTCGTTCGCTTCGCTCACAGCGCCCGGGACCGCTTGCGTCCCGAGCGGTGGGTCGTCGCGGTCCGCCGTCGGAAACGTCATTCCGCCGTCCAGACGTTGTTCGCGCGGTTGACGTCCGGAAGGAACGGCTCCGGGTCGAGCTCTACGCGTGTGACCGTACCGGCTGGGAGCTGCACCTCGGCCGTGCGTGCGCCGCCCATCCACGTCTCCACCCCGACGCGCCGCTCCACCGTCGAGCCGTCGGCATAGGTGGCGGTGAGCAGGACGGGCATCATCAGATGGCGGCGGTCGGCGACGGTGACGGTCGTGCCGTCGGGCGAGGTCGCGACGTCCTGCACGGCGTGGTCGAGCGCCCAGCGTTCGTAAAACGCGCCGCGCCAGAACCAGTCGAGCTCGCGCCCGGCCACATCTTCGAAGGTGTGGAACAGGTCGTACGGCGTCGGATGCTTAAACGCCCAGCGCTCCATGAACGTGCGGTACGCCTCGAAGAACGTCTCCGCGCCGAGGATGCCGCGCAGGGCGTGCAGCATCACGCGCGGCTTGCTGTAGGAGGCGTAGACACGCTCCGGGCCGTGTACGGGATAGCGATCGGCGTGGCGCATCGAGGGCGCGTCGTGCTCGGTGCCGCCGTAGCGGTAGTACGAGCCCTGGTTCGCCGGGTCCCACGCGTCGATGTCCGGGTAGAAGTCGTCTTCGCCCTCCGACTCGTTGAACTCCGTCAGGCCCTCGTCCATCCAGGCATAGGTCTTCTCGTCGGTGCCCACGACCATCGGAATCCACATGTGACTGATTTCGTGGTACGTGACGCTGAACAGCCCCTGCGGCCCGTAATCGCCGCCGATGAGGGTGATCATCGGGTACTCCATGCCCCCGATGGAGATGCCCTCCACCACCGTCATCTGCGGGTACGGATACGGAATGAGCATCTCCGACAGGTGCTCGACGGAGAACTGTGCGTACTCCGCGGAGCGCGCCCAGGGCGCCTTCTCGGGGCGGTACAGGCTGTGAATCAGGGCGCGTCCGTCGCCGGTCTCGGCGGAGGTAGCGTCCCACACGTACTGCGCCGACGTGCCGAACGCGAAGTCGCGCACGTCCTCGGCGTGAAATCGCCACGTCAGCGTGGGACGGTCGGGCGCGTCGACCGTCGCCGATCCAGCCCCGCGCTCGTCCTCCGCGACGACGGTCACGATACGGTCCGTCTGCGCGGCGCGGTCGAGGCGCGACTGCACCGTGTCGGTGAGCACGGCGTCCGGGTTCTGCAGCGTGCCGGTCGCGCCAACGAGCCATCCCTCCGGGACGGTGATCGACACGTCGTACGTGCCCCAGGGCATGTAAAACTCGCCGTCGCCCTGGTAAGGCTGGGCGCGCCATCCGTGCAGGTCGTCGTAGACGGCCATCTGCGGATACCAGTAGCCGAGATAAAACGTCTCGCCGTCCTGCCCCATGCGGAAGTTGTTGGCGCCGGGCACGACGAAGTGCCACGCCACGTCGAGCGTCACGGTGTCGCCCGGCGCCACGGGCGCGCCTGGATAGACCGCCATGCGCGTGTCGGACACGGCGTACGCGTTTGGCACCGGCGGATCGCCCTGCATCGGCTCGTCGCTGATCTGCAGGTTGGCTTTGTCCAGCGCGGCCCCGCCCAGTGCGACACGGTCCAGGATCATCCCGCCCGTGAGCGCGACGCTGCGGTTGCGCACGACGCCGTCGCGATAGACGTTCTGCCGCAGGTGCAGCAGCAGGCGGCGGAGCGTGTCGGGCGAGGCGTTGTGGTACCGGATGGTCGCCTCCCCGCGCAGCATCTCGGACGCCGGGCTGAGCGTGGCCTCGATGTCATACGTCGCCGTGTTCGTCCAGTAGTCCGCGCCGGGCGCGCCGGACGCCGTCCGCGTTCCGCTCGCGATGGCCTGCTGCACGTTCGCGGGGAGCGTCACGGGATACGGAATCGGGCGGCGCTCCGTCATCGTTGCCGATCGCTCGGCGTCAGCCGGCTGTGCGTGGACCGGCGCGGCGACCAGCATCCACAGGAGAACGGCAAGGAGAGTGCGACAATAGCTCATGGCGATCGGTTTCGGGTTTCGGGTTTCTGGTCAGGGCAATCGCATCATGGCAACCACGTCGCTCCAAACTTGATTTGGAGCCCATCCG
>CAYFSC010000250.1:0-2722 GCA_964345695.1 uncultured Rhodothermales bacterium | reverse complement strand
GCCGTACCATCCGCCGGAGGTGGTCCGCTGGGTCAGCTACGCGGTGTCGTACGTCTTCGGCGGATGGTACGGCCTCCGGGCAGGGCTGGAGACGCTGCGTCACCGCGCCGTCGACATCGACCTGCTCATGATTCTGGCGGCGGTGGGCGCGCTCGCCATCGGAGCCCCCTTCGAAGGGGCGATGCTCCTCTTTCTGTTCTCCCTATCGAACGTCCTGCAGCACTACGCGATCGGTCGATCCCGGCGCGCCATCGAGGCCCTCATGACGCTGCGGCCCGAGCAGGCACCCGTACGCCGAAATGGCCAAGAGGTCTCGGTCCCGATTAGTGATGTCGACCTCGGCGACGTGTTCGTCGTGCGCCCTGGCGATCGCGTGCCGCTCGATGGAGAGGTCGTGGCCGGCGAGAGCGCCATCGACCAGTCGGCCCTCACGGGCGAGTCCATGCCCGTCCGCAAAGCGCCCGGTGATGAGGTGTACGGAGGCACGATGAACGAGGCCGGCAGCCTCGACGTGCGGGTGACGCGGCGAGCCACGAAATCGGCTATCGCCCGGCTCATCCGCATGGTCGAAGACGCACAGGGCCAGAAGGCGCAGACACAGCGGTTGATCGATCGGCTGGAGCAGCCCTACGTTCTCGGCGTCCTGGGGCTGACCGCGAGCGCCGCCGTGATCGGTCTCCTCGTCAGGGAGGCTGCCGGCCCAGCCCTGTACCGCGCCATGACGCTCATGGTGGCCGCCTCGCCGTGCGCGGTCGTCATCTCGACGCCTGCGGCCGTGCTGTCGGCCATCGCTGCGGGCGCCCGGCGGGGCGTCCTCTTCAAGGGCGGGGCGCACGTCGAAGCGGCCGCGTCGGTGCGCGCAGTGGCGTTCGACAAGACCGGCACCCTCACGAAAGGCGATACCGAGCTTACGGATCTCGCCGTCCGACCCGGGGCTACCGTCGGCGATGCGAAGCTGACGGACGACCGCCTGCTTGCCCTGACGGCCGCCGTGCAGTCCCGCTCAGAGCATCACCTGGCCCGGGCGACCGTGGCCGCCGCCGCGGATCGGGGACTGGAGCCTCCGTCCGCGTCCCGGTTTCAGGCGCGGGTGGGCAAGGGCGTGCGCGCCGAGGTCGAGGGGCGCATCGTCCACATCGGCAACCCGTCGTACTTCGAGAGCCTCGACGACGGACCGATTGCGCACCTCGAGGACGGGCTGGACGCCGTCCGGGCGTGGCAGCAGGAGGGCAAGACGAGCGTCCTGGTCGCGATCGAGGCGAACGGGGGCGCACAGATCGTCGGCTGGCTCGCCTACGCCGACGCCGTGCGCGAGGAGGCGCGCCACATGGTACAGGCCCTGCGCCGCCACGGGGTCGAGCACATCGTCATGCTCACCGGCGACAACGCGACGGTGGCCGAGCGGATCGGGGAGACGGTCGGGGTCGACGCGGTGCACGCCGAGCTGCTTCCGGAGCAGAAGGTGGACCGAGTGCGGCAGCTCGTGGCGCGCTACGGCGCCGTGGCCATGGTGGGCGACGGAGTGAACGACGCCCCGGCTCTCGCCACCGCGACCGTCGGCGTAGCCATGGGCGGTGCCGGGACCGACGTCGCGCTCGAGACCGCCGATCTGGTGCTGATGGGCGACGATCTTTCGAAGCTCCCGTACGCACTCTCGCTGAGCCACGCCACGCGGCGCACGCTCCGCGTCAACCTCACGATCGCGTTCGCCGCCATCCTCGTCATGATCGCGACGATTCTCACGGCCGGCATCCCGCTTCCGCTCGCCGTCGTCGGCCATGAGGGATCGACCGTGATCGTCTCGCTCAACGGACTCCGCCTCCTGGCCTTCCGGGAGTAAGGCCCGACGGTGCCAGGCAGCACTCAGTGCACCGAGCGGCTTTCGTTGCGCCGGGCAGCATTCGCTAGCGGGGTCCGCGTCCGTGCCGCCACACGGGACGCTCGTCGGTCCATCGGAGACGCACCACCTGGTCGCTGTGCGTCAGGCGGGCGGCAATGACGGCCGGGTTTCCTTCAACCGTGACGCGCGATCCGATGATCTCGACGTCATCGCCCGAACGAAGCTGCAGTTTCTGGCGCACGAAGAACCAGACCGGACCAAGGTGCACCGGTACCGTCTCCGCCCCGGTGTCGACCGTGATGTGAAGGCCCATCATGTCCGTACGCTGAGCCCCCCGGCGAGATGCCTGGCGAGATGCCTGGCGAGATGCCTGGCGAGATGCCCGGCCCCGGCAAACAGACCGGCAAGGACGAAGCATCCGAGACTCCCCTTCAGAATGTCTGGGTTCTTACGACTCCAGCCGTAGACCAGCACGCCGACGCCGAAGATCGTTCCGAGGACGAGGATGTGGTTTAGCAGGAGATGAAAATGGGCGCCACTGAAGTCAATCATCGATGGGATCGAGCGTTCGGTCGAAAGCGGAAACTGTGGGAGTGAAGCGTCTCGCGGCGGGATGCAGCTCTGAGGAATGCAGCTCCATGCGCGACACCCGGGGACGAATCCTCATCACGCGCACGCGTCTCCGATTTACAACGTGAAAGGTATCATAGATTTGCCGGTCGGTATAGCGGGACGTGCGGAGCCTCTCGTAGTGGCAATACGAACGCTGATGTCCGGACATCCCTCGTGTCGCTGCTGATTTTTGCCCGCACCTCGATCCAGCACGTTCCCCACGACGCCCCCGCCTCGACCGTCCATCGCCTGCAACACGGACCCGCCCGT
>CAYFSC010000249.1:0-2802 GCA_964345695.1 uncultured Rhodothermales bacterium | reverse complement strand
ACTACTTCTCCGCCGTCGAAGCTCGTCGACGGCGGAGAAGTAGTCGCTCTCCGTCTCCTGCGCGTGTGTCGTAAAGGCGTGCGCCACGTGGAGGGCGGCGTCGCCGCGGGCGAGTACGTCGCTCGTAGCCATGCGACCGAACAGGGCCGCGTCGAGCCCGCTGGCCAGCTCCAGCCCCTTCAGGTTTTTCTTGAGCGACCGCTTCGAGATGTCGCGCATCGCGTCGGTGGCGTCGTTGATCGTGTCTTTGTCCAGGTCGTCCAGGTCCAGGTCGTCGTCCCACAACTCGGGAAACGTATCCTGCACGGACTCGATCTTTTCGGCCGCCACCTGCCGGAGGTAGCGCACCTCGGGCGCGCCGAGCACGACGATCTGGTTCGAGTGGATGTCGTCCCACGGATCGTCGTCTTCGCCGGGATCGAGGACGCTTCGGGTGTTCGTCTTTGTGGCCTTTTTGTCCGAGAGCAACCGCTGCTTGAGGGCGAACGTCACGGCGCGGACGAGCGGCGCCGGGTGCCCGTCGTTGATGAGCGGACGGGCCACGCGGCGCTCGAAGGTCTCGCGGGAGCGAATCGACATGTCGACGCCCGCGTCGCGGATGGAGTGCTCGCCGTCGAAGTTGCGCCAGTGGTACTTCAGGCATTGCGACGAGACGCGGGTCCGCGTGACGCCGCCGAAGGGCAATTGCTTTGCGAAGCCGGCGTCGTCTCGATTCAGTAATGCACTGGGATACGAGGTCAGAGCATGAAGCTGGATAAACATGGTTCGAGTCGTGAGTCGTGATGTGTGATAACGGGAAGGGGAAAGCAGGCGAACGGCTACTCGTCCTGCTCCTGGGCGTAGAGGGTGCGGTAGTAGGTGCGGGCAATGTCCAACCGGATGTCTTCGGCCGTGTCGCCGGACTGGTAGAAGAGCAGACGGCGGACGTCGTCCCAGTTGGCCGGCTGCTGCTTGCTCGCGAGATACTGGGCCATGCGCCGGATGAGAACAGGAAGGTTGTCCTCGGCCGCTTCGAGCAGACGAACGAAGCGGGTCTCCGACCAGCCTGCTTTGGCCAGCGCTTGGCCGAGCGGCACACTGGGGTCGTGCAACCCGGCGCAGTGGGCCATGCCCATGAGGAGAATGGCCCAACGCTGTTCCCACCTCGTCTGGCTGATCCAGTCGGGCGATTCGTGCTGGTCCAGGTCAAAGAGCACTTTCCAGAGGGTCGGTGTCACCGGCGTGTCGACATCGATGCGGCGAAGGGCCGCCCGGTCGCCACTCGGCAGACTCCCAGAATCAGGGCGAAGCATACCGCCGATTCGGTTTACGGCCTGCCAGGGCGAAATCGGTTCATCGGTGGATGCGGGCGCATCAGGAGCGTCAGTATCAACGGATTCAGGCATGGGTCGGAGTGGCGGATTGTGAAGAGTTGGATTCGGAGTCAGAAAAGGCGTGCGGAAGTGTGCGGCGAGCCGCTCCGTGGAAGACGGAACGGGCGCTGCTGAGCGCACGCCAGTAGCGGGTGGACGACTTCGGCGCCTGGTCTTCGGCGTCGCTGAACTGCGTCTGGGCTTCGTCCCAAAGCAGAGCGTGCCATTGCTCCAGCGCCTCGGTGTCGTTCATGTCGACCGAGTCCCACAGCGCCTCGAAGAACCGCGCGTCCACGGCGCGATCGAACAAATCAAGCCACGGACGCACGTCGTCGGAATCCACGGTGTCGGTCCGGCCTCCACCCAGAAGCGTTCCGATGGCTGGATACAGCACGCTGCGTCGCACCTCAGCCGTCGTATTGACGCGGTCCTTCGCACGCTGGGCAAGCATCTCGCGCTGTGATTTCTGCCGGAGCGAGGCCGTGGCACGGGCCGGGACAGGCACAATGCGGTGGTGCAATCCTTCGGTCTTGCCCTGACCGCGCACGAGTGTTCGGGCAACGAGGTAAAGGTGACCCTCGTCGGTGTCGCGAAACTGGAGCGCGGGCGGAGGCGCGTATTCCTTGCCCAAAAAGATTTCCTGCAACCGGTTGTATGTGAAGCCGTCACCGCTCAAGGTGAGCGCCTTGCTGCCGCTCTTCTCGATGGGGGTCCAGGGGTCACCGGTGTCGCCGTTGAGCGAGTCCGGCGCATCGACGCGTTGTCCTTTGGTGTTGGCGCGCCAGCAGACGAGCGTGCTGTCGTCCTGCGTGAACCGGATGCGGCGACAGATCTCGATGAAGTACGGATCGCAGGTGTCGAGAGGCAGCCCGCTTGATTTGGCGCCGTCCCACGGCTCGGTCCAGAGCAGCGCGTGGCCATCTTGCGTGTAGCGGTCCAGCAACGCACTGCGCTCCGACCGAAGAACGTCGAGATCGCGCCGGAAGCGGGCGCCCCACGAAAGTCCGGACGCCAGCGCAGTCATGGGACGATTCCCGAATCCGCCGTTCATTCTCGCGATTCCGTAGTTGCCACGTCCCAGAAACCCCTCCATCGTTTGCAGCGTGACGAGCGCATAGATCCAGTGCTCGGAACGCGGGTGCGTGATGCGCCGGGCTTTCACGTCGTGGCTCTTCGAGGTGATGAGCACGTCGAGCTGATCGGGCGTCGGCATGTCCGCCTTGAACCCGGCGTCGTCGAGCGAACCCTCGGGCACCGGCGACTGCAGGAACGCCGGTCGCGACACGTCCTCAATGACCAGGTACCACGCCGCCTCCTCGCCGTCTGCCAGTCCCATCAGCGCGTCGCGCCATCCCGCCGCGTCGGGCGGCTTGTCTCCCCCGGCCTCGCGTGCTACGGCCTTTAGGGGGTGGTGGGCTACGGGGCGGCGGCAGCCATGAGTGCTCTAAAT
>CAYFSC010000248.1:0-3034 GCA_964345695.1 uncultured Rhodothermales bacterium | reverse complement strand
CCCTCCGCGCCGTGCCCCTCGAAGTGGAGTGTGTCGTTCTCCCAGTGGCAGTCCACCGACAGGTTTTGTTCGAGCTTCTGGGCGACGCGCTTCACAGCGTCACGTCCCCCGTCGACGCCGAGAGAATGCGAGCGGGTCAGTTCAATGTCGGCCATGGGGCGAGGGAAAGGGAGAGTGGGAGAGGGGGCGTGGGAGAACGAGCGTGCTCTGGAGCGCTGTCATCGTGCGGACCGTCTCGTAGAGGCAGCATTGTCTACGGCAGTTCGTTCCTGGCGTTGCATTCTGGGGGTGGGTTCCTCACGCCCGTACGTCCCAACGCCCGGACGCAATCCTCCTCTTGCCTTTGCCCGGCGGGCGTCCTTTGTTGGAGGCGATCCCCTTGCCATCCCTGTCCTTCGAATCTCCCCGCGTCTTCATGCCCGTTGTCTCCATTCTGCGTCGCGTCGTCCTTCCGGTCGTTTTGCTTCTGGTGCTGGGGGCTCCCCAGAGCCGGGCGCAATCCGCGGCTTCGTTGCAATCGCCGGCGACGTTTCTCGGCTACGAGCTCGGCGAGCAGTTTACGCCGCACCACCGGATGGTCGATTACGTGCGGCACGTGGCCGAGACGTCGCCGAACGTGTCGGTCGAGCCGTACGGCACGACGCACGAGGGGCGGCCGCTCTTGCTGGCAACCGTCGCATCGCCCGACAACCGCGACCGCCTGGGGCAGATCCGCACGGATAACCTGCGCCGCGCGGGACTCGCAGACGGCGCGCCGCAGGGACCGCCCACGGCCGTCGTGTGGCTGAGCTACAACGTGCACGGCAACGAGAGCGTCTCCACCGAGGCCGCGATGCAGACGCTCTACGCCCTCGGCAATCCAGACAACAGCCGCACGCAGGCGTGGCTGGAGAACACGGTCGTCCTCCTCGATCCGTGCCTGAATCCCGACGGGCGCGCCCGCTACGTGCAGTGGTACCGACAGATGAAAGGAGCGTCGTTGAACGTCCGCCCAGAAGCCCGCGAGCACGACGAGCCCTGGCCCGGCGGGCGCACGAACCACTACTACTTCGACCTCAACCGCGACTGGGCCTGGGGCGTGCAGCAAGAGACGCGCCATCGCCTCGACGTGTATCACGAGTGGATGCCGCACGTGCACGTCGACTTTCACGAGCAGAGCGTCGACGCCCCGTACTACTTCGCTCCCGCGGCCAAGCCCTTCCACGAGGACATCACCGAGTGGCAGCGTGAGTTCCAGTTCACCATCGGGCGCAACAACGCCACGTACTTCGATCAGAACCACTGGCTCTACTTTACGCGCGAGGTGTTCGACCTCTTCTACCCGGGGTACGGCGACACGTGGCCCATCTTCAACGGCGCCATCGGGATGACCTACGAGCAGGGCGGCTCGGGGCGCGCCGGTCTCGGCATCATCACGGCGGAAGGCGACACGCTCACGCTGGCCGACCGGATCGCCCATCACCACACGAGCGGGCTGTCGACCGTCGAGGCCACGGCGCAGAACCACGAGCAGGTGGTGCAGGAATTCGCCGACTACTACGACACCGCCGCGCAGGACCCGCCCGGCGACTACGGGACGTACATCATCAAGCGCGACGCGGGGGGCGACCGGCTGCAGGCCCTGGCCGACCACCTCGATCGGCAGCGCATCCAGTACGGCGTCGCCTCGAGCACGCAGGACATCCGGGGACGATCGTACATCACGGGGGACACCGAGCGCGCCGCCATTGAATCCGGCGACCTCCTGGTGCAGGCCGCCCAGCCGAAGGCACGGCTCGTGAAGGTGCTCTTCGAGCCGGAGACCACGATCATCGACTCGCTCACCTACGATATCACCTCGTGGAGCCTCCCCTATGCGTACGGCCTCGATGCCTATGCGCTGTCGGACCGCGTGGCGCCGCAGACGCAGAATGCGGTGCCGCAGGAGACGGGCGTGACGGGGGACTCCGAATCGCCGTACGCCTACATCACATCCTGGTCGAGCCGCGCCGACGTGCGATTCGCGGCGGCTCTGCTTCAGGAGGAGGTGTCGCTGCGCTTTGCCGAGGAGTCGTTTACGGTCGAGGGACGCACGTACGCGCCGGGCACGCTCATCATCACGCGCGCCGGCAACGACGATCTCGCCGATCGCCTCGACACCGTCGTCCGCGAGACGGCACGCGCGCACAACCAGCCGCTCCGCGCGGTGGACACCGGATTCATGGACCGTGGCCCGGACTTCGGGTCCGCCAATGTCGGCTACATCGATGCGCCGCACGTGGCCGTGCTCTCCGGTCCCCCGACGTTTTCGAACAACGCCGGGGAGGTGTGGCACTTCTTCGATCAGCAGCTTCAGTACCCCGTCACGCTCCTGAACGCGGACGAGGTGTCGGCCGACGCGCTCGATGACGTGGACGTGCTCGTGATGCCCAGTGGACGCTACGACGACTGGCTCTCGGACGAGCGCACCGACGCGCTCACGGAGTGGATCCGCGACGGCGGGCGGCTTGTGGCCCTCGGCAATGCGAACGAGGATCTCGTCGGGCGCGGCTCCTTTGCGATCAACAAGAAGGACAGCAAGGAGGCCGAGGGCGAGGGGGGCGACGGGGAGTCGCAGTACGGCAGCAACGACGACTCCGGCGACACCGCCGATCCGCTCCGCCGCTACGGCAATCGGGAGCGCGCTCGTCTGCCCGAGGCTACGCCCGGCAGCATCCACCGCACGCGCACCGACACGTCGCACCCGCTCGCGTTCGGCATGAACGACCCGTACTTCACGCTCAAGCGCTCTGACGACGCCTTCGCCTACCTGGAGGACGGCTGGAACGTCGTCACCCTTCCCACGGGCAATCCGGTGAGCGGCTTCATGGGCCACAAGGCACAGCAGACCGTGGCCGAGACGCTGGTGTACGGCGTGCAGGAGATGGGGCGCGGACGCGTCGTCTACATGGTCGACAATCCGCTCTTCCGCGGCTTCTGGTACAGCGGCCACCTGCTCTTTAGCAACGCCGTGTTCTTCGTCGGCAACGGGTGACGGCCGTTGGGGCGTGGGAGA
>CAYFSC010000247.1:0-3140 GCA_964345695.1 uncultured Rhodothermales bacterium | reverse complement strand
TCCGGCCTCGGCGCGTCCGACCACACCTCGTTCTATCTCGAAGACATTCCGGCCGTGCACCTCTTCACCGGTGCGCACGACGACTACCACACCCCCGCCGACGACAGCCACCGCATCGACTATGAGGGGCTGCACGACGTGGCCACGTTTGCCGTCCGCCTCGTCGAAGCCCTGGACGATAATGGCGCGCTCGCGTTCACCGAGACGGATAACGATAACCAGGACCGCCGGATGTCGTTCGATGTCACCCTCGGCATCATGCCCGACTACGTCTTCGAGGGCGAAGGGATGCGCATCGACGCGGTGACGGAGGACGACGGCCCAGCGGGTCGCGCCGGCCTGCAGGAGGGCGACGTCATCGTGCGTGTTGGCGACGTGGCGGTGGGCGACATCTACGCCTACATGGACGCGCTCGGACAACTGGAGCCCGGCGACACGGCCACCGTCGTCGTCGAGCGTGACGGTCGGACGCTGGAGAAGGACGTCCAGTTCTGACGAATCACGACGGGCTCGAAGCGTTTGATTTGCCTCTTATGTGGATCGAGTCTAAATTGATGTCGTTGAAACGCTCGTTGCCCGGCAGGGCACAAACTTGCCCATGATTGCACTCCGCGACATCACCGTTCAGATTGGCGACGCCACGCTTGTGCACCGCGTCTCTGCGACGATCCAGCCTGGGCAGCTTACCGCCGTTGTGGGGCCGAACGGGGCGGGCAAGACGACCCTCCTGCGCGTCGCCACGGGGGACCTGGCGCCGTCGACCGGAACCGTGGAGATGGACGACCAGACGCTCGACGCGCTCCCCGAGCGCGAGCAGGCGCGCCGCCGGGCCGTGCTGCCGCAGCAGTCGCAGCTGCACTTCGCGTTCTCTGTGCTGGAGGTCGTGCTGATGGGACGCACGCCGCACCTGCGGGGGGCCGAGTCGAGGCGCGACTGGCAGATCGCCGAGGCTGCGCTCAGCACCGTGGGGATGAGCGATTTTGCCGGGCGGGCGTTCCCGACGCTCTCCGGCGGCGAGCAGCAGCGCGTCCACCTTGCCCGCGCGCTGGCGCAGATCTGGACGCCGCCGGACGCGGGACACCGCTACCTGCTCCTGGACGAGCCCACTGCCAGCCTCGACCTCGCGCACCAGCATCAGGTGCTGCAGACCGCGGCCGCGTTGGCGGCAGACGGCGTGGGCGTGCTGGCCATCCTCCACGACCTCAACCTCGCCGCGCAGTACGCCCACCACGTCGTGATGCTGCGGCGCGGCATGCTTCACGCCCAGGGGCCACCGGGCGACGTGATGACGCCGAGGGGCATCGAAGACGTGTTCGGCTGTCCCGTCCGCGTCCTCGCACATCCCACACAGCCGTGCCCGCTCATCGTGCCCGACGCGGCGGCGCATGCCTCCACGTCTGCCGTTCCGACGGCATAATCGACGCTCAATCGTTGCACCCCATCCATCCCCTGATCCGATGACGACACAAACCCTCGAATCCGCCGATCTGAAAGCTCGCTGGGTGGCGTTCCAGGACGAGCACCCGAACATCCGCATCCGCACCGCCGCGGACCGGATGGGCGTGAGCGAAGCGGAACTCGTGGCCACCGGCTGCGGCGAGCACGTGACGCGCCTCGACGGCGACTGGAACGCGCTCCTCCGTGAGCTCGAATCGCTCGGCCCGGTGATGGCGCTCACGCGCAACGACGCGGCCGTCCACGAGAAAACCGGCGTGTACCACAACGTGTCGTTCACCGAGACGCACAACATGGGCCTCGTGCTGGACGACGACATCGACCTGCGCCTGTTCATGGACCACTGGCACCTCGGCTTCGCCGTCGAGACGCCGTGGTCTGGCGGGCGTGGTGGCGTCCGGCGCAGCCTCCAGTTCTTCGACCGCGACGGGACGGCGGTCCACAAGGTGTTCGTCACACGCACGAGCGACCTCGACGCCTACGCCGCGCTCGTCGACACGTACCGCCACGACGACCAGTCGATCGAGCAGACGGTCGAGGCGGTCGAAACGAATCCCGAGGAGACGCCCGTCAGCGAAATCGACGTCGACGGCTTCCTCCAGGAGTGGGCCGACCTGAAGGACACGCACGACTTCTTCCCCCTCATGCGCGACTACGACGTGTCGCGGACCCAGGCGCTGCGGTTCGGCGAAGGACGCTTCACCCGGCGCGTTCCGGCCGAAAGCCTGCGCCGCACGCTTCAGGCGGCCGCCGAGCAGGAGACGCCGATCATGGTGTTCGTGGGAAGCCGCGGGTGCCTCCAGATCCATACGGGGCCCGTCAACAAGCTCAAGGCCACGCCGCCCTGGTACAACGTGCTCGACCCCGGCTTTCAGCTTCACCTCAACGAGGAGAGGATCAATCAGGCCTGGGTTGTCGAAAAGCCGACGACGGACGGCATCGTGACCTCGCTGGAGCTGCTGGATGCCAATGGCGGCATCATCGCGCGCCTCTTCGGCAAGCGCAAGCCGGGCCAGCCGGAGCGCGAGGACTGGCGTGCGATCCTCGCGGATCTGCCGTCCGACTCCTAACCTGGACTTCTCACGACACGAGCGAAGCGAGGGCCTTCAGGTCATACCCTTTCGGTGCTGACGAGGGCATGCCCGTGTGAAGGCGTCGCGAGGCACAAGAGGCGGTTCAAGATGCCAGTTGCGCCCTGACCAAAGGAAGGAAGTACTCCTGAGATGCGCACCGCAGGCGATGCGGAGCATCGTCGAGGAGCAAAAATGAGCAGATGGGGCCGCCTCTGAAGCCGCAGTAGCGTCCCGTGAGAAATGCGGGCTAACGGGGGCGACTCCGATCTGCCCTCCGACGAACAGGGCAAAGCGTCGCTGCCGTCCGGTCGGGTCATTACGGCAGTGGCCATTGACACGGAGCCGGGCGCTGGGTTTCCTGTGGCCGCCATTGTGCAGGTGGACTGACCCTGCACCCGGGTCGGGCCGCGGAGGCGAGCCGAGCGACGCGATCAAGAGCGAGACGCCCCGTTCACGGTGACGGCCGCAGAAGAGGTCGCGGTTACGATTGAGAATATCACAACGCGTGCGGCCAGCGCCTCCGCAGCCTCCCGAGTGTCCATCGCCTCCCCAATCCCATGACCATCGACCGCGATTTCCTCGTCGACCTGCTGACCCGGTTCGTCCGCATCG
>CAYFSC010000246.1:0-3143 GCA_964345695.1 uncultured Rhodothermales bacterium | reverse complement strand
CCGGCCGACGACCGCTCGGGCAGCGCCACGGACGCGCGGGTGCCCGAGTTCATGGATTCGGTCATGGTCGACGCGCTGCTGGGCACCGAGGAGCAGCGCACGGAACGCCAGACGGCCATGCGCGGCGGCCTCGCCTGGCTCGACTACCAGTGCCTCGACCGCCACGATGCGCTGTTTATCCACTGTCCCGATGCTCAGCGCCGCGAGTTGCTCGACCTTATTGCCTGGCCCGAAGAGGCCCCGCCCGAGATGGAGGCCGGCGTCGCGTTCTTCAACAGCTTCCGCGACCTCACGGCCTCTGGCTTCTTCAGCAGCAAAATGGGCATGGAAGACCTGCAGTACAGGGGCAACACCTACGTCGAGGAATGGACCGGCTGCCCGAGCGAGGTGCTCCAGCACATCGGAGTCGCTGCTGACGCGTAAGGGCGTGCCGGTCTTCAACAGTGCGGTCTTCAACAGTGCGGCTCGTCTTCTCAACTTCGAACTGCTGGGCGTTTTGGACGCTTTGGAAGAATGGTGGAATGCAAGCAATCGGTCTTCCCGATCCGTTCTCTCATTTCCCCGCGCGTCCTCCGCGTCCGTAGCCTCCGAACCTTCCGCGCGTCCAGAGCGTCGGCGGCCTCTAGAGCGTCACGAAAAACGCCCTCCATTTTCCCGCACAGCGTCTGCCTCGACCCATGAACAACCGACGCGACTTTCTCAAGCTCGGGGCTCTCGCAGGCACCTTCGGAAGCGGCGTGCTCACCGCATGCGCCGCGAACGCCTCATCGAGGGGTCCCGCCCAGAAGCCGGTGGTGGTTTCAACGTGGAAGCACGGCCAGCCGGCGAACGAGACGGCGTGGGAGGTGCTGTCGGAGAACGGCTCGGCGCTCGACGCGGTGGAGGCGGGCGTCCGGGTGCCGGAGGCCGATCCAGAGGTGCGCACCGTGGGCTTCGGCGGCCGACCCGACCGCGCAGGCAACGTGACGCTCGACGCCTGCATCATGGACGCAGAGGGCCGGGCCGGATCGGTGGCTTACCTGCGGCGCATCATGCACCCCATTTCTGTCGCGCGGCGGGTCATGGAAGAAACCCCGCACGTCATGCTCGTCGGTGACGGCGCCCTGGACTTCGCGCGGTCGCAGGGCTTCGAGGAACAGGACCTGCTGACCGAGGCCGCCCGCGAAGAATGGGAGCAGTGGAAGCAAGAGCATCCCGATCTCGTCCCGTCGACGCCGGAGGCGAACGTCGAGGACGAGAGCGGGAACCATGATACCATTGGCATGCTGGCGCTCGACGCGCAGGGGGGCCTTTCGGGCGCGTGCACCACAAGCGGAACGGCGTGGAAGATGCCGGGCCGCGTGGGCGACTCGCCACTGATCGGCGGGGGGCTGTACGTCGAGCCCGGCGTGGGAGCGGCCTGCGCGACGGGCTGGGGCGAGCACATCATCCGCGTCGTGGGGGCGCACGCTGTCGTCGAGCGCATGCGGCAGGGCGCCGACCCCGAGGCCGCGTGCCGCGACACCGTCGACCGGGTCCTCGCCCGCACCGACGCCACGGACTTCCAGGTGGGCTTCCTCGCCCTCAGCGCGCGTGGTGAAGTGGGCGCCTACAGCGTACAGTCCGGCTTCGACGTGGCCCGCTACGACGCCACCGGCAACCGCCTCACCGAGGCGCCGCACCGGAAGTAGCGTTCGTCGTTCAACGTTCAGAGTTCGGAGATCGATCACTCTGAACCCCGAACTCCGAACCCCACCCCGAAACTACGCAGCGCCTCCGCAGCTCTCCCGCACGACGAGCTCTGGATCCAGGTTGAGGTGGACGATCTCGGGGTCGTTCCTATCGATCCGGTCGATGATGATGTTGGCCGCCTTGGCGCCTTTCTCGTAGATGGGCTGGCGGACGGTCGTGAGCGGCGGAATTGTATACGCCGTGGTCGGCAGTCCGTCGAAGCCTACGACGGCCACGTCGTCGGGCACCGCGTACCCGGCCTGATGCAGCGCCAGCAGGGCGCCGGTGGCCATCGTATCGCTCGCGCAGAACAGCGCCGCGGGCGGATCCCCTGCCTGCAGCCACTGCGCCGCGATGTTGTACCCGCTTTCCTGCGAGTAGTCGCCCACGGCAATCCACTGTTCGGGCACGTCGTGCCCGGCGTCCTCCAGCGCATCCAGGTAGCCGCACCGGCGGTCCACCGACTCCTTCAGATCCAGGGTGCCCCAGATGGCACCGACCGTCTCGTATCCGAGATCACACAGGTGCGTCGTCGCCTCGTAGGCGCCTGCGTGGTTGTTCACGTCGACGGAACTGAATCCCTGGCGGGCCGGATCGTGGCCGATGAGCACGGCGGGAAGGTCCCGCTCCTCCAGTGTGGGACCGACCTGCTGGCTCACCTGCTGGGTGATCAGCACATAGCCGTCGAATCGCTGGTCATCCACATACTGTTCGATGCAGGCGTCCCCGTCGAGGGCGACCATCGACAGAGACACGAGGTACTCACGCTTCATCCCTTGCTCCAGAATGCCGGAATGCAGAAGCGGCCAAAAGCCGTTGGCGAGCGCATCGCTCTGGCGCCGGGGCGTGAGCGCACAGATCTCATGGGTGCTGTTCGTCGCCAGGCTGCGGGCCACCGAACTGGGTCGGTAGTCGTACTCATCGATGACCTCGCGCACCCGCTCGCGCGCGGCATCGCTCACGTTCGGATGGTCGTTGAGCACACGCGAGACGACCGAACGTGAAACGTGGGAGAGCTCAGCGACTTTGTCGATCGTCATCTTGGCCATGGTTCTTCGTGCGTCTTGGGAAACACCGTTCGATCCTGCCAGACATCGACCTGGACGTCGGATCCTCCGTTGTCCTCCTCACCGCTAGGCAGAGCGAAAAAGGCCTTGCAGGCGCTGCCCCTGGAGCCACCGGTAACGACCGGACGTCACGGACTCCGACAATCCGGGACTGTTGTCTTCATTTTCATGCATGTTACGGCAGATTTACGAGTATCTCAATCGTTTGCCGGAGCCGTTCCGGCTTCTTGGTGCGAGCACCGCTGGACTTCGTTGGCCCCACGGTGTCCTCCGTCGCACAAGGATGCACTTGGTCCCGGCGACGCATCTTTTTCACGGCTCGCCGATAGGAGGACCGCCTTGGCTTCTTTGCGAACCTGTGCTCAC
>CAYFSC010000245.1:0-3150 GCA_964345695.1 uncultured Rhodothermales bacterium | reverse complement strand
TGGGAGCAAATGATCGGCCTCCGGGATATTCTCGTTCATCAGTATCTGGAGGTCGACATTGAACGGCTGTATGACATCCTTCAAGAGGAACTGGACGACATCCAGCGCATCGCGGATATCTTCAATCAGTTTCTGTAGCCCGTCACTCGGAACTCGCAATCCTGAACCCGAACTCCGAACTCCAAACGCGAAACTGGAACGCATGCCTCGAACGATTCTCGTCACCGGCGGTGCGGGCTTCATCGGCTCGGCACTCGTGCGCTATCTCATCCGCGAGACCGACGCGACGGTCGTCTCCGTCGACAAGCTGACGTACGCCGGCACGCTGGCGTCGCTGGAGCCGGTGGCCGACAGCGACCGGCACCACTTCGAGCGCGTCGACGTGGCCGATGCCGACGCCGTGCATCGGCTCTTCGAGCAGTACGACCCGGACGCCGTCATGCACCTCGCGGCCGAGTCGCACGTCGACCGCTCCATCGACGGGCCGGCGGCGTTTATCGAGACGAACATCCTGGGCACGTACACGCTGCTGGAAGCCGCGCGTGAGCACTGGCGTCACCTCGACGATGCGCGCAAGGAGACCTTCCGCTTCCTGCACGTCTCGACCGATGAGGTGTACGGCGAGCTCGGCGACGAGGGGTCCTTCCGCGAGGACACGCCGTACGACCCGAGCTCGCCCTACTCCGCGAGCAAGGCCTCGTCGGACCACCTCGTGCGCGCTTGGCATCACACGTACGACCTGCCGGTGCTCGTCACCAACTGCTCCAACAACTACGGGCCGTACCAGTACCCCGAAAAGCTCATTCCGGTCGTCATTCTGAAGGCCACTGGCGGCGACCCGATCCCGGTGTACGGCACGGGCGAAAACGTGCGCGACTGGCTGTACGTGAACGACCACGTGCGGGCGCTGTACCGCGTCCTGGAGGCCGGCACCGTTGGGGAGACCTACAACGTGGGCGGGCGCTGCGAGAAGCAGAACATCGAGGTCGTGCACGCCATCTGCGACGTGCTGGATGAGCTCCGGCCGCGTGATGCGGGCAGCCATCATGACCTCATCACGTTCGTCGCCGACCGGCCAGGGCACGACTGGCGCTACGCCATCGACTGCTCGAAAATCGAGGCGGAGTTGGGGTGGACGCCGAACGAGACATTCGACTCGGGCATCCGGAAAACCGTACGCTGGTACCTCGACAACCGGGACTGGTGCGAGATCGCGCTGGACGACAGCTACGACATGGATCGCCTGGGCACGAGCGCCTGACTCCGCCCCGAACGACGGCCCCCTTTGCATCCCGCAGCCTACGTTTCCGCTTTCGCCAATGACGGTTCACGAACTCAAGCTTCCGGGTCTTCTTCTCATCGAGCCGGACGTGTACGGGGATGAGCGGGGGGTCTTTCTGGAAACCTGGAACGCGGAGCGCTACGCCAAGCACGGGATCGACGGGCCTTTCGTGCAGGACAACCTGTCGCGCTCGGCGCGCGGTGTCCTTCGGGGGCTTCACTTCCAGAACCCGCACGCCCAGGGGAAGCTCGTGTCCGTTTGGGACGGCGAGGTGTTCGACGTGGCCGTCGATATTCGAGCAGATTCCGAGACGTTCGGGCAGTGGCACGGGGCAGTGCTCTCGGCGGAGAACAAGCGGCAGCTGTACGTCCCGGAAGGCTTCGCGCACGGCTTCGCGGTGACGAGCGAGACGGCGCTCTTCCACTACAAGTGCACCGACGTCTATGCCCCCGACGCCGAGGGCACGGTGCGCTGGAACGATCCCGACCTGAGCATCGACTGGCCCGTTGACGCCCCCGAGTTGTCCGAGAAAGACCGCACGGCTCCGCGCCTGTCCGAGCTCCCCCGCGAGCGCCTGCGGTTCTGATCTCTGAAGCGCCGGCGTCGTATGAAGGGACGCTGCTCCCCGCCTTCCGCCGTTCGATCTCCTGATTGCCCTGTCATGCCTGCCTCCGACGCGCCCACCGTTCTGCTGTTCGGGCCGACCGGCCAGATCGGCCACGAACTGCGCACCGCGCTGTCGCCGACGTGCACCGTCGTGCCAGTGGGCCGCGACCGTGCGGATCTGACGCAGCCCCGCACGCTCCGGTCCGTCGTGCAGGAGGAGGCTCCCGACGCGGTCATCAATGCCGCCGCCTACACGGACGTCGACGGGGCCGAGGATGCGCCCGAGACGGCGCACGCCATCAATGCCGAAGCGCCCGGCGTGATCGCCGAGGCGGCGCGGGACGCCGGAGCCTGGGTCGTGCATTACTCGACGGATTACGTCTTCGACGGCACGGCCACGTCACCCTACCACGAAGACGATCCGACCAACCCGCTGAGCGTCTATGCGCGCTCGAAGCGGGACGGCGAGGCGGCCGTTCGACAGAGCGGCGCGCGGCATCTTCTCCTGCGCACGAGCTGGGCGTACAGCCACCGCCGCACCAACTTCCTTCGAACGATGCTCCAGCTTGCTGACGAGAACGAGCGCCTGACCGTCGTCGACGATCAGATCGGCTGCCCCACCTGGGCGGGGTGGATCGCTCAGGCCACTGCGTCTATGCTCGAAACCGCGCTGGCCGCCGCCGACCCAGACGCCTACAGCGGGCTGTATCACCTCTGCAGTAGCGGGCAAACCAGCTGGTACGGGTTCGCCCGGGCGATCTTCGCCCGCTTCGGGCGCGACGTCACTGTGGAGCCCATCTCCACCGACATGTACCCGACGAAAGCGTCTCGGCCCGCCTACTCGGCGCTCGATACCCGGCGCGTGCGCTCCACGTTCGACCTTGCGGTGCCTCCGTGGACCGCGCAGCTTGCGGCCCTGCAGGACCGCATCGCCGCAGCGCCGTCCAGCGTCTCCACGGAAACAGGAGCCACAGAGGCGAATATTTGGAAAAGTTGATGGGTCGTCCGCGCCGTCGTTCGCGTTTTTGCGCGCCGCCGCTTACCAAATACGATGTCAAGGTCGTGCGGCTCTCGTGGCTGCTTGCTTGAACGCCCTCCTCTCATGCGAGACCGTGCGGGACTCCCGCTGCTGCTCTCGATCCCGTCGTCCTCTATGGTTTTGCCTTGGTCATGAAGAGACGCCTTCTCGTCGTTCTGTGCGCCATCGTGGCGAGTGGTGTGTGGGTCGGCCCCGTGCAAGCCCAGCAGATCCCCGAAGAAGC
>CAYFSC010000244.1:0-3156 GCA_964345695.1 uncultured Rhodothermales bacterium | reverse complement strand
GCGGACCCGCCTTCAGGTGCGGCGGAACCCGAGCGTGCGGCGCGTCAGCTGGCGATTCAGCGCGAGGAAGACCACGATCACCACCCCCCACTGTAGCAGGCACGTCATTACGCTGTACGGCTGGAACGGGTTGTACCACGTATCCGGTGCGTACACGGCCGCCGACTGGTAGAGCCACCACCCCAGGAGGATGACCGCCTGAATCGGGACGATGACGCCGACCAGCGTGTCCCATCCCCGGCCAGGGTCGACGTCGCCGCGCGCCTGCACGACGGCATCTTCGCGGAATTTCCGCACCCCGTACCGAATGACAGCGAATGCCACGAAGGCCCCCGAAATCAGGAGTCCTACGCCCCAGACGAAGTCTTGGTTGGCGAGCACGTTGAGGTTGAAGGCCGAGGGAAGGCCGAGCACGAAGCCGAGGCCGCAGACCATGCCGATTGAGGCGCGCCGGTTGAGACCGGCATCGACAAACGTTCGTGTCGCCAGTTCGATCATGGAGATCAGCGAGCTCAGTGCAGCGAACGACAGGCCCAGAAAGAACAGGATGGCGAAGAGGACGCCGAGCGGCATGTCGGCGAAGAGCTGCGGCATCCAGATAAACGTGAGACCAGTGCCCGCCGGGCCACTTGTCTGCATCACACTGAGGATTTCGGCTTGCGACATTTGGTCGCCCAGCGTGGCAAAGACGGTGCCGAAGATGACTATGGCCGCCAGCAGCGAGACGGTGTTGTTTCCGAGACCGGTGATGAATGCATTTTTCACCACACCGTGCCGGCTCTGCATGTAGGCGCCGTAGGTTAGGATGAGCCCCCATCCGGCGCCGGTGTCCCACGCGTTCTGCGTCAGCGCTTCCAGCCACAGTTCCGGACGTGTCAGCAGCTCCCACTGCGGGGTGAACAGAAAAGCGAGTCCGTCAGCCGCCCCGTCGAGCGTAATCGTCCGAATCACCGCAGCGATGACGATGAGAAGCAGCGTGGGGATGAGCACCATGTTGACGCGCTCAATCGAGTCCACGCCTCGCCAGACCGCCCATCCGCCCAAGGTCATCGCGAAGGCGTGAAAGTACACCGGCGTTCCGCCCGCCTGGAACGACTCCCACACGTTCGTCGAGGCCTCGTTGGTAAGCGGAAGCGGATTCGTGAGCATTTCTACGAAGTAAAACACACACCAGCCGGCCACGACGGCATAGTAGAACATGATGGCGGTGGCAACGAACCCGACAAAGGCGCCCATCCACGCAAACTTCTCGCCAGCCACCCGGGCGAACGTACCGATGACACCCATCCGCCCCTTGCGACCCAGGGCGTACTCCGCAATGATCAGCGGGATGCTCCAGACGAAGAGAAACACGATCCATGCAATCAGGAACGCCCCGGCCCCTTCTTCACCCCCGTTGGTGGCCGCGATGCGGGGAAACCGCCAGATGTTGCCGGTTCCCACGGCGATGCCGAGCACACTGAGAATCAGTCCGAGGCGCGACGAAAAGCGTTGGTCGTCGGAAGAAGCCATGCGAAGGGACGATCGATGTAGCGGAGGAGACAGGAGGTCGAGTGCCTGACGGCCCACGTTGACGGAGGGATGCCCGCGCCGCGGCGGTCCTTCATTCGTCGGGGGTGAGCACCGTGCGCCGCGAGACCGCATCGGCGGGCAGATCGGCAGGCGTTGCGGGACGGCGAAGGTCGAAATATTCGAAGCTGACGTAGGCCGGAATTTGGGTGTCGTAGTACTGCGGATCCAGTGGGTTGCCGCTCTGTCCTCCGGGCACGACCCCGATGCCCGACGGCGGATCGGTGGAGAAGTCGACGATGAGGCGCTGGCTGGCACTGTGGGTCGCCGTGTCTCCACGGGCCGGCGAGACGGTAGATGCGAAGCCGGGGTACGGCAACGGCCCGCGCCACAGCGGTCGGAGGGCGGCGGTCTGTGACAGGTGGCGGAAGACCACCTTGTGGTGGTCGCCCCACCGCCACGCCGAGGGGGTCCACCCGTGCCGTTCTGTTAGCGTCGCGGCCGTGGCCTCCAGCGCCTTTGCGAGCAGGGCCGGGCCGTCTTCCACCTGCGGCGTCGACTGCACGTCGAACCAGCGCGACTCCGGGCTGCGCTGGAGCAACTGCACGAGGGGTGCATCTTCGGGATCGGGAGCTTCGTCGAAGACCGACTCGTCCCACGTGAGCGTCCGAAGCGTATCCAGGAAGGTTTTGAGGATGAGCGGCTCCGGACGGTCGAGCGTAGCCTTGCCGTTCCACCGGCGAAGCATGCGGCGCAGCGAGTCGGCTTTTGAAGAGAGGTCCTTCAGCGGTCGAAGAAGCGGCACGAACACATCTCGCTGCTGCGCATCAACATCGGCCTGGTAGCGCTTGAAGTCGGCCACCGAGTGCCGGTCGGTGCGGCGCAGCAGGGAGTCGAGGCGCAGCGAGCGGTACCCGTCGCCCCAATCGTGGCCCAAGTAGTGCGGGTACTCCGGTCCGGTCGGTTTTTGGTTCGAGGAGGTCAGGAAGCCCCGCGCAGGGTCGCGGCTGTACGGCAGCTCCTCAAACGGAACCCGGCCGGTCCATTCGTGAGCGTCGGTGGTTCCGTCGAGCAGCCCGCGACCGTGCCCCGAGCGACGTTCCGGGAGGTGCCCCGTCGAGCGGATTGCAATGTGCCCGTCGCGGCCCGCATACAGGATGTTTTGCATCGGCGTGTCCCAGTCCCGCAGCGCGTTCTCGAACGCCGCCAGCGAGTCGGCGTGGGCCATGTGCCAGAGGGCGCGGAGGCTGCGGCTCGGCTCGTGGGCCACCCAGCGCTCGGCCACCGCACCCGCCACGGGCGTCGACGCCGCCTCTGGTTCCGGGAGATGCACTGGACCAAAGTGGGAATACAAAAGCGTGTCCACCACCGGCTCTCCCCCGTTCACCCGGATGGTGTCGACCACCGAGCGCAGGTCGCGCCACGCGCCGTCGTACCGGTAGCGCGTCTGCGAGGAATCCAGCTCCAGCGCGTAATGATCGATCTGGTCGGCACCTGTATTGGTGAAGGCCCAGCCCAGGTGGTCGGTGAACGCCTCTACCAGCCCCGGCGCCCCTGGAATCGTGAGGCCATAGGCGTTCATCGACGGCGTGACGAGGTGCACCTCGTACCAGATGGACGGCAAAAACAAGGAGAGATGCATGTCGC
>CAYFSC010000243.1:0-3166 GCA_964345695.1 uncultured Rhodothermales bacterium | reverse complement strand
AAGGTGCCCGAGCCGTCGTTGAGGTAG
This sequence comes from uncultured Rhodothermales bacterium, assembly GCA_964345695.1. Classification (GTDB taxonomy): domain Bacteria; phylum Bacteroidota; class Rhodothermia; order Rhodothermales; family Salinibacteraceae; genus CAYFSC01. The sequence goes on along the minus strand of CAYFSC010000243.1, from coordinate 3,139 downwards.
AGCCGGTCGCGCAGCGCGTCGGCGTCGCCCCAGAACTCGTTGCCGGCGCTCACGACGTACAGGTCGTCGTCCCCGTCGCCGTCCGCGTCGAAGAAGGCCGCGTCCACGTCCTCATGGACACTGTCCGACTGCCACGTGGCTTCGCTCGACGGCGAGAAGCTGCCGTCGGATTGCTGGACGAACAGCTGCGCGGCCTGATGCTTGGCGCCGCCGACGAACAGGTCATCCCGTCCGTCGTCGTTCACGTCGGCCACGGCGAGGGCCGGTCCCTCCAGCGAGAGCGCGTGCGGGATCAGCGGCTCGCGGGTGAAGTCGACCGGATCGGTTTCCTCGTGGCGGTACGGAAGGGCCAGCGAATCGGTCACGTCCGCAAACCACGGATCGCCCGTCGATGACGGCCGCGCCGGAGACCGCTCCACCGGCCCGGCGTCCGCCTGACGGAACGTGAGCGTTTGATCGACGGCCACGTCGGTGCGGACCTCCGCCGTTCCGTCGGGCCAGACGACGGAGACGCTGTCAATGCGGGTGCGGTTGCCGAGGCCGAAGAGGAGGCGCGGCGGGACGGACGACTGGTAGCCGCGCGTGGGCATCAGCTCCTGCATCTGCCGCGTGCCGTCGTGGTGCAGCGTGAGCTTCGCCCCGACGCCCTGCGTGTTGCCGCCCGTGCCCTGCAGGTCGACGCGCAGGTAGTGATGGTCGGTCTGACGGTCGGCGCGGTTCTCGAAGATCGACGCCGGATCGCCGATGTTGTTCGTGACGAGGTCGAGGTCGCCATCGTTGTCGAGATCGGCGTAGGCCGCGCCGTTCGAGAAACCGTCCCAGTCGAGGCCCCACCGTGCGGATACGTCCGTGAAGCCGAGGCCGGTGCTGTCGTTGCGGAACGCGACGTTCGGCGCCCGCACCGTCGGCATCCGCTCGTGGAGGTCGGCCAGCCGGTCCTCGGTGATGCCCTGCTCCAGTTCCGCCTGGAGCTCGGGGTCGGACGCGTATTCGACGTAGTCGAGGTCGTTGGGCCGTCGCGGAATGCCGTTCGTGACGAACAGGTCTTTCTGCCCGTCGAGGTCGTAGTCGGCAAAGAGCGGCGCCCAGCTCCAGTCCGTCGCCTCGATGCCTGCAAGCAGCCCAATCTCGCTGAATCGCACGGCACTGTCGGGGGCGGGCGCGCCCTGGTTGAGCTGGAGCGTGTTGCGCGCGTACTGCGGGTGGTAGCCGTAGCGCTGCTTGATGTTGAACACGTCGCGCGGCTCGGGCGCTGCGGAGGTCTTGCGAATCGACTCGTCGTCGGGCAGCATGTCGAGCACGGCGAGGTCGGGCCGCCCGTCGTTGTTGACGTCCGCCGCGTCGGTGCCCATCGACGACAGGCTCGTGTGCCCCATCGACGCGCGCAACTGCTCGGTGAACGTGCCGTCGCAGTGGTTGCGGTAGAGGTAGTCGTCCTCGTGGAAGTCGTTGGCGATGTAGAGGTCGGGGCAGCCGTCGAGGTTGAAATCGCTCACGGAGATGCCGAGACCGTACCCAATGCGCCCACCGTAGATGCCGGCCTCTTCGCTCACGTCGACGAACGTGCCGTCCCGATTTTCCAGCAGCAGATCCCCCGCCTTCGGATGCCGCTTCTCGCGGAGCTCCACGGGGCCGTACGTTTGCTCGTCGTGGACGGAGTGGTTGAGCAGGTAGACGTCCAGATCGCCGTCCAGGTCATAATCGAAGAAGGCCGCCTGCGTGCCGAAGCGCTGCACGTCCAGTCCGTAGGCCGCGGCCTCTTCCGAGAAGGTGGGCACCCCATCCTCGCCGGGCCCCTGGTTGATGTAGAGCTGATTCGTCCCCTCCAGACCCAGAAAGCCATCGACGACCGTGACGTACAGATCGAGCCGTCCATCGGCGTTCACGTCCGCCATGGTGACGCCGGTCGTCCAGTCCCCGGTGCCCGCCACGCCGGCCTGCTCCGTCACCTCCCGAAAGCGGAAATCGCCCTGGTTCAGATAGAGTGCGTTCGCCTCCTCGTTGGCCGTGAAGTACAGATCCACCCGCCCGTCGCCGTTCACGTCCCCTGCTGCGACGCCGCCGCCGTTGTAGTAGTAGAGGTCGTTGACAATGTTGAGATCCGTCGACTCGGCCAGCGTGTTCGTGAAGGTGACGCCGGTGGTGTCCGGGGCCTTCTTCATGAACAGTGTGGGCGAATCGTCCTTCTTGTGTCCGGCGCATGCTGCCAACACGACAAATGTGGCAAGCAGGAGCGTGCGCGCAGCATTACGCATGGGCGATTCGAGTTCAGAGTTCGCAGTTCGGCGTTCGGAGAGATTTTCACATCAGAGAGATCGCCTTCGCGAGGCCGAAGCAACGGCATTCCTCAGTGCGCGCGTTTCTTCTGGCACAGATTGCCACACTCGGATCCAAACTCTGAACTCGGAACTCAGAACTCGGAACGCGGGACCGAGCGAAGCAAGGTCAACGCCGTCGTCGGAAGACCTGCACGGGGCCGTCGTTCTTGGCCACGACGATCCGTTCGCTCTGGCCTGCAACGTCGATGGAAACGATGTCGCGCGCCTCGCCGGTGACGTGGAAGCCGGACTCGCGGGTGGGGACCGCAGTGAAGTCGCCGGTGCCGTCGCCGTGCAGCACAACGCCGTAGCTGGCGTCCATGCGGCCGAGGTTCGGCGGCACGCCGTGGAAGTTACCGGCCATCAGCACGTCGAGATGGCCATCGCCGTTCACGTCATCGGCGCGGAGACCATACATTGGAGCGAGCTGCGCCTCGAAGGGAAGCGGGCGCACCGAAAATGTGCCGTTGCCCGCGTTCTCCACGTACACCGACGAGAAGGTGTGCGCGCGTTTCGTCACGGCCTCCTGGAGTTGGGCCTCCGTGAACACGTCGGTGATGGGCGTTCCAGCGTACGCCTCGTGGGAGGGAAATTTTTGACGGAGTGGGCTGATCTGGTTGACGAGCGGTCCGCGCAGCACAAACGGCACGTTTTGACCCTGCCGGTAGACGGACAGCACCGGGTCGGTGTAGCCGTTGTCGTCGAAGTCGCTGACGTACAGCGAGGCGGGCTGGTCCGGGCTGGCATCGAGGCGCGTGTTGGTTCCGAGGTTGCTCACCACGAAGTCGGTGTCGCCGTCGCCGTCGAAATCAGCCGGGGCG
>CAYFSC010000242.1:0-3168 GCA_964345695.1 uncultured Rhodothermales bacterium | reverse complement strand
CATCACCCAACTCGTAAATCCTAAACGCGTTTTCCGTGGTGATGCGCTCCACCTCGCGGATGGGGAAATCCTTCGCCCGCGCCACGAGGTTGGCAACGTGGCGCACGTAGGCGGGCTCGTTGCGGTCGCCGCGGTTCGGCTCCGGCGCGAGGTACGGGCTGTCCGTCTCCACGACGATCTGCTCGATGGGAATGTCCGGGAGATGAGCGTCGACGTCGCTGTTGGAAAACGTGGCAATCCCGCCGATGCCGACGTAGAAGCCCAGCTCTCGCGCCCGCTCGGCCACCTGCGGTGGATCGACGAAGCAGTGCAGGATGCCCCGCATGCGCTCGGGATGGTCGGCCGCGTCGCGCTCCTCCTCCAGGATGCGTAGAATGTCGTCCGTCGCCTCGCGGTTGTGGATGACGAGCGGCAGATCCGTCTCGATCGCCAGGCGGATGTGGCGCCGGAAAAACGCCTGCTGCCGGTCGTCGAACGAGCGGTCCCAGTAATAGTCGAGCCCGCTCTCGCCCACGGCCACGACGTGCTCGTTGTCGCACCAGTCGGCGACCGCGTCGAAATCAGCGTCCGTCACCTCGTCGGTTTCGGACGGATGGAGTCCCGCCATCGCGTACAGCCCCTCGTGCTGCTTGCAGAGGTCGACGGCCTGCCGAATGGAGGGCACGTCGATCGCCGGCATCACGATCGTTTGCACGTCGGCATCGCGGGCCCGCTGGATCACGGCCTCGCGATCATCGTCGAAGCGGTCGAGGTAAAGGTGGGCGTGCGTGTCAACGAGCATAGGCATCGGGGAACCTGAGAAGAAACGCGTACGTGGACCTGCAAGAAGCACACGGCGTCCGTACATTGAAATTGGTTGGCTCGTTTTTCACCGAGGTCGCACCTGTACCATGGCCCGCTTCGCACTCTTCCTTCTGCTTGCCGCGTGGATCGCCGGTCCTGCCGAGGCGTCCGACGCCGCAGCGGACACGAGCCACATTCGGGTGCGCATCCTCGACCAGGTGGGCGTGCGGGCCGCTACGGTTACGGTCGAGCGCGGCGCCTTGGACGTGCGCATTCCGGGGCACGCAGCGCCGGTCGCCACCATCGCAGCCGGGGACAGCGCCACGCTCAGCCTCCGTTCCGACGACGTCAAACTGCGCCGGACCAACGGGGGTCTCTACGCTCGGTCGCTGCGCCTGGACCCGTCTGCGTCAGACACGAAATGGGGGCTCACCCACGAGGACATGCGTCCCCGCACGTATACCGGCGGCATCCGGGTCCGCCCCGATACGAGCCGGAACGACCACCTCGTGCTCGTCAATGCCGTGCGCCTCGATCGATATGTGGCCAGCGTGGTGGCCGGCGAGTACCCGTTCGACGACATCGAGGGCGCGAAAGCCATGGCCGTGCTCGTCCGCACCTACGCCCTGCGCGCCGCCGCCAAGTTTCAGGGAGCGTACGACCACGTGGACCACTCCGCCTCCCAGGTTTACCGCGGGGCGTCGGCCGTGACGGACGTGTCACGCCAGGCCACGGCGGCGACCGAAGGACAGGTGGTGACCTCCAACGACCAGTTGATCGAGGCCGTCTACTTCTCCTCCAGCGGGGGCCACACGGCCAATCCCAGCGCCGTCTGGACGGCCGATCGGGACCATCCGTACCTGATTGCGCGCAACGATCCCTACGACGCGCAATCGCCCCACCATCGGTGGTCGACCCGCATCGACCGATCGACTTTGCTGTCTGCGCTCAGCGCGTGGAAGCCGTATCCGGTAACGGGATTCTACCTCGGCGATCGGGCCGAGGGGCGTCGCGTCACGCATATCGATCTGCTGGATGACGCCAACAACCGCCACACCGTGCGGTCCAACGCCTTTCGCCTGTATGTCAATCAAAACGTGCCGGGGGCTGAACTGAAAAGCACCTGGTTCGATGCACGGCGCGAGGGAGACACCTACGTCTTCGCGGGACGCGGCTACGGCCACGGCGTCGGCCTCAGCCAGTGGGGCGCGCACGCCATGGCCCAGGAGGGGTTTTCCTATCGCGAGATTCTAACATTCTACTACACCGACGTCCAGGTGCAGCACCTAGACGGAACGCCTGCCGACGCCACCCTTCCCCCCGTTGCCGAACAGGAATCCACCGACAAACCCCGACGCATAGGGTGGTGACCCCTCGTCGCGGGTCGCTTCCCTCCTCTGTCACACCGAGACCCACGGCTCACCGTCCGCGTGCCACCCGGCACGGGCCATGCGCGGCGTCGTGAAGGCAAGGCCTCCGCGACCCTCTGCGTCGAGCGCGATGAGCCCGCCCGTAGCCCCGTCTCCGTCCGGATCCCGGACGCGAGAATGCATATCGGCGAGACGGGCACGAACGGCAGCCTCGCCCTCCTCTCCGCGCTGAATCGCGTCGGCGGTGCGGCTGGCGAGGACGACGGCTGCGATGGCCTCGCCCCACCCTGTGGCGCTGACGGCCGCGTCCCCCGTCGCATAAAACCCGGCGCCCGGCAATGGCGAGTCGCCGACCCGTCCCGGCGGTTTGTAGGGCGTCCCGCCCGTGGAGGTCGCCGCCGCGAGGTGTCCGTTTCCGTCGCGCGCCACACAGCCGACGGTATCGCCGCCCAGACCTTCGGGCATTGCTCCGGGCCGGAAGGATTGACTCGGATAAAAGGGGTCGGCCCGCTCCCGGAGCGCCTCGAACCGAGCACGCTCCCGGTCGCAGATGAGCACATCGTTGTCGACGCGTTCCATCCCCTGGGCCTCTGCAAACCGCTCCGCTCCGTCCCCCGTCAGCATCCGCACCTGTCCCCGGCCAGCGTCGAGCAGCCGGCGCGCTACGCGCACGGGATGAGCGATTCGTTTCACGGCCATGACGGAGCCGTAGTCGAGCGTGGCACCGTCCATCACGCCGGCGTCGAGCTCCGCCTCGCCGTCCTGATTGAGCATGGCCCCGCGCCCGGCGTCGAACGCACCGTGCGCTTCGAGGACCGCGACGGTTTCGGTGACGACGTCAAGCGCCGAAGCTCCGTCCAGCAGTTGCTTGCGCCCGGTCTCCAGCGCGTTTCGGAGTCCGTCCCGATGGGCGCCAAGAACGTCGTCCGGGATGTCCCATGCCCCACCGTGAATGAGAAGGGCCGGTCCGGGCATGTCGAACGACTGGCTGCGGAGATGCGGAGGCATTTCGTTG
>CAYFSC010000241.1:0-3228 GCA_964345695.1 uncultured Rhodothermales bacterium | reverse complement strand
GATGATCCTATGACGCACGTTCAGTTGAGTGGAAGACCATCCTCTTTTACCTCTGCGGGCAATTCTGTGTGGACAGTAGGATGCGGCACCCAGTAATCCGCTGCCATGCGCGTCGTTCTGTTCTGGTGTTTGGGGATCGGTCTCCTCGGCTGTCCGTCGGTTCGGGCGCAGCCGACACTTCTCCCTGTCGACCAGTACCACATCCGCGTTTTCACCCCGGCGGAGGGCCTGCCCGTCGCCGACGCGCGCTACGTCGCACAGCTTCCGGACGATTATCTCTACGTCACCACCAGTCGCGGGGTGGTTCGTTTTGACGGCTACGCCTTCCGCCCGGTGGCGCTGCCCGGCTTCAACAGTCAGGTCATTGAATCTGCCCACGCCGACCGCGCCGGACGGCTTTGGCTCCTCACGAAGGAGAATGAGCTGGCCTACATTGGCGCGGACGGGCGCTTCCACCGGATGCCGCGCGTCCTGGCGTTGCGCAACACCATTAGGAATGCCTTCTTCGAGACGGCAGATGGCGTCCTCTGGATCCGGAGCCTGGACGGCCTGGTGCGCATCGCTCCAGACTCGGACGATCCCTACACGCACGTTACGACCGCGGACGGACTGCCCGGCACGGCGGGATTGCGCGTCCTTGACGCCCCCCACGGACGCCGGCTCGTGGTGACGCACGAAGGGATGGCCTTTATGGAATCCGACACGACGCATCCGAAGGGTCTCCGGTTCGTGCCGTTCGAGCCGGCCGCAGTGTCCCCCACACCTGAGGGAGATTATGCGGTCTGGGCCAACGCGCAGGGGATTTGGCTCGTCTTCGACGACCACGTGCGCCGGTACGGTCCTCCGCCTCGTCTCGACTCCGCTCTGCTCGCCACACCGCCCGTTCGCACCGCGCGCTACGAAGCCACCGTTCGCGGGTCCACCCTGAATGTCGACGCTCTCGAACTGCCTGCAGGGCGCGTCGCTGCATTTGCACCGGCGGCGAGCGACCGGTTGCAATTCCCCGGCGGTCATCCATTCTGCACGATGTATCGGGCGCGCGACCCACTCTCCTGCTCCGTGCTGCCCACTGGCGACGGTGCGTACTGGCTCACCTACAACCGCGGGGACACGGTGGTGCGTGTGAAAAACGGTCGGGCGACCCCCATCGCGCTGCCGGAGGCGCTCAACGCCGAGATCATCAATACCCTCACGCTCGACCACGAGGGCAGCTTGTGGCTGGGCACCAACCGCGGGGTCGTCCAATTGGCACCGCGCCGGGTCGCGGCCGTGACCGAACAAGAGGGACTGGCCGAGCCCTTCACCACCTCGGTGCTGCAGACGCGCGACGATGCGCTGTGGGTAGGCACCTGGGGCGGCGGCCTGCACCGGTTCGACGACGGACGCCTGACCCGCCGCTATACCACGGCCGACGGGCTGCCCTACGACAAAATCCGCTCGCTGTACGAAGCCCGCGACGGCACACTTTGGATCGGGACCCGCACCGGAGCCGCTGTACTTCGCGACAATCAGATCACGACGCGCCTTCCGGGCATAGCCGAAGTGCGCGGTTTTGCGGAGACGGAAGACGGCACCGTATGGATCGGCGCAGCCACCCGACTGATTGCGCGGATGCCTGCGGGGCGGATGGTGGAACCCGACCCGGCGTTCTGGAGCGACAAGCAGATCTGGGCGCTTCACGCGGCGCGCGACGGCAGCGTGTGGATCGGCAGCGAGAATGGGCTCTTCCGCTACGATGGCGACCGCTTGCACACCTACGACGCAAGCGACGGCCTGCGGAGCCCGTTCGTGGTCGCCATCCACGAAGAGGACGACGGGACGCTTTGGTTCAGCACGTACGAAAACGGACTGCACCGCTATCGTGACGGGCGCTTCGTCGCCGTCACCACGCGCGAGGGGCTGCACCACAACGGCGTCTGGCGGATGATGAGGGACGAGCACGGCGGCGTGTGGATGTCGAGCGATCAGGGCATTTTCCGTGTCCAGCACGACCGCCTCCACGCCGTGGCCGACGCGGTGGAGCGCGGCACGGTGCCCGCTGTCCGGCTTGATCCGCTCGTCTTCACCGAGGTCGAGGGGCTGCCGAGCCGCGAGTGCAACCGCGCCTCCCCCGCCGGATGGCGCCTGCGCGACGGACGCCTTGCGTTCAACAATCTGCGAGGCTTTGTGCTGATCGACCCGGCCCGCGCGCTCGATCCGCTTCCCCCGCCCCAGACGACCCTCCAGCGCGTTGAGGCCGATGGTGTGCCCGTAGATCTCCGTCCGGGGCGCACTGCCCACGTCCCCACCGGCACGAAACAACTCCGGGTCGACTTCGCGGCGCTGTCGTTCATCGCCCCGGGCCAGAACCACTACCGCTACCGCCTGGACGGGTACGACGAGGGCTGGATCGACGGCGGCCACCGTCCGAGCGCCTCCTACACCAATCTGCCGCCGAACGATTACACCTTTCGGGTCCAAAGCGCCAGCGGCACGAGCGCCTGGGGACCGGCGACGACCGCCGTGCTCACGCTTCGCCCCCGTCTCTGGCAAACGTGGTGGGTCCGCATCCTCGCGCTCGGCGCGATCTTCGGCCTCCTCGCTGCGGCCTACCAATACCGCGTGCGCCGCCTCCTGGAGATGGAACGGCTCCGCCTGCGCCTCGCCGCCGACCTCCATGACGACGTGGGCTCCAACATCAGTTCCATCGCTCTCATCAGCGAGATGCTGAAAAACCGGGCGCCCGATCAGGATCTGGATCCGCGTCATCTGCAGCGCATCCATGCCGCGGCCGAAGAAACCGTTCGCTCGCTGCGGGACATTATCTGGCTCGTCGACCCGAAGCACGACACCCTCGACGACCTCGTTCGCCGGATGCGCCGCGTTGCTCCGACGCTCCTGAACGGAACCCGCTCCACGTTCGACGTTCCCGCATCCACCGAGACGCACCCGCTGGACATGGCGTTCATGCGCAACGTTTTCCTCATCTACAAAGAGGCGCTGCACAACATCGCCAAGCACGCCGAGGCGCAGCACGTGACCATCGCGGTGGAGACGAAGCAGGGGCGTCTGACGCTGCACATCCGGGACGACGGGCGGGGCTTCGACGCGTCGAGCAAGCGCGGCCACGGCCTGGCCAACATGCGCCGCCGGGCGGAAACCATCAACGGACACCTTGCCATCGAGAGCCAGCCGGGCGACGGCACACAGGTCACGTTGTCGGCCAAAATGGCGTAAATGCGTGATGGA
>CAYFSC010000240.1:0-3295 GCA_964345695.1 uncultured Rhodothermales bacterium | reverse complement strand
GTCTGGATGATCGGGATTGAGCAGGTACTCCGTCAATTTCCGTTGATCGATATGGGCCTGCTCGCGGTTGGGCAGCCGCATAACAGGAGCGATGAGGCGGGGAAGTGACAAACGGGGCGGCCGTCTTCGGCACGCCTACTGCGATGTATTTGATCACGACCCCGCCTCCCGCATGGACATCTCCGCTAGCAGGCGCGTGTTCGGGTCGAGGACGACCTGCGACGGCGGCGGCTCGCAGTCCACGCGGAACGTCTGCTCCGACTGGGTCAGGTCGAGCGTCTGGGTGGCCCCCTCGTCCGTCGGGAGGCTCACCTCCACCGCTACGTCGAACGGCGGGCCGTCCTGCGTCTGGCGGACATCGATGACGCAGTCGCTCGTCTCAGCGTCGAAGCGCCACGTGCCGTCGAGGACCGGATGCCCGGCGCGGCGCGTCCACTGCCGAAAGAACGTGTCGAGGTCCTGGCCGGACACGTCCTCCATCACGGCCTGGAAGTCGCGCGTGCTTGCGTTTCCGTCGCGGTACCGTTCGTAGTAGGCGCGCAGTCCGTCCCAGAACGTGTCGGTGCCCACGGTGTGGCGCAGCATGTGCAGGACCCACGCACCCTTCTGGTAGGGATTCGTGGTGAGGAGCTCGGCGGGGTCGGCGTACGTGGTGTCGACGAGTGGCGTATCCGGGTTCTGGCGCGCGTACTGCACGACGCGTCGCCGGGCGCGCTGCATGTACTCGGTGAGGGCCTCCGGCCCCTGCGCGTGCTCCAGGTAGAGGCCCGTCAAGTAGGTCGCAAAGCCCTCGCTGAGCCAGAGATGGGGCCAGTCCGACTCGGTGACGCTGTCGCCGTACCACTGGTGTGCGATCTCGTGGGCGATCAGGTTCGTGTCGTCCTCGCCGTCCGACACCGCCTGCTCGCTGTAGAAGATGGCGGTGGCGTTCTCCATGCCGCCGTAGCGGGTGGTGGATTGCACGTTGGCCAGCTTCTCGTAGGGAAACGCCCCGATGTTCTCGATAAAGAAGCGGACGACGTCCGGCGCCTGCCCGAGGTCGCGGAAGCCCTCCGTGCGATCCTGCGGGTAGACCCAGCTCTGCACCGGGATGGTGTTGGCCACCGTGGCCACACGGTCGACGGCAAAGTCGGCCACGCCGATGACCATCACCTTCGTCGGGAGCGGCTCGTCGGTGCGCCACGTCGTCGTGCGGGTGGTGCCGCGCGTCGTGTCGCGCACGAGCGTGCCGTTGCTGACGACCTCGTAGCGCGGCGGTGCCGTCACCGAGAACGATACGGTCGCCTTGTCCGACAGGTGGTCGACCACGGGGAGCCAGTGGCGCGCGCGGTTCGGCCAGTTGTCGCCGAAGAAGGTGCGCTCGCCGTGCTGGTTCGTGCCGATGATGAGCCCATCGGCCGGGATGCCGGCATAGCGAACGGTGTAGGTGCGCACGTCGCCGGTTGCGGGCGGCGTGGCCGGGGTGATCCGGACGTGGTTGTTCGCCTGCTGCACCGCCCGTTCGCCTCCGTCCCGCGTCACCGATTGCACGCGCATGCCCGTGTCCTCGGACGACGACGGCGGGCCGATAAGGTCGAACCGCACGGCGGAGAGCGTATCGGTCGTGAACTGCACGCGGATCTCGGCCTCGCCGCGAATGCGATCCGTCGAGTCAGCGAGCGTCAGGTCGAAGCTGTAGTGCTGCACGTCGAGCCCGCGGTGGGGCGGCGTCGTTCCCTGAACGTCCGCAGGGCGCGTGTCCGATTCTGCCGACGTGGACCACGACGCAAACGCGCCCCCTCCAACGAGCAGAAGGAGCGCGCTGCAGGCCAGCCAAATGCGAGTGCTCATGCCGGTGATGGGACGAGTGGAGATGGGACGAGTGGAAGGAGGACTCTCATGCTGAACGTGTGACGCGGGACCCACGAAGTCGCAGCGCTGGGAACGCCGCGCCCTGAGCGCAGCGAAGCGACGCGAAGCTCGTACTGCGGAGCAGTGAAGGACTCTTGGAGTGGCCTCAGACAGTCCGCCAAACAGACTCGCAAGCCGTCAACACGCAACGCAAAACACGCAACGCAAAACGCATCACGAATCACGGTATCCCGCATCACGCAACGCCTCACGAAGCGCTCCGCTCCACGGTGATCTCGCGCTCCGTGTCGTTCCAGGCGCCGGGCACGACGTTGCCGTCGGCGTCCAGCAGTTGCAGATGGACGACGTACGTGCCGCTCTCCAGGCCGGTCACGAACGCGGGCGTCCACTCCGTCAGGGTGATGGAGGCCAGCGTTTCCTGGGCGCCCTGCTCGCGAATCTCGTATCGCGCTTTGTAGCCGTCGTCGCTGAGCGTCACGTTGTGGAGGTAGAAGTCGAGCATGATCCGCTCGGCACCGGCGCCCGAATAGGTCCCTTTCGGACGGCTGTAGATGATCGTCGGCTGGCTCGGGTCGAGCGTGAACTCGCCGGACTCCTCGTTCACGTAAACGTTGACCATGTCGTAGGCGCTGGTGTCCTTCACGCTCTCGTGGTACGAGCGGCTCGGAAACACGAAGGCAGAGTGCGCGCCGTCCGACAGTTCGCCGACCGGGAAGGGCGTGCCCGCTTCGTAGTTCGCCATATACGGCCCGTTGTCCACGATGACGTGGACGTGCTGTCCGTTGGCAGAGTTGGCAATCTCCTCGGCCCGGGGCGTTTCGGTCTGCACGCCCAGTTCGTAGTCCATCACGTCAACCACGACGGACACGTTCGCGCTGTCGACGACCGACGAGTCGGCGGGCGAGGCAAAGCGGGCCTGCGCGCTGTCGATCGACGGCGACCGGTCGCCCTGCTCAATCTGAACGTTCGGCCCCTCGCCCCCACCCCCGCACCCGGCAACAACCACGGCGGCAACAACGAAGGCACACAGGGAACGAAGCACACGCGCGGTGGAGAGAACAGTCATGGACATCGGCAACTAGGATCGGTTTGGCAGAAGGGAGCGGAGCGTCGGCGCGGAAAGAGTGCGTGCGCCTGTGCTGTATAGGTGTGGCAGAAACGGTACGTTGTTATGGTAGCAGGCAACCGGACGCGCGTCAATAGAGCGGGATGCGCGCCCCGCCCCCTTTCACCGTGATGTGACATTGTGCCGCTTCTGTGCCCCCTCTTGTGCGCACCGTTTTTCCCATTCTTTATCTGACCCTGGCATCCTGTGCCACATTTTGTCGGCAGGGCGGGTCCGCTTCCTGTGCCGGGACCCATCCCGAGGCTGTCATTATCTTTGGTTTGCGTCCCGGCCCGACCGGCCGCGGGACCGGAACGGACACCGCTTGTTTGTAATAGG
>CAYFSC010000239.1:0-3304 GCA_964345695.1 uncultured Rhodothermales bacterium | reverse complement strand
GTTTCGCCCCGACCTCGGCACGATGGAGCTGCACGGCCCACGCCTCCGCATGCAGACGTGACCCGGGAGAGCTACGTTGCTCCTTCTCGCGTCACGCAGGACGCCCGGTGCGGGACCGAACATCGATGACCGTCGGCACCGGATCCGTTCCCGTGAGCCGTATGGCGGTCAGCACCGGGACGATCCACCAGCCACTGGGACGCAGGATCGGGGCGCCCCATGCGGCAGTCTCCCGGTCTTTCGCTCGAATCCGCGACCTGCGCTCGGGCGCCGAGAGCGGAGCGAGGTGCTGGGCAAACCGCTAGGCATCTTCGCGGGCCCGGCGAAGGCCTCAACCGGAGTGGGGGACCATTCGTAATCCAAGTCCTCTGAGGTACCAAGCAGCGTTTAGATCAGTTACGGCGCGGCGAGCACTGCCAGAAGGCGGGCCGGTCGAAGCTGATCTCGGTGCCCACGCATGGATTGCGGCTCGGGTCCAGCCGTTGGAACGGGGCCTCCGGGAAGTCGCGCGCTCGCACGCACAGAGTCGCGCGCGCCTCACCCACCACGCGGAAGAAGCCTAGCGGTGTGGCGTCGGGCATGCTGACGTTGGTGAGGTTGCCCGGCACGGGGCTTGGGGGCGGGTCGAACGTGCTGCCGGTCTCCTCCACCTGCGTCTCAATGGCCGACCAGAACTCGTAGGCCTCCCGGGTGAGGGTACGCTGGCGTACGTCAACCTGATAGGCCAACGATGTTTTGCCGTTCGCCTTCACAAACCGCACCCGCTCGCCTACGATACGGCCGCCGTCGATGAGCTGATCGTCGAGCACCGGCACCGATGAGCCGGGACCATCGTCGGCCCAGCAGAAGAAGGGCGGATTCAGGGGCGTGGGCAACACGGGCGCCTCGAACGTCCCACGCGTCGACCAGCGGTAGAATCCAGGTGCCCCCTCTGGCTCATTCGCATTCACCTGCACAGCGAAGCCGGGCAAGGGCGCGGGGTCAAATTCGGCAAAGAGGCTGTCGATAGGCACCGGCGGCGGCATCGTCTGGACAGTGGACTGGTAGCGCGTGCCGTCGTCGAGCGTCACGTGCAGACGATACGCGTGGCCCGGCGTGCCCACGAGCGCCCCTTCGGGCGACCGGTACGTGCCGCTGCGCGATCCCTCTTCCAGGCGCACGCTGTCGGACGCTGTCTCGTCCACCACCAGGACGGTCGCGCCCGTCACGCTGCGTGTCTGGCCTTCTAGGCTTTGCTCAAAAGCCGCCGCACGCGACAGACGCACGGTGTGCGGCCCCGGGCCGTTCGTCACCACACCGTCCACCACGAGCGGCTTTGGACGCGGCGCATCAACGCCGAGGCTCAAGGGATCAATGCAGCCGGTGGTGGCGACCGCGAGAATAAGACCGACGACAACTAGCATTCGCATTCGCGAGAGCAAAGCGCGCAACGACATGAGGGAGGAAACAAACAGCGGCATACGGCGATGCGGGTATAAATTGTGCAACGCAGTGCTGTTTCTCCTGGTCGCCCGGACAGAAACGGTTGCATCGCGCATCAGAACTCAAACGTGTACGTGAGGGACGGAAACACGGTCCCAAACACAGACAGCTGAAACGCCTGTGGGACGGATCCGCCGTCTTTGCGTCCGAAAAACACGGAGAACGGATTTTTGCGACCGTACACGTTGAACACAGAGAACGTCCAGCTGGCATTCCACCCGCGCTTCTCGCGCCGCTCCAGATCGAGACGCAGCGAGAGGTCGAGGCGGTGGTAGTCGGGAATACGCACCTCGTTGCGGTTCGAAAAGTTGGCGACCGGAATGCCGTCGACGACGAACTTCGAGGCAGGAAACGTGATGGGCCGCCCGCTCCGGTACACCCAGTTGAAGTTCCAGCTCACACGCGGGTCGGCACCGGTGTACGTGAAGGCCGCCGACACCTCGTGCGGGCGGTCGAAAGTGGCCGGGTACCAGTCGCCGTCGTTGATGCGCGCCGCTGGTGCCGGCCCGTCCACCTTGCGCCAGGCGCGCGAGTAGGTGTAGTTGAGCGATCCGCTGTAGCGTCCGCCCGGCTTGCGCAGGGACACCTCCAGCCCGTAGCTACGTCCGATGCCCTGCAGGAGGTCGGTCGACAGGGCGTCGTTGACGAGCAGATCGGCGCCCGAGCGGAACTCCACGGTGTCCTGCAGCCATTTGTAGAACACCTCGACGGAGGTCTGCACGCGGCCGTCGAGAACATTGCGAAAGTACCCGGCGGCAACCTGGTCGCCGATCTGCGGCGCGCGGTGCCGACTGCTCACGTGCCACACGTCCACCGGGGAGACGGCCGTCGTGTTCGACAGCAGATGCAGGTACTGCCGCATGCGGTTGTAGCTGAGCTTCACGGAACTCGCCTCGGAGAGCGAGTAGCGAACGGACAGACGCGGCTCGAGCCCCCAGTACGTTTGCGCTACCGATCCGCGCCCCGTGCGCAGGGTGTCGGTAATGGTGCGACGGGTGCGCGCGGCGCCGTTCTCAAACGCCAGCGCCGTGGTCGGACCGAACTGGTTGAACATGGATACGCGCAGGCCCGCCCGCACCTTCAGTCGATCCGTGAGCGTCACGTCGTCGCTCACGAAGAGGGCTGCCTCAAGGCCGTGCTCGCCGGGCTGGACGTAGCCACGGATGGGCGACGACGGGTCGTCGGGGCGCAGCGTGGCGGGATCGATGTCATAATACGTGGCCGACGCGCCTGCATTCACGGCGTGGCCCGTTTCCGCCGGGACCCAACTGAGCTCGGCCGAGAGATCGAAGGATCGCACCTGATTGCGAAGGGTGAACGCATTTGTAGGTTCGGCGTCGCGCACCTCAAAGCCGTAGTCGGCCACCGTGCCCTTCACGCGCGATACCAGTTCGTCGCTGAACAGGTGCTTCCATTCCACGGCCACGTTTTGCGTCGTGTAGTTGAACGTGGTGTCCGCCAGCACAAAGTCGTCGAACGCCCGGTATCCAGTCACGTGCAGCTCATCCTGACGGCCAAAGCGGTGCGTGACCCCCACGTTCACGTCGTTGAAGAAGGCGTCGCTGTTTTCCAGATCCTCGTTGCCGGTGGCGTCCAGCAGCCAGTTCACGTAGGACAGGCGCGTGCCCACGAGGAACGAGGTCATGCCGTCCACGATGGGCCCCTCCACCATGAGACGTCCCGTGACGGGGCCGACCCCGCCGCGCCCGTGGTACTCGGTCGGATGTCCCGTTTTCTGCTCCACATCGAGCACAGCCGAAGCGCGTCCGCCGTAGGAGGCCGGGACGCCGCCCTTATACAGCGTCACGTCAGCAATGACGTC
>CAYFSC010000238.1:0-3327 GCA_964345695.1 uncultured Rhodothermales bacterium | reverse complement strand
GCGGCTGCCGGCTCCGTCACGATCGTGTTCGTCTCCGCCGCCTCGGTCAGCGTCGTCGTTTCGAGCGCCGTGCCGAGAAGCGTGGAGCTGGTGCAGTCGTCGATGCGGACCTTCACGTAGTCGCCCTTCTCGTAGTCCTCGCGGTCGAAGACAACCCCCTTGTTCGTGTCCGTGCGGCCGAAGAACTGCTCGTCGCTCTTCTTGCTGGTCCCCTCGACGAGGACGGTGTGCACGCGACCAATCTCCTCCTGGTTGCTCTCGAGGGAGTGCTGGTTCTGCAGTTCGATGATCTCTTCGAGGCGCCGCTGCTTCACGTCCTCGGGCACGTCGTCCTCGAATTTCCGCTCGGCGTAGGTCTGCGGCCGCTCGCTGTACTTGAACATGTAGGCGTGGTCGTAGCGCACCTCGCGCATCAGCGAGAGGGTGTCCTGGTGCTGCTCCTCGGTTTCTCCGCAGAAGCCGGCGATGATGTCCGTCGAAAACGAGATGCCGGGGCAGATCTCGCGCGCCCGCTCGATAAGCGACAGGTACTTCTCGCGGGTGTACGTGCGGCGCATACGGTCGAGGACTTCGGTGTTGCCGTGCTGCACCGGCAGGTGGATGTAGTTGCAGACATTATGCCGATCGCGATGCACGCGCAGGAGGTCGTCGGAGCAATCCTTCGGGTGGCTGGTGGAGTACCGCACGCGCAGCTCCGGCGAGACGCGGCTGACGCGGTCGAGCAGTTCGGCAAAGCTGACGTCCGTGCCGTCGTCGTCGGTGTAGTGGTAGGAGTTGACGTTCTGGCCGAGGACGGTCACCTCCTTGTAGCCCTCGTCCACCAACTGCTGCACCTCGTCGAGGATCGTGGAGACCGGACGGCTGCGCTCGCGGCCCCGTGTAAACGGCACCACGCAGAACGAGCACATGTTGTCGCACCCGCGCATGATGGAGACGTAGGCCGACAGACCGTTGGAGTCGTAACGGACGGGGGCGAGGTCGGCGTAGGTTTCTTCCTTGGAGAGCTGGACGTTGACAGCAGGCTGCCCGCTCTCGGTGGCCTCGTTGAGAAGGCGCGGCAGGTCGCGGTAGGCGTCGGGCCCCACGACGAGGTCGACGAGCTGCTCCTGCTCCAGCAGCTTCTCGCGCAGGCGCTCGGCCATGCAGCCCAAAACGCCCAGCGTAAGGTCGCGCCCCCGGTCGCGCTTGTCGGCGCGCAGCATGCCGAGGCGGGTGCGCACCTTCTGCTCGGCGTTTTCGCGGATGGCGCAGGTGTTGATGAGCACGACGTCGGCCTCGTCCTCGTCGCGCGTCAGCCCGTAGCCGCTATTTTTGAGGACGGAGGCGACAATCTCTGAGTCGTTCACGTTCATCTGGCAGCCGTAGGTCTCGATGTAGACCTGCTGGTTGCCGCGCACCTCGTCATAGCCGAGCTTCGCGGTGTCGAGCTCGTCGTCCTCGATGCCTTTTTCTTCGGCGCGCTCGCGCTTAAGATCCTCGTCAAGGATCTGGATGTCGTCAATCGGCTGCATAATTTGGCGGCTGGACTATATGGCTGCTGGACTACAGACGTTACGGTCTTGCAAACCGCATTAACGGACCGCATAGACTCCGGTTCGATCGTGCGGCAGACGCCCGGTGCGGACGCCATTCACGCACACCTGACACGCGACCGGAATTGTATACGCGGTCGGATAGGAAGTAGGCCTCTGAAAACGCGCTTCAACAAACACGCACCCCGAACGGGGATGACAGATCAGCGTGCTGGGAAAGCCCGTCCAGGGGATGAGAACGAATGAGAAGGTGTGCATGTGTAGTTCTTCTCACGTTTGGAACCACGGTGCACGCTCGATATTGGACACATGTCTGTAGTCTCGTGCTTGTAATCTCGAACGAAGGGAAGCTCCATGGAGCGGGTCCGGTCCATTGCCATATGGTCCCTGCTGGTGACGCTCGTCACGGGGGGCGTCGTGGGCCCGCCGCTTCACCGTGCCCAGCACGCCCTGGAGCATCCGCACATGCCGGCGCACCAGCACGATGGCGGTCAGGCCGGATCGGCTGCGCAGTCTTCGTCAGCGAACGGATCATCCGCCCACGAGACCGACGCGACGGCCGCCCGTAACGCGGCGCTGACACTGCTGATCCGTGCGCAGCGCGCACCCGACGCTCTCGACTGCGATCTGTGCAGCACGCGGCTTCTCGTTCTCGACACCGCCCAGCCGGCCCCCGCCGCTTCTCTTTCTCTCACTTCTTCCGGGAACGGCGCGCCGACTCACCTTACGTCGCTCACGCTCGTCGATCGTCCGTTCATCCGCGGTCCACCTGTCTACGCGTAGACGAGACGGCGTCTCGTTGGGATGACCGGTCTGTGGTGACCGGTTGCCTGGCTGCGGAAAACCGACTTTCCTGTCTGCCTCGCTTCCCTGTCGCTTCTGCGCCCGTTCTGTGCGCCACGGCGACACCTGGATCGGGGAAGCGCAACTCGCCCCGCGAACGCGTCTCGTCTACGGAGTCTGTGTGTCCCAGGCCGCTTTCTGCGGTCTCCCCTCCTCCGATTGACCGTGTAGACGATGACAACGACCATGAGCTTTTTTCGCGCCCTCACCTGCTTCTTTCTTCTTTTTCTTCTGCTTCCCGAACCGGCAGCCGCCCAGTCGACGCGCGGCACCGTCACCGGCACCGTCACTGGCCCCAACGACCAGCCCATCCGCGGCGTACAGGTCGTGGACCCCGCCCTGCAACGCGGCACGACCACCGGCAGGGACGGCAGCTATCGCCTCGACCAACTGCCGACGGGCATGCACACGCTGGAGTACCGGTTTGTCGGCTACCAGACGGTTACCCGTGAGGTGACGCTGGAGGCGGGCGAGACGGCTCAGCTCAACGTCACGCTCCGGACGCGCGTGCTGCAGGTCGACGGCGTCACCATCACCGGCACCGCGCGGGCCCGCAGCACGCTCCGTGCTCCACAGGACGTGGACGTGATGAGTCCCGAGCAGCTGCAGAGCCAGCGCGGCGCGGCCCTCGGCGATCTGCTCCGCGACAACGTGGGCGGGGTGTCGTCCATCCAGACCGGCTCGCAGGCGGGCAAGCCGGTGCTGCGCGGCTTGAGCGGCAACCGCATCGTGCTCCTGACAGACGGCATCGCGCAGGAGTTCTACCAGTTTGGCGTCCGCCACTTCCCCACCACCAACGCCAGCGAGGCCGAGCGCATAGAGGTCGTCCGCGGCGCGAGCAGCATTCTCTACGGCTCCGATGCTCTGGGCGGTGCCATCAACGTCATCAGCAAGCCGGCGCCCACGACAGGGATCGATGAACTGGACGTGGGCGGCACCGCGTCCACGCAGT
>CAYFSC010000237.1:0-3348 GCA_964345695.1 uncultured Rhodothermales bacterium | reverse complement strand
ACTTTTACCTGCTGCGACGGGCCGTGCACCTACAACGTCACGGCCACCCCGCGTCGCGACGGGACCTCCACGCAGACCGTCATTACGGCGGCGCTGGACGTGACGGAGCGGAAGACCCTAGAGCGGCGGCTCCGCCGGCTGACGGATGAGTACGAGACGGTGTTCGAAAACGTCCAGGACGCTCTCTTTTACATCGACGTGGATTCTACGGAGGAGGGCTTCCGCTTCACGGTGGCGCAGATCAACAGCTCCCACGAAGCGCTCACCGGTCTGGACAGCGAGGCCATCCGCGGCAAGACGCCCCACGAGCTGCTGGATCCAGCGGCGGCCGACGAGGTGGTGGCCCACTACCGCCAATGCGCCAAGCAGCGCGAACGCATCGAGTACGAAGAAGAGCTGTCTTTTCCGGGCGGCGCCAAGACGTGGCACACGAAGCTGTCGCCCGTGATCGTGGACGGCGAGGTCGCCCATATCGTAGGAATTGCCCGGGACATCACCGAGCGCAAGGAGACCGAGCGAGTGCTGCGTCGAAGTCGCAAGCGACTCGCCCGGGCGCACGAGATTGCGCGCCTGGGAAGCTGGGAGCACGACCTTCGAACCGACACGCTGTACGTCTCGGAGCAGACTCGCGACATCTTCGGCTGGGCGGAGACACAATCGATCACGCACGACACGTTCGTAGAAGCTGTGCATCCCGAGGATCGAGACAAGATTCCTGAACATCGGGACCCGCCCCTGATGCCCGGTGACGAGATCGACGTGCAGTACCGCATCCGCCGACCGGACGGCATGCAGCGCATCGTCCACGAGCGCGGCGAGGCCCAGTTCGACGACGCGGGCACCCTGGTGCGCCTCTCCGGCACCGTGCAGGACGTCACCGACCGGGAGCGCCGCAAAGAGGAACTGAAAGACATGAATCGGCGGCTCCGGATGGCGCTGGACGCTGCCGATGCCGGCACCTTCCGGTACGACGTCGAATCCAACACGGTGCAGTGGGACGACCGCGTGAAGGCCATCTACGGCCTCCGCGGCGACGAGGCACCGCAAACCAAAGAGGCCTTCTGGAAACGGGTGCATCCCGAGGACCGCGACGCGGCCCGCGAAAAGCTGGCCGAGGTGCTGGCGCACGACGACCGCTTCGAGACTCGCTACCGAATCCTGCGCAGCGACGGCGAGGTGCGCCACGTACAAACACAGGGCCTCGTCGTCCGCGACGATGACGGCACCCCCACGGCAACGGTCGGGGTGCAGCGCGACGTGACCGAGCCCAAGCGCGCCGCCGACGAGCTCCGCCGGAGCGAAGAGCGCTTTCGCTCGCTCGCCGAGCAGACGTCCGACATCATCAGCCGCCACGCAACCGACGGCACATTTCTGTACGTCTCGCCCTCGGTCGAGCGCATCCTTGGCTACACCCCCGACGTCCTTGTCGGCACAGACCCCTACTCCATTATCCATCCCGACGACCGCGGGCGCGTCCGCTCGGCCCATCTCGGTCTTCTGGACGGCATGCCGATGCGCGTCGAGTTCCGGCACCTGCATGCCGAGGGACATGTCGTGTGGGTGGAGTCGATCGGCAACCTCATTCCAACCCGCGACGGAACTCCCGGAGCAGTTCTGTCCACCCGCCCGATCCACGAGCGCAAACAGGCCGAGGCGGAGCTGCGCAAAAGCCGAAGGCGCTGGCAGCAACTGGTGGAAAACCAGCGCGACGCCATCCAAATCTCCGTCGACGGTGTGATTCGATACATCAATGCCTCCGGCGTGGCCCTCCTCGGAGCCGACACCGCCGACGAGATCCTCGAGCGTCCCCTGAACGACTTCCTGACGGCCGAACAAACGAAGGCCGACATGGCTGCACGCGTCGAGAAAATTCGCCGCGGCGTGCCTACGACTCCGTATGAGCACGAGGTCGAACGGCTCGATGGCGAACGGCGCATCGTGGAGACCTACTCCGTGCCCATCGAGTACAAGGGCGAGCGGGCCGCGCAGACCATCGTGCGCGACCTCACGGAGCGGAAACAGACGCAGAAGCAGCTGCAGCAGGCGCAAAAGATGGAAACGGTTGGGGCGCTTGCGGGCGGCATCGCGCACGACTTCAACAACATCCTACACTCGGTCACGGCCTACGTGCAGATGGTGCAGGACGGCCTCGGGGCAGACCATCCCGACCGGGTTCTCCTGGAACGCGCCGCCGGAGGCCTCGAGCGTGCCGGCGACTTGGTGCAGAAGCTGCTCACCTTCAGCCGGCAGGACCCGGTCGGACGGCCCGAGCGCATTCGCGTCGGAGCCATCGTGCGGGAGTCGATCGATCTCGTCCGGCCGTCGCTCCCCAAAGACGTGCAGATCCGCACCGACGTCAACGACGAAGGCAGGATTCAGGGCGATCCTGGCCAGCTCCACCAGGTGGCCATGAACATTATGACCAATGCCGGCCAGGCCATGGGCGCCGCGCCCTCGGACAACGAGCACGTGCTGGACGTGGACGTGAGCCCCCTCGACGTGGATGCCGACCTGGCCCGCCGCCACCTCAACCTGGAGCCCGGGCGGTACGTGCGTCTGTCGATCAGTGACACCGGGACGGGCATGGACGACGCCACGCAAGCGCGCATCTTCGAGCCCTTCTTCACGACCAAAGAAGTGGGGAGCGGAACCGGTCTCGGCCTGTCGGTGGTGCACGGGATCGTGCAATCGCACGACGGCGAGGTCGCCGTGTACTCCGAGCCGGGAGAAGGCACTACCTTCAACGTGTACCTGCCCTGCGTCCCCGACGACGCTCCGCATCCCGTCGGCCCGTCGCCGTCAGACACCGAGGCGGACCCGAACGGCCGGCACGTCCTCTTCGTCGACGACGACGCACAGATCGTTGAGCTTGAGGCCGTGCGTCTCCGGCGCCTCGGCTTCAGCGTAACCCCCTGCCGGAGCGCGCCAGAAGCGCTGCAAGCATTCGACGACGCCTCCGCGCCGTTCGACCTCGTGGTGACCGACTACGCGATGCCCGAGATGAACGGCCTAGACCTGAGCCGCGAGTTGCGCGATCGTGGCTACGAGCGTCCAATCCTCGTGATGTCGGGCTTCAGCGCGCAGGTCTCGCCCGACGCGATGCGCACCGCGGGAGTCACCTCGTTCCTGCGCAAGCCTGTGGGCAGCGAGGAACTGAAGCGCACCCTGATGCGCGTGCTCAACACGGAGGAGGGAACCGCCTGATACCCCCTGCTGCCATTGTACAGAATCGATCCGCCGGGACGTCGAGAACGCCGCCTACTGGAACGAATCCGTCGGCATAGGGACGCATCGGGGCCGCGCGCAACAAGGTCATATCGGGTGGTGCCCTGCGTCTCTACGTGCCCG
>CAYFSC010000236.1:0-3429 GCA_964345695.1 uncultured Rhodothermales bacterium | reverse complement strand
CCCGATTCTGCCCCCGAGCGCTTTCACGGGCAATCCCACCCTACTCGCGATCCTCTGTGCCTGTGGGTCATTGAAGACGGACGTCACCATTCACTCACCAACTCCCGTAGCGTCGCCGTGAATCCATCGCGCATCATCGCCCGCATGGCCTGGATCCTGCCGGTTTTCTTCGTCGGCCTGTCGGTGCATCAGACGAAGGTGGCCTACGACCTCAACGACACCGACCAGAACGGGACGGCGGCCACCGCTGAGGTGCTCACCGTGCACCAAGAGAATCGTGTCGACGTCACGTACGACTACATCAGCGTGCGTGTCCCACTTCCCGATGGCGGCTCGCTGACGAAGGAAACGCTGTCGCTGCCGCACTCTATCGTGCCTGCCATTAACGACCGGGAGACGCTGAACGTGAAGGTCCAGCCAGGCGCGGCGCGAGAGGTGGTCCTCACGGAGAAGATCGCAGAAACGCGGATTGTGGACACCCAGCGGCGCATCGCGATGATGAACGCGGCGATCAGCTTCGGGGCGTTCTTGCTCTTCGGTGCCGGGGTGTGGTTCTGGAACCGCAGCCTGGTGCGGGACGGCGACCCGGCTGCACGCGGCGTCGACGCTCCGGATCCCGATCATCCCGCGCGGCAGGTCGTCCGGAACGCGTCGTGAGACACCGGGCGTCCGTCGCGCGTACACATCCTTTCGCCTGACCCCTCACACTGGATTCCGCCCCTATGAGGTGGTCATGGCGGACTGGACGTTTGGGCCGGGGAAGACACGGTTGATCTGCGTCCACACGCGCTTCGTCGTTTCGGAGGGGACGCCTCCGCCCACCCGGACCGAGAGGTCCATGCCGTCATTGAGTCTGATCATTTGCGTCCGCCACCGCTCCGCGGCCTGCTGAATCGCGTTGATCGGCGTCGGCGTGCCGTTCACGAGCGGCGTGCCGTCCGACTGGAACTGGATGTTCAACTGGGCGCTCTCCGGAGCAGTGGTCCCCGATGAAGAACCGACCTTGGACGATTTTTGCGGGGGAAGCTGCCCGACGTTGGCCCCTCGATCTGTCTGGAACGTGATGGGCAGATTCACCTGGACAGAGACGGGCTGTCCGCTCTTTCGCCCCGGTTGGAAAGAAAGCTGTCTGACGGCCTCCAGCGCCGCCTGGTTGAGCATCTGATGGGCTCCGCTCCGGATGCGCGCGTCGGTTACCGAGCCGTTCTGGTTCACCGTGAACTGTACGATCACGCGCCCCTCGATCCCGGCCTTTTTCGCAAGCTCGGGATACCTGCCCACGTTCTGAAGAGCCTGCATGCCGCCCTGAATGCGCGGCGGCGTGTCGACCGTTTGCGACGGGGTCAACTCGCCCGGGCTTGGCCCTGCACCAGCATCGGCCGAGTTGTCGTCGTTCTCGGAATTATCGAGCCGGAACGTGACGGGCAGCGACATCCGCACCTTCACGGCCTCGCCGCGCTGTGTGCCGGGTTGGCACTCCAGGTGCTTCACGGCGTTGAGCGCGGCCTCGTTGAGCAGCCGATGCACGCCGCGCGTGACCTTCGGGTTGATCACGTCTCCGTTCTCGTCCACCACGAACTGGACGAAGACGCGACCCTCAATCCCGGCCTTCTTCGCGAACTCGGGATACTGGACGTACTGCTGAAGCTCCTGCACGCCGCCGCAGTCCGGCTGATTCTCCACGACCACGAAAACTTCGTCGTTCGTGGGTTCGGTGTCGGAGGTCTCACCCGTTGCGTCCTGTTTCAGGTTGATGATGACGACGCCATTTGCCCCGCGCTCGCCATACTTCGCGGTCGCGGCCTCGTCTTTTAGCACTTCGATCGAGGCGATGTCCTTCTCGTCGATGCCTTCGATGGACTCTTGCTCCTCGCCGTCCACGATGTAGAGGGGATCGTCGCCCACGGAGAGCTCTTGGAGGGGCTTCGGCTGCTGCGTGTCTGGGGCCTCGTCGCTCGTCGGCGGGGTGAGGCTGTCCGAGCAGGCGACGATGCCGAGCGTCACGGCGACGAGAGTGGCGAGGGCGAGCCCGGACATCCAGCGGACGGAGGGAAAAGCAACGTGACGTTTCATGGCCTGGAGCCGTTGTTTGAGGGAAGAGGGAGACTCGGAGAGAGACAGCATGGCCGTGCGCGACGACGCAGCGCGGTCCGCAAAGGCCACGAGCAGCTCCGCGTAGGACGATGCGCGCGTCGCGTGGTCGTCCAGCACCGCCGCGTCGCACGCCTGCTCGCGGACCTGCATGATGCTCTGCTGCAACCATCCGACGACCGGAATCGCCGCGAACACGGCCGCGACGAGGCGTTCCGCCACATGCGCCAGGTCGTCTCGGCGGCGGACGTGGATGCACTCGTGGAGGAGCGTCATCCGCAGTGCCTCGGGTTGACCCGTCAGGCGTGACGGCAGGAGGAGCGTGACCGGCCACCCCGTGAGCGTCATGGGCACGACGTCGCGATCGGTTACCTCCACGCGGATGGTGCGGCGAATGCGCAGGCGGCGCCGGAGTGCGTCCACCTCGGGTTGCAGATCGGGAGCCGCTGTCGTCTCCACCGAGCGCCGGAGCCGGAGGAAGGCGATGAAGTTGCACGCCAAGCGACCAAGCCCAAGGAGGGCGCCCCCTGCGGCAAGCACCGTGGCGGCGCCGACGACGTGCATCCACGACCAGAGCGGGGCGGCGCCCGAAGAAGACGGTGCCGAGGCAACCTCGGGGAGCACGACGGTCGATCCGGCCTGTGCCGAACCGGTTGAAGCCGGCCACAACGCATTCCCGAGCGCGGCGAGCCAGCCGGACGCGTCCACGAGCGCCGTGGCAACGAGTCCCACGGGGAGCGCCGCCAGGAGCACCTGCCGCAGCCGGTACTGCACCAGCGGGTGCAGCGATGCGCGCGACAGCCCCGCCCATGCGGAGAGGGCAACCACGGTCCACACCAGCGCCGGGAGCCAGAACGCATAGGCGGTTGCCGCGCCGAGGTCAGCCAGAACGTCAAGAATTGCGGTCCACGTCATCGGTGTCATCGTCGTCTTCGAGAGCGTCGATGAGGGCCCGGAGCTCCGCGCGCTCCTCGTCCGAGAGTTCTTCGCGCTGCACGAGCGTCTGCACGAGGGCTGTCGGCGAGCCGTGGAAGACCTTCTCCATCAGCCGCTGCAGCAGGCTGTGCTGCACGTCGTCGGGCTGCCGGTCGGGCGAGTAGATGTAGGAGCGGCCTTCCTTGCGATAGGTGAGATAGCCCTTGTCCGCCAGCTTCTTCATGACGGTCATCACCGTCGTGTACGCTACGTCGCGGTCGTCCAGGATGCGCTCGTGGATGTCGGCCACAGAGGCCTCGCCGAGGTCCCACACGTGGTGCAGGACCTCCATCTCGGTTTCGCCCAGGGGAGTGAGTGACGGTCGTTTCATGGAGCGGTGCGGTTGATTTTGCTTTCTACTAC
>CAYFSC010000235.1:0-3481 GCA_964345695.1 uncultured Rhodothermales bacterium | reverse complement strand
GGTCTCGGTCACAACCACATCAACGGGCTGGTCGTGTGGATCCGCAGGGAGGGCGTCGACGAGCGTGGCCTCGTACACAAGGGCGACCGTCGGAGCGCGGACGGACGCAAGAAACGCGTCGTAGTAGCCGGTGCCGTGCCCGATTCGATGCCCCTTCCGGCCGGCGCCCAGCGCAGGGACGAGAACCAGCTCCAGGGCATCCACGTCAACCGGGGGCGCGTCCGTCGGCTCCAGGATGTCCCAGCGGTTCGGGGTTAACGCTTCGGTCCCGGTGAAACGGCGGGGGGCCATCTCTGGGCGAGCGGGCGGATAGGCCGTCACCACCGGGAGAGCAACCGTCACCCCGTCCGCATGCAAGTCGCGAATCAGAGGGCGCGTATCGACCTCGTGATGCTCCGTCTGCGGCCAGTATCCATGTACCGTTGAGACGGCGCTCAGTTCGGGCAGCGAGCGCACCCGCGCACGGATGGCCGCGCTCCGTTCTGCCCACTCGTCCTCGGAAAGTCCGCGACGGAAGGCACGGAAGCGATCGCGCAACGTCGACTTGGAGGCCAGCTCGAAGGAGGCCATGCGTCAGCAGTCTGGGTTGGCAGCAAATGATGGTCGGTGTCGAATGAATTGTCCGTAGCGGGCGACCTTCCAAGCGGGCCGCATGTACACCGGAAGGGCCAATTCGTAGTAGACATCGATGGTACATATGCACGACAGAGCCGCTCCGTTTGTTACGCCGCGGGCAAACGCTGGCGGTTCGCATTTCACTCCCCCGTGGCGAATTACCGATGAACACCCCCAACGAAATGGATCGACTGGAAGCCTTCAATGTGTACAGAGATCGCATGAATGAACGAATCCTCGAGGAGAAAGACCATCTCGGGATCAAGCGGTTCTTCAACCTGGACACCCGGGCCTACCAAGACGGTGCGCTGGACCGTCGCACGAAGGAGCTGCTCGGATTGGTGGCCTCGATGGTGCTTCGATGCAACGACTGCATTGATTACCACCTGCAACAGTGCGTGGACCTCGGGTTCCGCGACGAGGAGCTTGAGGATGCGATGAACGTGGGCCTGGTCGTGGGCGGCTCGATTGTGATTCCGCATCTTCGGCACGCCGTCGAGACCCTCGACCTGCTGCGTGACCGGGGTGCGGCACCGAACGAGACGGCCCCGGATGAAGAGCCCAACCAGGAGGCATGAAGAGACACGCAACTCTGTCGCCGGATGTTGCGTTTCTAAACGGATGAAAAGTAAGATTGTCAGTCTGGAGTCACAGGCCAGACGCACAGGTGTTCGACGTATTGCATCGCCATTGAAGGGATCCACCACCCATGTTTGAGAGCCTGTCTGAAAAGCTCGAGAGCGCCCTGCAAAACGTAACCGGTCAGGGCAAGATCAACGAGCTGAATGTCGCCAACACGATGCGCGAGGTGCGACGTGCGCTGCTGAACGCCGACGTCAATTACAAGGTCGCCAAGGCGTTCACCGACAACGTGAAGGAGGCGGCGACCGGCGAGGAGGTGCTCACCTCGGTGACGCCGGGGCAGCAACTCACCAAGATTATGTACGACGAGCTGACTGATGTGCTGGGCGGCGAGCACGTGGAGGTTGAGATGGCCGAAACGCCGCCGACGGTGATCCTGATTGCTGGCCTACAGGGCTCGGGCAAGACGACCTTCAGTGCCAAACTGGCGCGGCATTTCCGGAAGAAAGGCCATGCGCCCCTGCTGGCCGCGGCCGACGTCTACCGCCCGGCTGCCGTCGACCAGTTGAAGAAGCTGGCCGACCAAGTCAACACGCCGGTCTATTCGGTGGAAGAGGGCGGCGAGATTGTGGAGGATGCCGTGCGCGTGGCCCGCGAGGCGGTCGATGAGGCCCAGAAGTCGGCCCGCGATGTCGTGATCATCGACACGGCGGGCCGCATGCACATCGACGAACGGATGATGAAGGAGGTCTCCGACATCAAGGAGGCCGTCGACCCAAACGAAACGCTCTTCGTCGTCGACAGCATGACGGGCCAGGACGCCGTCAACACGGCCAAGGAGTTCAACGAGCAGTTGGACTATGACGGCGTCGTTCTCACGAAACTAGACGGCGACACGCGCGGCGGCGCGGCGCTCTCGATCCGGTCGGTCGTCAACAAGCCGATCAAGTTTGCTTCGACCGGCGAGACGCTCGACGCCCTCACGCCGTTCTACCCGGATCGCATGGCCCAGCGCATCCTGGGAATGGGCGATGTGGTGTCGTTCGTGGAGCGCGCGCAGGAGCAGTACGACCAGAAGCAGGCCGAGAAGCTCCAGGAGAAGATCGCCACCGACGAGTTCGACCTGCAAGACTTCTACGATCAGCTGCAGCGCATCCAGAAGATGGGCTCGCTCAAGGAGCTCGTCGGCATGATCCCTGGGGTTGGCAACAAGGTGAAAGATTTGGACGTGGACGAAGATGCGTTCAAGCACATCGAGGCGATCATCCAATCGATGACCCCGAAAGAGCGTCGCCATCCCGAAGTCTTGAACGGCACGCGCCGCCGCCGCATCGCGCGCGGAAGCGGCACCGAGGTGCGGGATGTGAACCAGTTGATCACCCAGTTTAACGAAATGAAAGACATGATGCAGACCATGCAGAAGCTCACGAGCAAGGGCCGCTCGATGAACCTCTCGGGTCTGATGGACAAGCTGACCGGCGGGAAGGGCGGCAAAAGCGGTCTTCCCGGCGCCGGCAACATTCCCGGAGATTTGGGATAGGCGGATGTCGGAGAGTGGCTGCCTCTCGGGCATCGGCTATGTATCATCTGTACGGGGGCCGATCGACTCGGCTCGCCGTTCCCTTTCTTCCGTGCGACGACCCCGTCGCGCGTACCGTCACACGCTACAAAAACTCACAACCTGTTACACTGAACCCTCCAACGAACGAACGTGTCTGTTAAACTTCGTCTGCGCCGGATCGGGCGCAAAAAAATTCCGGTCTTTTCGATCATTGCGACCGACTCGCGCAACGCGAGGGACGGACGGTATATTGAAGATTTGGGACGGTACTACCCGCTGGAGCAGCCGGCCGAGGTGCAGCTGAACGAGGAGCGCATCTTGTACTGGCTGGACAACGGCGCCAAGCCGAGCGACACCGTCCGGTCCATCCTCAGCAAGCGCGGGCTCATGCTTTGGCATCATCTGAAGCTCAAGGGCAAGTCCGAGGACGAGATCCAGGAACAGGTCAACGAGCACCTGAAGCAGCTGACCGAGAAGGGGGATGACATCAAGGTGACCGCCAAGATGCGCCGGGAGAATGCCTTAGAGGCCGAGCGAGAGCGGGCCCGTCAGCGCGAGCAGGAGGCCAAGGAGCGCGCTCAGGCGCAGGAAGAGGCTGCCGCGGAGGCGACTCCCGTCGAGACCTCGGAGGCCGAGCAAGAGGCAGCCGGTGACGACGAGCCGGAGGCCGGTACCGACGCCGCAGAGGCTGAAGCGGGTGACACCGAGGCGGACGATACCGAA
>CAYFSC010000234.1:0-3530 GCA_964345695.1 uncultured Rhodothermales bacterium | reverse complement strand
CCAAGCGCTCCGCGCTGCGCGCACCGACCCCGCTAAGACGCTGCGCAGCGAATAAACAATGGGCACACATGCCAACTGCTGGGTGGTATGGTAGCGATACCGTCCCGTCCATCGATACCATCCATCAACCCCACGATTCCATGATGTGGCGCTATCTCACCCTTGCGGGACGTAACATACTCCACAACCGAAGCTATGCCCTGCTGAACGTCGCCGGGCTGGCCTTGGGCTTGACCCTGGCCTTCCTGATCGGGCTGTGGGTGCAAGACGAACTCCGCACGGATCGCTTCCACGGCCACGGAGACCGCCTCGTGCGCGTGCTGCACAGCGTCCCCACCGACAACGGCGTGCAGACCTGGAGGAACTCGCCCTTCGCGCTCGCCGCTGCCGCCGAGCGCACGGTCCCCGGCGTGGAACGGGCGATCCCAACGGATGCGTGGTCGCCGACCTTCGCCGTGGGGCAGGGCGCGCAGGCCACACGGGAAGAGGGCCTGCTTGCCGACTCGACGTTTTTCGAGGTCTTTGCCTTCCCGCTGGTGGCTGGGGACCCGGCGTCGGTGCTCGGGGCGAGGGCCGAGCAGCTTTTCCTCCGGTTCTCGACCGACTACCTGAAGCTCGTCGCCATTGCCTTCGTGGTGGCAACGCCGCTCGCCTACCGCGTGACGAGCCAGTGGCTCGGCCGCTTCGCCTACCGCATCGACCTGGACGCGTCGATCTTCGTGGGGGCGGGTGCCCTGCCCCTTGTCGTTGCCCTACTCGTCGTCGGCTACCAGGCCCGGTGCGTCGCCTGCCTCGATCCAGCCACAACCCTACGGGACGAATGATAGCGTGCCACGTGTTCAGGTGCTCACGTGCTCAAGATCCGTGAACACCTTCACACTCGAACACTCGAACATCTGAACACCCGAACACCTTCCCCATGCTTTCGAGCCACCTCCGCACCGCGTTTCGCGCGCTCAAACGCCATCCCGGATACACGGCGATTAACGTCGTGGGGCTGGGTGTGGGCATCGCCGTGACGGTGCTGCTTCTGCTCTTCGTGCGCAGCGAACTCGCGGTGAACGACGTCTTTCCGAACGCCGAGCGCATCTACCGCATCGACACGTGGCGGACCGGCAGCGACAACAGCATCCGGTACATCGCCACCAATCCCGTGGGCGCAACCATCAAGCGCGACGCCCCGGGCGTGGAGGCGCGCACCTGGCTGTACGGCCTCTGGATGACAGTCGGGACCGAGGGCGACTTCTACCGCCGCGACACCTTCCTGACCAACGACGAGTTCTTCGACGTCTTCGACCTGCCGCTCCGGGACGGCACCCCCGAAACGGCCCTCGACGAGCCGCGCTCCGCCGTCCTGCGGGCGGACGTGGCGCGCGCCCTGTTTGGCACGACCGACGTGGTGGGGCGAACCCTCGACGTGCACACCTACCGCAACGGCACGCAGCCCTACACCGTGACGGGCGTCTGGGAGAAACAGCCCCGCAACTCCGTGACGCAGTTCCGCGGGGACGAATTCAAGATCCTGCTGTCGGAGGGGGGCACGTGGGACTTTGCTCCAAAAGCGGCCTGGTCCCAGTGGCAGTCTCCGTTCCTCCTCCAGTACGTCCGGCTCGCCAAGAACACGCCCATCGCCGACCTGCAGACGACGATCGACGATCTCATTGCAGCCCAGGCGCCCGATGAACTTTCCGACACGCTCGCCGCGGACTTGAACCCGCTCACGGAGGTCTACCTGACCCACGCCGACAATGCCGGGTGGCAACGCATCTATCTCGTAGGGTTTTTGGCAGCACTCGTCCTCCTCATCGCCGGCATCAACTTCACGAACCTCGCCACCGCCCGCTCGCTCGACCGCGTCCGCGAGATCGGAGTGCGCAAGACGCTCGGGGCGCGCCGGGATCAGCTGGCCGCCCAGTTCCTGGTGGAGGCGGTGCTCGTGAGCACGGCGGCCACAGCCTTGGGCGCCGCGCTGGCTGCGGTGGGCCGTCCCGTCTTCACGCAGCTCGTGGGCATCGACTTGGTTCTGCCGACGCCGTGGGACGGCGTGACGCTCGGCGCGCTCGGTGTGCTTGCGCTCGTCGTGGGCCTTGCGTCTGGGGCCTATCCGGCCACCGTGCTGTCCGGCTTCGCGCCGATGGCGGTGCTGCGCGACCGCCTCTCGCTTGGGTGGTCGGCCGGGGCCCTGCGCAAAGGGCTCGTCGTCGTGCAGTTCGCCCTGGCCATCGTGCTCATGACCGGCGTCTACGTTCTCCACGAACAGATTTCCCTGGCCACGCAGCCGGATGCGCCGTATCCCGCCGACCGCATGCTGGTGATCGAATCCCTCCCGCGAGATTTCTCGGAGACCGGTTACCAGCGCGTCCAGACCGCCCGCCAGCGTATCGCCGCACTCCCGGGTGTAGAGGGCGCCAGCGTGTCGTGGGAGGTGCCGCAGGTGGGCGTCGGAACGGGGGGAACGACGATCCGCCGGACGAATTGGCCGAAGGATCGCACCGTCACGACCGGTCGCTATCGCGTCGGCGCTCACTTTGACGCGGCGTACGATCTGACCGTGACGCAGGGTCGCTTCTTCCGCGAGCCGACCCGCGACGACTCCACGAGCGTCGTCCTGAACGAGGCGGCCGTCCAGCAGCTGAATCTGGACCAGCCCGTCGGCACCGAGATCGAGTGGGCGGACGCCGCGGAGCCGGTCACCGTGATCGGCGTCGTCAAAAACTTCAACACGCAGAACGCGCGCACCGGGATTCGTCCCGTCGTGATGTCCCCGCTCCTGCCGGGCGACTGGCTCCGGCATCTGTCCGTCCGGCTCGCCGCTGACGCCCCGAACGCTGTGCAGACCGTACGCTCCACCTGGACGGAGGTGCTGCCGAACGCCCCGTTCGCCTACACCTTCCTCGACGGTCGCATCCAGGACGGCTACGCCGCCGAACAGCAGGTGCGGCGTCTCGTCGGGGCCGGGGCGGGCCTCGCCCTGTTTGTCGCCCTGCTCGGCCTGATCGGGCTGACCGGCTTCACGGTGCGGCGGCGGACGAAAGAGATCGGCATCCGCAAGGCGCTGGGCGCGTCCGTCGCGAACATCGTACGCCTGCTGTCCACCGACATCGCCC
This sequence comes from uncultured Rhodothermales bacterium, assembly GCA_964345695.1. GTDB lineage: Bacteria > Bacteroidota > Rhodothermia > Rhodothermales > Salinibacteraceae > CAYFSC01. The sequence continues at coordinate 423 of CAYFSC010000234.1, read as the reverse complement.
TGCTGGTCGGCATCGCCCTTCTCGTGGGGTCGCCCGTTGCCTACCTCCTGGCGCGCCGGTGGCTGCAGGAGTTCGCGTTCCGCATCGACCTCACGCCGTGGCCGTTCCTCGGCGTCGGCTGCGCGGCGATATTATGCGCGCTGGCTGCCGTCTCCATCCACACGATTCGGGCCGCCCGCCTCGACCCCGCCTCGACCCTGCGTGACGAATGACGCCCAATGACGAATTACGAAGTGCGAATTTCGAATCGTGCTATGTGGAACGTGAAATAGGGCTCGACTCGATGCAGGGATGAGAATGCTGAATCGGGCCTCCCTGCGCCGATCTCGGAACTCAGAACTCGAAACCCGGAACTCGAATCCATGCTTCGCAACTACCTCACCATCGCGGCGCGAAACCTTTGGAAGCACAAAGGCCACACGG
>CAYFSC010000233.1:0-3576 GCA_964345695.1 uncultured Rhodothermales bacterium | reverse complement strand
GGCAGCCGATGTAACGACGTTTGCACGTTGGGTTCATATTCCTCTGCTCTCGGTACGATGTTCCGTCTGGGGGCCTTCGTGGGCCTTCTCCGACCGGCCCCTGGACAATCGGCTTTTGCTCCCTCAAACGCTCCTTGCGCCCGTGCGACGCTCTTTCTCGCTCGTTGTTTGTGCGGCTCTGCTGTGCCTCTCCTGCCAGTCGCACGCCCCCCCAAACGCGGCTTCGTTCCAGACAGACTCGGCAGCCGTGGCCGAGGTGACGCCGCGTCCGCTTCGGCTCGGAGCCCCGCTGGACCAGCCTGACATGGAGATCTCGGGATTGGCGTGGCACGGCGACACTCTGGTCGTGCTGCCTCAATACCCGTCGCGGCGCACCGGTACGAATGGGCGCCAGCTGTATGGGATTTCACGGTCGGTTCTGGCCCGAGCCGCGGCCGATACCACAGTGTCGATCGACCCTTTCCCCATCCCGCTGCACGCCAACGGCATGAGCGACCATTCGACGGCCTACGAAGGGTGCGAGGCCATCGCTTTCGAGGACGGACGCGCCTACTTTCTGGTGGAAGGCAACGGGGCACAGACCGCCATGGAGGGCCATGTCCTGCGGGGCACCGTCGCACCAGGGCTCCAGTCGATTCGGGTGCACACCGCAACTGCACAGGCCCTTCCCTCGCAGGCGTCGCTCCGCAACATGTCGTACGAGGCCCTCACCCTGCACGGCGACACGGTGCTGACGCTGTTCGAGGCCAACGGCGCCCGGGTCAACGAGGCGCCGCAATCGTACCGCTTCAGCGACGCCTTGGAACCCGCCGGCTCGATCCCCTTCCCTACGCTCGAGTACCGGCTGACCGACGCGACGGCGCTGGATGACCGCGGGCGCTTCTGGGTGACCAACTACCTTTACCCGGGCGAGCGCGACCTCCTCGATCCAGGCCCCGACTCGCTGGCGCTTCGATTTGGGACAGGGGCGACGCACCAGACCTCCGATGTTGTAGAGCGGATCGTCGAGTACCGATACACCCCCGACGGCATCCGCCGCACCGACACGCCCCCCATCTGGCTGAAGCTGGGCGGCGGAACGGGGCGCAACTGGGAAGGCCTCGTCCGCTTCGGCGACGGCTTTCTCGTGGCGACCGACAAATTTCCGTCGACAATCCTAGCGTACGTCCCGCGTCCCAATTCGTGAGGGCTGCCGACAGTCGAGGGGAGGTCACGGCCGGGATGCTCGGGATCTGTGCAACCGATTACCGCGCCACGATGTCAACCACAAGCGGAAGATGATCGGAAGCCGTGCGGGTGTCGTCGGCCTCCAGGCCGTGTGCCGCAAGCGTTGACGCCGGGAGGGCGGGCGTGTGGAGGACGTACGCGTTGACGACGTCGACGACGCTGTCCGACACGTAGGTGTAGTCGAGACGCCCCGGGGGGAACGAGCTGCCAGGGTCGTCCCAGGTGACGTGCAGGGGCGTACCGGCCTGCCGCGGATTGGCGTCAAGGAGCGGCGAACCGTCCCAGTCCGGCGCTGCTCCCTGCCCGTACGAACCGGTGTTGACGATCGTCCCGGTGCGGAGCGTCTGAGGCTGCTGGGCCGAACCGACGAAATTCATGTCGCCGGCAATCACGATCGGCGTGTCGTCGGGCACGTCGAACGGTCCGTCGCCGGCCTTGACGTCTCGGACGAACGCGGCGATGGCGTCCACCACCTGCTGCCGCTGCGCGTCGCGTGAGGGCGTGGCATCGGCGTAGTTGCAGCACGGCGGGTGCGTCAGCACGTACAACAGCGGCGCCCCGAGCGCCTCTCGCGTGTCGATCAGAAAGGCCCCGCTGCGGTTCCCTTCGTAGCCCGGAATGGTGTGAGTGGCCTCGATGGGGTACCGAGTGAGGAGAACGAGGTCGAGCCCTGCCTTTGCGGCCTGCCACGTCGCTCCCGTGCTCGCCCCGTACAGGTCATTGAACACCTCCGCCGTTTCCTCGGCCGAGTGCTCGTACACCTCCTGGAGTCCGATGACGTCAGCCTGCACGGCCTGGAAGATGCGCGCGTAGCTGGAGCGCGGCGCCGCGTCGAAAAAGCGGTCGCGCTGCACATTGTACGATAGGAGGCGCAGATCACTCGCTTCCGAGCGCCCCAGCGTGGGCGTGTCGAGGTCGGGCAGCGAGACGGCGCTGAAGGTGTATCCGACGCCGCCGTCGGCGTCCGGCAGCTGGTCGCCGCCGCCCGACAGCGCGATCCGGAGCGAGTCGCCGGAGAACAATGCCGTGCCCCCCGGCGTGGCCGAGCGGTCGAGCGCGACCTCAAAGACAGACGATCGCACCGTCGGCAAAGAGACAAAGCCGATATCTTCGTGCCGCACCTCTGCCGTGTCGGTCCCGCGATGCACCCGGCCCACCCGCTCGCCGAACGTCCACGTAAGCTCAGCACCGAGGCCGCGCGCTGATGTGCCGGTGCTGGCGTCGGCGTCGGTGTCGAGGTACAGCGTTAGGTCGTTGCCCTCCTGCAGGTTGAGCGTGGTGCCCACTTCGAGGCGCAGGAAGAGGCGCTCGGCATCGTGTGCCACCCAAAGCCGTCCAAGGTCGAGCGCCTGCCCGTCGCCCTCGGGATCGGTGTGGCGGACCGGCGTATCGCTCCAGTCCTCCGGCGCGCCGTCGATCAGGATCCGGGCCGGCTGCGTGGGGAACGACGTGGACGGCTCCGGGGGGACATCTGTGGTCTCGCCGGGGTCCGAGCCGGAGCATCCCAGGCTTCCCATCAGCAGGGCAGCGACGAGCAGTGGGGTACAGCGGCGTATCATCTTTGGCAGAGAATGCGTCAACAGGGACGAGAGCCCGCAGTATATGCATTGCATCCGCCGGTTTCTTCCGGCGTCGCTCTGTTTTCGTTGGTTTTGCACGACGCATGCGCTCGATTTGGATCGCCCGCCACGGCAATCGGCAGGACTTTGTGGACCCCGACTGGCACGCCTCGGCCGACCGTCCGCATGATCCCGGCCTGTCGGCAGACGGCGTGGAGCAGGCCCATGCGCTCGGGCACCGGGTGGCGTCGCTGTCTGTTGACAGGGTTATCGCGTCGCCTTTCCTGCGGGCGGTGCAGACGGCGCATCAGGTGGCTGACGTGGCGGGCCATACCGTTCGGCTGGAACCCGGTCTTGGCGAGTGGCACAACGCGGACTGGTTCGAGGCCGCCCCGGAACCGCTCTCGCCTCCCACCCTGGCCGAGCGTTTCGAGCGGGTCGAAGCCCAGAGCGCGCCGTGTTCCCGTCCTGCCTTTCCCGAGCCGAAGGCCGAGGCGTTCCGCCGCATCGGGGCCACTGCCCGGTGCCTCGCGGAGCGCCATCCGGAAGCCTCCCTGCTCCTCGTGGGCCACGGCATCACCGTGCAGGGCGTTCTGCAGGGCCTCCTCGGGGACGTGCCGGAGGCCGGCTGCCCCCTGGCGAGCCTCACGCATCTCGTGCAGGAGGGAACGGACTGGCGCCTCGTGACGCGCAACGACATCTCGCACCTCGAAGGCGGACCGGAAGCTGCCGACCGGATGGCGTCGTGATCGCTCGCACGGCGCGCTCCCGGTTCCGAGTTCGGCGTTCT
>CAYFSC010000232.1:0-3588 GCA_964345695.1 uncultured Rhodothermales bacterium | reverse complement strand
CCCACGCCGAAGCCCTCAAGCCACAGCTTCCTGCAGCTCTTCAGGCGTGAGTTCGCGCGGATAGCGTACCTGCTCCACGAGATCCTGCACTTCCTGCGGCGGCGACTCGCTGTTGAGTGAGACCGTTACGGTGACGATGAAGTTGAGGATCATGCCGACAATTCCAATGCCCACAGCGTTGACGCCCAGGAACGTGTCAATGACAGGCTCGGCGATGGCGCCTTCGGTGATCACATCGATGCGCATGAGCACGATCATGATGAACGTGAACGCGAGCCCTACAATCATGCCGGGCACGGCCCCCTGCCGATTGCACTTCTTCCAGAAGATGCCCAGGACAAGAATCGGGAAGAAGCTGGCGGCGGCGAGTCCGAAGGCGAAGGCCACCACCTCGGCCACGAAGCCCGGCGGGTAGATGCCCGCGAGCCCGGCGACGAACACGCCCACGCCGATCGACAGGCGCCCTATGCGCAGGCGCTTCTGCTCCGACGCGCTCGGGTTGATGATCTCGCCGTAGATATCGTGCGCGAGCGACGAGCTGATCACGATCATAAGTCCGGAGGCGGTGGACAGGGCGGCAGCGAGCCCGCCGGCCGCCACGAGACCGACGACCCAGTTCGAGAGGCCGGCGAGTTCCGGCGTGGCGAGCACGATGATGTCGCGGTCGATGCCGTTCAGCATTTCGGTTACGGTCGTCTGGCTCGTCCAGCCGCCGCTTTCAATGAGTCCGGCCTGTGCCCAGCTCTGCATCCATCCGAGTTGCTGCGCCATGCCCTGCGCGCCCAGCTCCGAGAAGGACGTCAGGATTTCGAGACGGGAGAACATCGCGATGGCCGGCGCCACCGTGTATAGGATGGCGATAAACACGAGTGCCCACACCGCCGACCACCGCGCGGCCTTCACGGTGCGCACGGTGTAGAAGCGGACGATGACGTGGGGAAGTCCGGCCGTGCCTGTCATCAGGACGAGCGTGATGCAGAACACGTTGAGCATGCTCAGATTGGCGAACGGCCCCGTGTACGCGTCCAGACCGAGGTCCGTCTGCAATTGGTCCAGCCGCGGTACCACATCGCCGATGGCGCCCTGCGGAATGGGGTTGCCCGTCAGTTCCATCGCGATGGCGATGGCAGGAATGAGATACGCGACGATGAGCACACAGTACTGGGCCACCTGCGTCCACGTCACTCCCTTCATCCCGCCGACCACAGCGTACGTGGCGACGATGGCCATTCCGATCACCACACCGAGCGATAGCACCTCGACGCCAAGCCCCGACGCGAGGGGGTCGAGAAAGGGACCAAGGAAGCGACTAAAGACGACGCCTACACCCCGCATCTGCCCGGCGACGTAGGTAAACGACACGAAGAGCGCCGCGATGGCTGCCACGACGCGCGCGGTTTTCGAGTAGTAGCGTCGCGCCACAAAGTCGGGCACCGTGTACTCACCAAACTTGCGCAGATAGGGCGCGAGGAGGAGCGCCAGCAAGACGTATCCGCCCGTCCATCCCATGAGGTACACGGACCCGTCGAACCCCATGAACGAGACGATGCCGGCCAGCGAAATAAACGAGGCCGCACTCATCCAGTCGGCTCCGACCGCCATTCCGTTGGCGACGGCTGGAATGCCTTGTCCGGCCACGTAGAAGCCTTTCGTATCGACCACGCGGCTCCAGACGGCAATTCCAATGTAGACTGAGAACGTGATGACCACCCACACGGCGGTCCAGGCAATGATGCTCATGGGGAAAGAGGGCGTTGAATGTGCGGAAACGCAGAGGCGCAGCGGGGCGGTTAATGGGCCTCTCCGGCAGCAGAGGTTGTGTCATCGGTTTCCTCGACGCCGGCCTGCCGGTCGAGGCGGTTGGACATAAGCGTGTAGATCAGGACGAGACTCACGAACACGAAGATGCTGCCCTGTTGCGCCATCCAGAAACCGAAGGGCACGTCGCCGAAGCGGAAGCTGTTCAGCGGCTCGGCCAGGAAGATGCTCATGACGAAGGCAGCCACGAACCAGACGAGGAGCAGGATGGCAGTGCGGCGAATTTGCGTCCGCCAGTACGTGATGCGGTCGATCTCACGTGAGGAAGAGTCGGCCATGGTGTAGGAGGATTCGAGTGCGTGAAGAACAGCGTTCAGGCGAACGCAGGCAGTCGTGAAGAGCAGGGCGGAATTAAAAGAACAGGAAAACGGTCGCATTTCCCCGAACGTTGGTCACCGTCCCGGTGTCGCCGGACGGCGCGAAGTCCTCGTCCTGCGCAGAGGCGTAGCGCGCCGAGGTGATCTCCAGTTCCAGGGCAAAGCGGACGGCACCGTAGTTCAGATTCAGGCGGGGCGCCAAACGCCAGAGGGTGTCGATGTCCGGCGCGCGTGTCGCGTCGGAGTTGACGACAGACCCGATGAAATCGAGGCCCGGCGGCACCGTGTTCACGTTCTCGCTGCTTCCCAGGTTGATCAGATAGCCCGCGTAGAGCCCCGGCGCGACGGTGCCCTTCCCATTCAGGTCGACCCACGTCGACAGAATGTTGAGCGGGTGAAATTCCTCGGTCCGGATGTTGTAGACGTATCCGCCCGTCATCAAATGATCGGTCAGGCTGGCGCCGTACGTGGCTTTGGCCCGGACGTCCACCGTCGGCGTTGGAATCGTCGCGTAGCCCTGCACGGCGCCGGTGAAGAAGCGATCGTTCGTCGCAATCGGGCGCAGCGCTTTCAGGTAGGCCCCGCCGCCAATCACCGTGCCGGCGTCGCTGTGGTACTGCACGTGCCCGTGCCACGCCGGAAGGGCCGCGAACTGTTGCTGTTTGACACCAGGCGTGCCGTCAAACGCAATGTCGACGAACGCATCACGCTGCCAGGCGGCGGCCCCGATGAGACGGAGGGCCCCCGGCTTGAGCGTGAGACGAATCTGCGGCTGCCGGGCGAACGGCTGAAACGGCGCTCCGGTGGTCGTCGCCACGGTGCGGGGAAAGGCCGCCAGCGTAAAGAGCGGAGACCACTCCTGGCCGAAGAGCACCTCACGGTTGTCCCAGGCCATCTTGACGAAGGCACGACGCAAACGGAAGGTGCTGACCTCGTCATTGGTCGGTCCGAAGAAGTCGGCCTCGAAGTACCCCGTGACCGTTCCGCCGAGCGCTTCGGGCAACTCATTGATCCCCAGCCCCAGCCGCGAGAAAAACGAGAAGCCGCCCAAGTTGTCGGTGTCGGTGACGTCGGATTCGCGGGCCGGATAGAGGTGGAATTCGCCCTCCCGTGCGGCGACCACCTGCCGGGTGTCGTAGAGGTACTCGGACTTGACAAAGCCGCTCGGATCGAAAGACTGGGCCTCGGACCGCTCCGCGAGCGACCCGCCGAGTGCCAGCAAGAGCCCAAAGAAACAGGCGCCCCAGATCGACGTTGGTGCCGTTGTTATGTTCATGACAAGTGCTCACTCCCTGAGCGCAAGCGTTATGGACATGATGACCGCGGGACGACACTGCCGGCTGGCTCTCTCACAAACACAGTCCGCAGTGCCTCCGCGCGGAGCGAAATAGGGCGCTTGGTCTCTGCGGCTTCCGATGCCTGAGACCAAGCGTCCTGTTTTTGTTCAGATCAG
>CAYFSC010000231.1:0-3631 GCA_964345695.1 uncultured Rhodothermales bacterium | reverse complement strand
GTCGATTACGTGCGGTGTTGGGTGCGCGCCCGATCGCGGAGGGCTTCTCGGTCGGTCTTCATGCCCACCGACGGGTTCTCGGGAAGCGGCAAGAACGTGTCCGGCACCATGAACCCCGGCAGCGTCGCGGCCAGTTGCTGAGCCAGGCGCTCGGCATCAAGGGGCGTGTTCTGCGTCCGCAGGAAGGCGACGGGGCGGTGTCCGTACTCCGCATCTTCGATGGGGACGACAATGGCGCGCTCGACGGTGGGAAGCGCTTCGAGTTCTGCCTCGATGATCTCCGGCTGCACGTTTTCGCCGCCCGAGATGAACATGTGATCCTTGCGCCCTTCGACTCGCAGGCGCCCGTGCGCGTCCAGCGTCCCCACGTCGCCAGTATGGAACCAGCCCTCGTCGTCGCGCGGGTCGTGCACCGCGTCTCCGCGAACATACCCGCGGAAGAGGGTTTTGCCGGCGACCAGGATCTCGCCGTCGTCCGCGATGCGCAGGCGGCGATGCGGGAGGACGCGCCCGGCGGTCGCCAGCATTTCGGGGGAGGCACCCGGCGGCGTCGTGGTTACCTGTGAAGCCATTTCCGTGCACCCATACGTGGTGTGGAGCGGCCAGCCGCGGTCGTACGCGGCTTCGAGAAGCCCCTGCGGAACGGAACTGCCGCCGACGAGAAGGGCGGTCATGGTGGCCGGGTGTGTCGCGTCCGCATCCAGCAGGCGCCGCAACTGTGTCGGCACGAGCGAGGCGTGGGTGACGGCCGCCTCCGCCAGGCGGTCGCCCACGCTCGACGCGTCCGTCGGCAGCACGACTGCCCCGCCTCCCAGCGCGCAGCGCACGAGGACGGCGATTCCGCCCACATGATACAGCGGCAGCGACAGCAGCCACCGGTCGCCCGGCTCCACCGGGATGTTGGCATTCGAGCCGAGCGCGCTGGCCACGTGGTTGCGCCACGTGTGCAGCGCCGCCTTGGGCGTGCCGGTGCTTCCGGAGGTGAACACAACCGTCACGGGCTGATCCAGCGCCATCGGCACCAGCGACCCAGGATCGCTCGGAGCGGCAGACTCTGCTTCTACCAATCCCTGCAGGGTGTGCATCGAGAACGTCTTCCGGGCGGCCTGCGCCACAGCAGCGTCGTCGGTCACGCACGCGGTGGCGCCTCCCTCCGTCGCGGACTGGATCGCGGCGGCGGGCGGCCACCGGCGATTCAGCGGAACGGCCACGGCCCCTGCCCGCCAGAGAGCCCAGAGGAGCACCACGGTGTTGGCCGTGCGCGGGACGTGCAGAGCGATCCGCGACCCGCGCCCCATGCCTGCGTCGCGAAGGCGTTCGGTCGTGGCCGCGATTGCCCGGCTCAGTTGCGCATAGGTCCACTGCGACTCGGGGGTGACCAGGGCCGGGGTCTGCGGCTGCACGCGGGCACGATGCTGGATCGGACAGACGAGGGGTGTGGGCTTCGACATGGCGTTCCCGAAAGCAACGGACACAGAGAATGCAGGAGGAAGGACGGACGCCGAAGCGCCGAGTTTCCTGCCTCCGCTGCGGGAAGAGTCGTCGCCACTTGTGCCGCTCGTCTGATTCCCCTGTGGTCACGGCGTCCGGAGACGTCTCAGGCCTCCGCCAGATAGAACCGGTAGACCGGCCATAGCGAAAGGACCGCCTCAATCGCGTTTGAGACGAGACCTGGTCCCCATGCCAGAACCTCGTCGCGCGGGAACCGGCACCGGAGGCCGATGCCGTCAGCCACCACGAACGCGTCGGGCACTCGGTCGAGCGGTGCACGAAACCGCTCGCGGCTCTTGCGCTGGCCCGAGCCCTTGTGGCTCCTCATCGTCCATCCCTCTTGGCGCAGCAGCGGATTGACGTGGCGCAGGAAGGTATCGGGGGCCTGCTCGATGCGACGCTGCGCTTCGGCCAGCAGGTCGGTCGCGTAGGCGCCCACGTAAAGCCCCACGTCGAAGCCGTCGGGCGAAATGCGATGGGACACCTGCACGTCCTTGAGCCGTTTTGTGTGCGGGCGGTAGAAGGCCATCCACAGGTTGTCGTGACATCCCCCGGCACCGAAGTCGTTTTTCAGCAGACGGCTGAACACGTTGCGTTCCGTTTCCAGGTCCAGGCGGTTGGGCAGCACCCAGTGGACCACCAGATCGTCGCGGTATCGCTTGAACGGATCTTTAAGGTCGTCCGTTACGCCTGGCTTCTCTTTTCGATACTGCTCGATGTGTGGCGTCTCCCGCAGGCGATCAAGAATCCCGAACGCCTCGGGCGACCATCCTTCGAAGGCCAGGTCGGTGGTGTCGGGAACCACCATGTCGTCGGCGGGCACTTCGACGGGCGAGACCGGGCGCGGACCAGCGTCGAGCATACGCGGCGCAGATCGGACGAGAAGCAGCACGTGAGACCAATGCTATGAATGCCTCCGCAACGATTTCGTGCCGGTCGGAGCGTGAGAGTTGCCGCCGCTTCACGATCGAGGATGCCCGTCGACGCGTTCCGGCTCGCCGGACAGAAAAGCGTGGGCCGCTTCCACGAGCGGTCGGCTTCCGATGTAAAGCGGGGTGCGCTGATGCAGATCATCGGGCTCCAGATCCAGAATGCGACGGGTGCCGTCGGTGGCGGCCCCGCCGGCCTGCTCGACGATCATCGCCATCGGATTTGCCTCGTACATGAGCCGCAGCTTACCGTTCGGATTCGCCTCCGAAGCCGGATAGACGTAGACGCCCCCCGTAAGCAGGTTGCGGTGGAAGTCAGACACGAAGGAGCCGATGTAGCGGGCCCGCAGCCGCTTGCCCGTCTCTGGGTCCTTCCGCTTCAGCCAGCGCAGGTAGGCCATGAGGTTGTCCGAGAAGTCGGCCTCGTCGGCCTCGTTGATCGAGTAGGTCTGGCCCGAGCCCGGGATGCGAAGATCGGGATGCGACAGCAGGAACTCGCCAATGGAGGGATCGAGCGTGAAGCCGTTCACACCGTCGCCCGCTGTATAGACGAGCATGGTGGACGATCCGTACGCCACGTACCCGGCCCCCACCTGTTCGGTACCCGGCTGCAGGGCAACCTCGAGCACGTCGTTGGGGTCGTAGTCGTCGGGCAGGTGGTAGATGCTGAAGATGGTGCCGACGGACACGTTCATGCCCGTGTTCGACGAGCCGTCCAGCGGGTCGAAGTAGATGACGTACTTGCTCTCGGCGTCAACGCGGGACGAGATGGGCACCGTCTCGGCTTGCTCCTCCGACCCGATGAGGCAGCATTCGCCGCCGCGGCGCAGGGCACGCGTCAGTTCCTGATCGGCGATGGCATCGAGCTTTTTCTGTACCTCGCCCTGCACGTTGACCGTTCCCGTTTCACCGATGACGTCGAGCAGTCCCGCGCGGCGAATGTTGCGGTTGATGATCTTAGCCGCGACGCTGATGTCGCGAATGAGTCGCGAGAACGACCCGGTCGAGTGCGGCCACCTGGCCTGCTGATCGAGGATGAACTGCTCGAGCGTCATGACCTCTTCGAGCTCGCCCGAGATGGGCGGAATTTCGTGCGTGCGGGAACGGCTCATGGCAGTCGGGAACGGGATGGGAGAACGGTGCAGCGTGCGATGAACGGCGTTGTATCTCAACCGCGTTGTATCTCAACCGCCTTGTGTGGTTCGAACGCA
>CAYFSC010000230.1:2211-3743 GCA_964345695.1 uncultured Rhodothermales bacterium | reverse complement strand
CGAGACCGAGTGCTTCCGAGACCGAGTGCTTCCGAGACCGAGTGCTTCTTCGGCCTCTCGTCCTCGCCCTCGAGCCTGCCGCTCTCAAAAGCCCGCTGCGAAGATGCTGGCGGGCACGACCGTCTTCTCCTCTGGGCGCGGGCACGCGATGGTTCTTTTCCGTCCCGACGGCCGGCACGGCCGGCTGACAAGATCGGCTTGCTCCCGAATAGCGGCCTTCGTGGGGATGGGCAGTCGCTCTCGTCTGGGTTCTGGGCCCTAGCTGTTGGGCCCTGTCCCCTGGCTGCGTCTGGACTGCGGGAACAGCAGTGCGAACGGACGCGGAGACGCGCCGCACGAACTGACTTTTGACATCGAACTTCTACAATTATGGCTGATCAGACCAGAGAAGCGCCCATCAAGGCGCGCGGGCTCGAAGGCGTCATTGCCCTGGAGTCGGAGCTTTCGTACATCGACGGGCAGAAAGGCGAGCTCGTCTACCGCGGGTACGGAATCGAAGACCTCGCTGAGCACGCGACGTTCGAGGAGGTCATCCACCTTCTGTGGAACGGCGAACTGCCGACGCAGAGCGAACTCGACACTCTGCGCTCGCAGCTTCGTTCTGAGCGCACGCTGCCGGCTCCCGTCCTCGACATCCTCCGCAACGCGCCGGACGACGCCCACCCGATGGCGGTCCTACGCACAGCGGTTTCGGCCCTCTCCTTCCACGATCGGGAGACCGAGGAAATGGCGCCTGCGGCCAACCGCCGGAAAGCCACGCGCCTGTTGGCCCGCATCCCGACGATCATTGCCGCCTTCGACCGCATCCGCAAGGGGCAGGAGCCTGTGGAGCCGCTCAACGACGGCTCGATGGCCTACAACTTCCTCTACATGCTCAACGGCGAAAAGCCCGGCGACGCCGCCGAGCGGACCTTTGACGTCTGCCTCGTCCTCCACGCCGATCACGGCCTGAACGCCTCCACGTTTACCGGCCGGGTCATCGGCTCGACGTTGTCGGACATCTACTCGGCCGTTACGGGAGCCATCGGTGCGCTGAAGGGTCCGCTCCACGGCGGCGCCAATCGCGAGGTGATGCGCATGCTGATGGACATTGACGCCACCGACAAGGACGCCGCCACGTATGTCCGCGACCGGCTCTCGAAGGGCGAGAAGGTCATGGGCTTCGGACACCGCGTCTACAAGACGATGGATCCCCGGGCCGCCATCTTGCGCGACATGGTTGAGGATCTCAGCGAGGAGCGCGACCAGCGCAAGTGGTACGACTACAGCATCGAAATCATGAACACGATGCGGGAGGACAAGGACATCGACCCCAACGTCGATTTCTTCAGCGCCTCCACCTACTACATGCTCGGCCTGGATCCGGACCTCTTCACCCCGATCTTCGCTCTCAGCCGCACGGCCGGCTGGACGGCGCACCTGCTCGAGCAGTGGTCGGACAACCGCCTCATCCGCCCCCGCGCCGAGTACGTCGGGGAGCGCGACAAAACGTTTGTTCCCGTTAGCGAGCGGTAAAACGACGCCTCTTCCGG
>CAYFSC010000230.1:0-2111 GCA_964345695.1 uncultured Rhodothermales bacterium | reverse complement strand
TTTCGGGGACGTTTCGGGGACATTTTGCAGACCCGAAGCGCGCGGAGAAAACGCGGGCCTGTCTCCCCTCCACGTGAAACCTTGCCCGGGGTCCGTCATACCGTAGTTACACACGCGGCGACGACCTTCTCTCCGTGCTGCCGCTCTCGTTGCATCATCAAATCTCTCCCTGTCATGGCAGTTGAAACCGCAGAGCGCTCCGCCGCCACCAACGGAGCCGCCGACACGGCCACCATCGAAGACGAGGGCCGCTTTCAGCGCTACCGCATCCGAACCGGGATGTTTGCCTGGATGGCCCATCGCCTCAGCGGCGTCGCGCTCGTCGTGTACCTCGTCATCCACATCTGGGGACTGAAGTCGCTGACCGACCCGGATGCTTTCAACGCCCTCATCGCCAAATACCACCAGCCGATCTTTAAGGTCGGGGAGTTTCTGCTTCTCGCGGCCGTTGTGTATCACGCCATGAACGGCCTGCGCATCGTCCTCATCGACTTCCTCGGGTGGAGCCCCAACCAGAAGAAGCTCTTCTGGACGCTCGGCGCCGTGGCCCTCGTGCTCATCGGCGTGGGCGGCTACCCGTCGATCGCTGCTCTTGTTGAGTACTTTGGCGCTTAATCGACGGACTCGGCGGGCCTCCGCTCGTTCGAAGGTCCGCCTGGCGCCGTTTTCACTGTCCGACCGTTTGCAACCCTGCCGATCTCATGGCTCGCTCGAAGTCCAACGCCGTCAACTGGTTTCTGCACCGCATCACCGGCACGTTTCTCGTCTTCATGCTCATCACCCACTTCTGGGTGCAGCACTACGACCACCAGGTTGCGTCGGTCACGACGGAAGTGGTGGCGGAGCAGGGCGAGCTGCCCACCTACCCGGAGGAAGCACAGGCGGGCGTGAAGGCCCGCTTGGGGGCCGATGCGGCCGTTACGCCCTACCAGGTCGTGATGCAGCGCCTCGCCGACCCGGTCTACGCGGTGCTCTGGAAAGGCTTTAACATCCTCTTCCTCATCGTGGCGCTGCACCACGGGTTCTACGGCCTCAACAACGTAATGACCGACTACATCCGCAATCCCATGGGCCGCGTCGTCGCTCGCGTGCTTTCCTGGTCGCTCGCGGCCATCCTTCTCGTCATCGGCCTCTACTCGGTCATTACGGCCGGCTGGTGACGGGCTCGGCCTTGCCCTCCGGACCGCAGACTCGGCACCGAAGCTTTCGAGCTTGGCATTCTCGAGTCCTGCGCCTCCGAGACCCCACACTCCGCACTGCGGACTTCATCCACCGACTTGATCAACGCACTCTGTCGCTATGACTTTTACGCATGACGTCGTCGTCGTTGGCGCTGGCGGTGCCGGGCTGATGTCGGCCCTGTACGCCCGAGAAGGCGGCGCAGACGTTGCCGTCGTTTCGAAGCTGCACCCGCTTCGCTCTCACACCGGTGCTGCTCAGGGGGGCATCGCTGCCGCTCTCGGCAACGAGGAGGAAGACCACTGGCTGTGGCACGCCTTCGACACGGTCAAGGGCAGCGACTACCTCGGCGACCAGGACGCCATCGAGGCGCTCTGCAAGGACGCCCCCCGCACCGTCTACGAGCTGGAGCACTATGGCGTCCCGTTCAGCCGCAACAAGCAGGGCAAGATTTCGCAGCGCCGCTTCGGCGGGCATACCCGCAACTTCGGGGAAGCCCCCGTGCGCCGCGCCTGTCACGCCGCCGACCGCACCGGCCACACGATCTTGCACACGCTCTACGACCAGTGCACGAAGCAGGGCGTTCGGTTCTACGACGAGTTTCAGGTGCTCGACCTCATTCGCAACGACGACGGCGAGGTCTCGGGCGTGGTCGCCTACGAAATTCTGACGGGCGAAATCCACACCTTCCACGCCAAGATCGTCTGCTTTGCCACCGGCGGATACGGGCGCGCGTTTAAGACCACCTCCAATGCCCACGCCGGCACCGGCGACGGCATGTCGATCATGCTGCGCAACGGCATCCCGCTGGAGGACATGGAGTTCGTCCAGTTCCACCCCACCGGGCTCTACCGCCTCGGCATTCTTATCACCGAGGGCGCCCGCGGGGAGGGCGGGATCTTACGAAACTCCGAGGGCGAGCGCTTCATGGA
>CAYFSC010000229.1:2770-3840 GCA_964345695.1 uncultured Rhodothermales bacterium | reverse complement strand
ATCGTGACATACTTCCTGCACACGTGCGGGGAGCTCGCGCTGTCGCCCGTTGGCCTCTCGTCGATGACGAAGCTCGCGCCGGAGGACCGCGTGGGGCAGATGATGGGCATCTGGTTTGTCGCGGCGGCGCTCGGAAACCTTTTTGCCGGTCTCATCGCCGGGCAACTCGAAACGCTCGCGCCGAGTAGCCTGTTCTGGTCGGTCGCGCTGATCGTGGGCGGGGGCGGCATTGTGGGGCTCCTCGCCTCGCCGTTCGTGAAGCCGCTCATGGGTGACGTGGAGTGACTCGGGATCGCACGATTGGGGATGTGGGAATGGGGGCGTCTCCGGACGGGGGCGTCCCCGTTCGCGTGTGGGCGAGGTCTTCGCGTGGGCGAGAGGGCGTGTGGGCGAATGGCAGCGTGCAGACGAGTCGGGCGATGGGGTTGGACGGCGCGGGTTCGGTCGCCCGTTGTCTTCTCCTTTGCGGATTTCATCCGAAGATCTGTGCGGCGTGGCTGCGGTTGGGGGGCGTGCTTCGCATGTTGGCGGGCGTTCGATTCCACCAACGATCAGTTCACGCCACCGACTCATGGACGACGTTTCTCTCCCTGTTCAGCGCCTCGACCACGCCGAGGGCCTCGATCTTCCAACGCACGAGACCACCCTGAGCGCGGGTGTGGACCTTCGCGCGGCGGTTCCGGACGACGATCCAACGACGGTGGAGCCCGGCGAATGGACGCTCGTGCCGACCGGGTTGAAGATCGCGCTTCCGGCCGGATACGAGGCGCAAATTCGCCCGCGCAGCGGCCTGGCGTACAAGCACGGGGTGACGGTGCTCAACAGTCCCGGAACCATCGACAGCGACTATCGGGGCGAGGTGAAGGTGCTGCTCGTTAACCACGGCCCGGAGCCGTTTCCCATCGAGCGCGGCGAGCGGATCGCGCAGATGGTCGTGGCCCGGCACGCGACCGTCTCGTGGCAAGAGCGGGACGCGTTGGAGGACACCGTGCGCGGAGGCGGCGGCTTCGGCTCGACCGGGGCCGACTAATACGAACTCCGCGAGCTTCGTTCAGGGATGGAGGTGTGGA
>CAYFSC010000229.1:1365-2670 GCA_964345695.1 uncultured Rhodothermales bacterium | reverse complement strand
GGATGGAGGTGTGGAGGTACGCCGCTCCCATTCCTCCACACGCCTCTCACCGCAGCGGATTCACCTTCAGCGTCACCTGCGGCCGCCCGTTCGGGTGTGTACGCTCCGGTGTGGCGTGGAGAGGCCACGCGAGTTCGACGGAGACGACGCGGTCGAAAAGGCTCGCGCCCACGCCCACAAACGCAAAGGTCTCGCCGTCGGGCGGGGCGTCGTTGCCGATCCAGCCGAGATCGCCGAACGCCTGAAGCTGTGCGCGACCGATCCAGTCGGCGATCGGCACGTCGTGCCACACCCATGCCGCACTGCCCAGAAGCAGGCGCTCCTCGGCGCGCACCGACGGTTCGAACGTACGGAGGCCGCGTACGCCGTCGAGCCGAAACTGCATCTGCACGGGAGCGGCACGGGTGGTGAGGCCCGCGCGTCCGCGCAGGTTCAGGTTGACGGAGCGGCTCACGGCCTGGTACGTCTGCACGTCGACCACGAAGCGGTTGTACGCCAGCTCCGCGCCGAAGCCGTGCCCGATCTCAGCGTGCATCCGTGCAATCGTTCCCACCGAGCGCCGCTCGGATCGTCGCGTGAGACGTCCGCCCTCGACGGTGACGAGCATCGTGCGAATCTCTCCCGCGTCAACCGGCGGATTGGGCCGCGGCGTTCGGTCGTCCAGAAGCGCCCACGTCGTCGTTCGAGCGAGGCGGTCGTGCTCGGCCCAGCGGCCCCCGACGGTCACCTGAAGCTGCGGCGAGAAGCGCTGCACGACGTAGGCCGTGACGCCGCGCAGGGCGTAGTAGTTGAACAGATCCTGGCCGAAGAGGAGCGCTGAAATGGAGTTCGCCTCCCACGACTGCTTCCAATCGTCCTCTGTGGCCGTCGTGTGCGCCACGTGCGCGCCAACCTTCAGTCCGTAGCCGTCGGCTGCGGAGGGGGGCGCCACGATCCGAGCCTCCAGGCCGAGCACGGCCCGCCACTCTCGCAGTCCGAGCGCATAGCTGATCTGCCCGAACGGCGACACGGGCGGCGATCCCGTCCACGACAGGGGTCCGCGCTGCACGCCGACGACCGCGCCCTCCACGCGGTTGTAGCGGAATGCCGGGGCCGACAGGTAGACCGACGGCTCCTGCCGGTACGGACGATACGTAGACTGCTTGTCTCCGAACGCAGTTACCTGCGAGGCCGCAAGCGTCCGGGCCCGGTCCGGCAGACTGTCTGGCACCGCGACCTGCGTGGTGTCGGACGATCCGGACGCCGAAGCGGCACTGGGCTGCGCGCGTGCATCGGGACAGAGCATGAGCCCCCACAAGAGGAGCG
>CAYFSC010000229.1:0-1265 GCA_964345695.1 uncultured Rhodothermales bacterium | reverse complement strand
TCAGAAGGTGGGCGTAAAGCGCAACCAGAGCGACGGCCCCGAGTCGGCGCCCGGCACGTCCCGCAGCGGCCACGACACGTCGAGCCGCACCGACCGCTCGTCCAGGCCAATGCCGAAACCGGCCGACGGCAGCACGTCCTCCGTGCGGAACCGCTCGCCGGGGGCACCGACCCATCCCGCGTCGGCAAAGGCCGTCACGAAGAGATCATCCAGCACGTCGTCGAACACGGTGGCGCCGTCGATGATGTATTCCGCATTGGCCAGGAGCGTGTTCGCCCCGCGGAAGGCGTTCTGTTCGAAGCTCCGCACCGAGCCGATCCCGCCGAGGGTAAACTGCTTCTGCAGCGGGGCGTTGCTCGTGACGGAGCCGCCACGAACCCGCAGGCCGAGGCGCGTGTCGGTTGTCAGGCGGAGGAAGCCGCGGGCATCGCCCTCCACGCGGGTGTAGGCCGAGGCGTCACCAAGGGCGCTGCCGCGCTCGACGCTCACGCGGAATGCAGCGCCGGACGGAAGGTCCTCGCGGTCGCGGATCGTTCCACCCGTCAGGCTGGCGAACACCGCCTCCAGCCGTCCCTCATCGACGGCGGGATTGGGGCGGAAACGGCCCGTCTCGAAGACCGACCAGTCCGTGTTCTTGGCCAGCGTGCGGTGGTCCTCGGAGCGAAATCCGGCCGTCAGGCGAAGCGTCGCCGGGAGCGTCTGCAAGGCATACGCAGTGACCCCTTCGGCCTCGTAGTAGTCGAAGAAGTCGTACTCGAAGCCGATCCCGACGCCCGAGTTCTCGGCCCACGAGGTCTTCCACCGATCCGGCGCGATCGTTTGCTTCTGGTATGCCACGCCGACCTTGAGGGCCGTCGCATTTTCTCGGTAGAGGCGGCTCTCCAGCCCCACAGTGTACCGAATGTCCCTCAGCGCCGTTGCGTAGCCGAACTGGCCGTACAGCTTGGCCTCGTCCTCGTTGTCGAGCGACAGCGGCTCGCGCTGAAGGCCCACGACAAGCCCCTCCGCGCGGTTGTAGCGGAACGCGGGCGGCGTGCGGTACACGAGCGATTCCTGCTCGTACACGGCCGTCGCGTCGTCGAGGCCCACGTAGTCGTCGGCGTGCCGCGTAACGGCCGACCGGGCCTCTGGCCAGGAACCTGGCAGCGGATCGATGGAGGCGTCGCCCTCCGTGGCCGCCGGCGGAGCGTCCGGCGTGTCACTGCTGTCGGGCGGGACATCGGGAAGCGCGTGGGCAGGCGCGGCGAGAAGCAGAGCGATGAAGA
>CAYFSC010000228.1:0-3941 GCA_964345695.1 uncultured Rhodothermales bacterium | reverse complement strand
AATTATTCCCCCGATGTTGCCGGCTCCATCCCGAGCGTGTGGCCTTTCCTGACGGCAGGCACTCCCTCCTTCAGCCAAACGGGGGCCGGGGCGTCCTTCAGGTAGTGGTCGAAGTACTGCTGCAGGCGCGTCGTCCAGTCCAGAATGGTGGCGGGCGTCTGCGGCCAGTGCGGCTGATCGTTGTAGTTGATGAGCCACGCCGGCTTGCCCAGGCGCCGCAGCGCCACGAAGAGCTCGATGCCCTGCTCCCAGGGCACGGCCGTGTCGTGGTCGTTATGCATCATGAGAAGGGGCGTCTCGATGCGGTCGGCCCAGAAGATGGGCGAGTTCTGGAGGTAGCGCATCGGCATGTCCCACAGCGAGCCACCGATCCGGCTTTGCGTGTCCTCGTATTGGAACATGCGACTCATGCCGCTCCCCCACCGGATGCCGCCGTACGCGCTGACCATGTTGGAGACCGGCGCCCCGGCCTCGGCAGCGGCGAACAAGTTTGTGCGCGTCACCATGTACGCGATCTGGTAGCCGCCCCAGCTGTGCCCCTGCACCCCGATGTTCTCGCGATCCACGAAGCCTTTTTCGATGAGTGAGGTCACGCCCGGCATCACGGACTGCATGGCGCTTTCGCCCGGGTATCCTTCCTCGTAGTGAATGTCGGGCACGAACACGAGGTAGCCGCGGCTTGCGTAGAACGTGAAGTTGATGATCGACCGGTGCGGCTGCGGGGCATAGTGCGAATGGAGGCGATCCGAGTACTGCTCGTAGAAGTACGTGATCATCGGGTACTGCTGCGACGGATCAAAATTCTCCGGCTTGTACAGCAGCCCGTCGAGCGGCTCGCCGTTAGCCGAGGTCCACTCGACCTGCTCCACCGTCCCCCAGCGGTACGCGCTCTGCTGCGGATTCACGTCGCTGACCTGCTTCATGTCGCCGAACGACGGACCACTCACCCAGAGATTGGGGAAATCCTGGTAGCTCTCGCGCGTGAAGAGGAGGCGGTCGGCATTGTCGGCCTGGGTTGGGGAAGAGAACCGCTTCGGCATCATCACGAGCTCCTGCGGGTCGCGGTCGGCGCCCACGCGGTCGCGGGAGAACCCGTGGGCTTTCGTCTCACGATTGAAGGTCGAGAAGAGCAGCGGTTCATCGGGGATCACCGTCGACGGATTCACGGCGTTCGGCCAGTTGCCCCATGCCGCGGGCTCTCGGTCGTCCTCCAGGGCGGCGTAGCGGAACTCCAGGTTCTGCGCGCGGCCCACCTCGTCGGTGACAGACGAGGCCTCGGCGGGAGCCATCGGGTCGACGGCCCACACGTCGTGCTTGTCGTACAGAAGCACCTGCGCGTCGCCTTCCGTCCAGCCTGCAAGGCCGTACGGCCCCGCCGGATACGGCACGTCGTGCGACTGGTCGTGCACCGGGTGCGGAATCCCGCCCGACAGCGTCGCGTGCGTCTGCGGCTGAGAGGTGGAGAGCCCCTTCCACGCGCGCTCCTCGCGATCCCACCACGTCACGTACTGGGCGGCGGGTGAGAGTTGCGGGACGTCTTGCACGTTCTCCAGAATCTTCTGCCGCTCCCCGGTTTGCAGGTTGATGAGGTGCGCGTCGTAGGCCGGGGGCCAGTCCCACGACAGCGCCTGCCGGTACGGACGATTCGTGACGCCCATCGCCCACTCAGCGTCGCCCTCGTCGCCGATGGTGATCGCGGGCACAGCCTCCGTGCCAATCTGGAGCGTGCGTCCGTCCGTCGGGGCGTACATCGCCACGTAGGTCTGCTCCTCCGCTTCGTCGGCTCGCTCCTTCTGCATCGGCTGGAGGTACGGGTCCTTCCAGTGCCACACGTCGACCTCCACCTTTTCCTTGTCGAGCAGCGTGTCGGGCTCCGGCGTGGGCGGCTCCGGCGCGGTGCCGAAGAACAGGCGCGCGCCACTGTCGGAGAAGGACAGCGCACCGTGCTCGCTCACGATCCAGCCGTCGGGCAGCGCGTCGGCACCGGGCGTAACGGCGGGCTCGGGGGCGTCCTGCGCGGGCGTCCAGTAATGGAGCGTGTGGGCACCGCGAGCGGCTGAGGTGTCGGGCACGAGGAAGCCGACGCGGTCGTCGCCGTCCGAGATGGCCATCTGCGGGTACTCGTCGGCCCCTTCGTGGAGCGTCGTGCGCTCGGGGGCGCTGCCGTCGTCGGGGAGCGCGAGTGCATGAAGGCCGGACGAGACACCGTTCACCGAGTCCGCCGCTGTGGTCACCAGAATACGAGAGGCGTCGTTCGCCATCGTGTAGCCGGTCGCGTGCTCCACGGTGTGCTCGGCGCCGCTCGGCAGGTGACGCACGACAAGCGGTGCGTCCTTCTCAGCGTCACCGTTTTCCTCTGCGTCGGACGTGTCCGGCTCCGGAATGCGGTGGTAGGCGACCCAGTCGCCCTCGTCGTCCGGCAACTGGTACGACTGGACCCGGTCGATGCGCGTCACCGAGCCGTCGTTGAGCGCCACAATGCCGAGAGACGGCTTCGGCTGCTGGGCCTCGGGCACATCCTCGCGCTTGGCGGCGTCCACCGAGTCGACGGGCGGCTGGATGTGGGTGACGACAAACCGCGTACCCGCCGCAAACTGCGCGTTCTCGCCGCGTTCCACCGTACGGGTCGTTCCACGATCGGCATGCTTCACGGTGAGCACGGCGTCGCCATCCCGAGGCGCGGCCGACCACAGCACCCACTGCCCGTCGTCGGAGATCGCTTCCTCCTCGATCTCGTTCCATTCGTCGTAGGCGTCGTGGGTCAGCGGTTCTTTCTGCTGCGCCCAACCGACGGCCGGCACGGCCAGCAGGAGCGCAAACAGGCACAGGTGGCGAAGCAACGGACGCAGGGGCATGGCAAAAGAGAGATGGCGAGGGGGGAAGCGTGAGTGCCGGGACGGAAGCTTCTCGGCCGGACGTCGACACGTAAGAAACGAATCCCCGCGCAGAAAGAAAATCCGGGTGCTCCGCGCAGCCTTCGGCCACAGGATCAACGGCCTAGCAGGACGACTGCGAGAAGGGGTGTTGCGTGGTGCGAGGAGGGCGCTCCTCGCGGGGCAGATCGTCGCGCCGGGCGGACGTGTCGGAGGGGCGAAGTTGCAGGTCGTCGGCGCTGGGCGGGGAGGCGGCAGGCGCATCGCTGGAATCGGCCGGAGACGCCAGCAGATCCTCGATGCAGGCCTGCAACGGATCGTCGCGGAGGGGTTTGACGAAAGTCTCGTCGGCACCGAGCAGCCGGGCGATGCGCAGGTAGAAGGCGCCGTGGGTGTGATGGCCTTCGTCTGAAATGGCGATAATGCGCACGTTCACCTCTGCCCGGCGCAGCCGCCGGATCGTTTCGATGCCCTCCTGCCCGGGCATGATGAGGTCGGTGATGACGAGGTCGAACGGCCGGGCGCGGCAGCGCTCCAGCGCACGACGCCCGTCCGGGAGAACGTCCACGACATGCCCGCGGGCCTCCAGCATGCGACGGATGGAGGCCCGGTGGGCGGTGTTGTCGTCAATGAGCAGGACGGTGGCCATGGGAAGAGCGACGGGGTGGGGGACCGACGGATGCACACGCGAGCAAGAGTTACGCCCTGTGGACTGGGGCGAGCACAGAGAGAAACCGCAACGGGACACGCACCACCCCGATGGACGCCGCTCCGCTTGGGGAGACGCGCAGGAAGGGGACCGGCGAACGAACGGCTCGAAGACGCGCCGCAGGCGCAGTCAGAGCCGGGGTCGACGATAAAGGGACGAGAGCGGGCGGGGACGTCGCGGAAGGCGAGCGATCCATGTCGGAAGCCATGTGGGGGTTGGGTTCCATACGGACTATATGCACGCCCCAACGTAGGCGCTTCCCGCTTCGATGTCTTCGGCTTTCGATCAACGCGCCATAGGTTCGACCAATCGGCGGGCTGAATCGACGGGCGGCCGTGAAGGAGAGAAGCACAGGCCTC
>CAYFSC010000227.1:0-3973 GCA_964345695.1 uncultured Rhodothermales bacterium | reverse complement strand
CCGAAGATGGCACGACGTCCCACCGAGAAGCACACGGCAGGGCGTCGTCGGGGCGCGTGTGGAAGGCATGCAGCAGGGGCCGCAGCGGCGCTTCGACATGCGGGAGCACGACCACCTCCGGAAGCGGAGAGGCATCCTCGCGGTGCAGGCTGCCCGTCCACGCGTCGGCTTGCAGCGTGACGTGAAGGACGACGCTGTTGTAGCGTGCGTCGGTATCGTGGGCGTGCTCGATCCAGCCGCCGGAAGTGACGTGGACCTCCACGTCGCCGCGCCACTCGATCTCTCCGATGCGGACGTGGGCGTTCGAAAAGTCCGGGCCGGCGTCGGTGTTGGGGCGCCCTGGGTCGAAGACCTGCACGCGGCGGTCGTCGGTTGTGCGCAGGCCGACCGGGTCGTACCGCTGCTCCTTCCACAGATCCTGCACGAAGGCTTCCGGCACCGAGGCGGGGTTGGGCGCCGGCTCGTGCACCGTGACGGCCACGCGAATGCCGTCTACGGTGTAGAGGTGAACCGGAGGCGGCGTGGACAGGCGGGCGGGCAAGCGGGCAGCCATGGTCGTCGGTCGGCCAAACGAGCGGACGCGTACCCATTAGACACGTGGCCCGCGAACCGCATAACGCGAGGCTGGCATTGGGTCGATTGGGAGGGAATTTCGACGCGCGGTTTCATCCATCCCGAGCAGGGCCCATATTGTCGGAGTGCCACTCTCTTTCTTGGAGCGGTGCCGCGCAGCGACTGCCCGAGGGTCGGAGCTCAGCTCCGACAGGGCCATAGAACGGCGACCTCGAAGCGCTGGCCGGCCGATTTTCTCCTGACTTGCACTCAACTTCAGCCTCCACCGATGAACCGACGCACCTCGTTTGTCTTGTCCCTGCTCGTCGGGGTTCCCCTGCTGATCGCCGCGTGCGCCGGCTCGGGGCCGACCGCCTCCCCGGAGACGTCGCCAGCCCCCTCCGTGTCCTGGACCGAAACCGTGCTCGACACTCTCACGACGCAGGAGAAGATCGGGCAGCTGTTCGTGATCCGCGTGACGGGTCGCTTTCAGAACGCCGGCCACCCGCGATTCGAGCGGGCGATCGACTTGGTGGAGACGTTCCATCTCGGGGGCATCATTTTCGGGCTCGGCACGCCGATGGCACAGACCGACCGCGCCAACGTGCTGCAGAAGCACGCTGCGCTGCCGCTGCTGATGTCGCAGGACATGGAATGGGGCGCCGGCATGCGCATCGACCGCTCGACGACGTTGCCGCCGGCCATGGCCGTAGGAGCAACGCGCGTCTCGGAGTTTGCGCGCCTGGCGGGCCGCGTCACGGGGCGGGAGGCGCGGGCCCTCGGGGTGCATCAGGTGTACGCCCCGGTGGCCGACGTTAACAACAATCCGGAGAACCCGATCATCAACGTCCGCTCCTACGGAGAAAGGCCGGACCTGGTGGCCGGCATGACGTCGCGCTTCGTCCGAGGCATCGAGTCGGCCGGTGCCCTCGCCACGCTCAAACACTTTCCGGGTCATGGTGACACCGACACCGACTCGCACCTCGCGCTGCCCGTCCTGCGGATCGACCGCGCCCGCCTCGACTCGCTGGAGCTGGTCCCGTTCCGTGCGGCGTTGGACGCGGAGGCGAGCAGCGTCATGACGGGGCACCTCGCGCTGCCGGCGCTGGAGCCCGACTCGACCGTCCCCGCCACGCTGTCGCCGCCGATCACGACCGGACTGCTGCGCGACGAGATGGGCTTCGACGGGCTCATCGTGACCGACGCGCTGGACATGCAGGGCGTGACGCGCGGCTTCGGCACGGGCGAGGCCGCAGTCCGCGCGTTCGAGGCCGGCGCCGACGTGCTGCTCATGTCCGAAGATCCGCGGCTCGCCCGCGACGCCCTCCTGCGTGCACTGGACAGCGGCCGGATCACGGAGGCTCAGATCGACCGGTCTGTGCGTCGCATTCTGGAGACCAAGGAGCGGCTCGGGCTCCATCGGTCGCGCACGGTCGATCCCGCAACGACGCGCCGGACGGTGGCGGCCCGCCGGTCGCAGGTGCTGGGCGACGTCATCGCACGCAGGTCCCTGACGCTCCTGCGCAACGACAGCAGCCTCGTCCCAATGATGCCGCCGCAGAAGCACCGCGTGCTCGCGGTTACGCTCAACGACCGGGACGACCCGGACGTCGGTAGCACATTCCTCCGCACGCTGCGGTCGGGGGGCGCTGTGGAATCCATGACCGTTCGCCGCTTGCACACCGGTTCCGACTCCACCGACTACCGTGAGGTGCTGGACGCAGCCTCGAAACACGATCGCGTGGTGGTCGGCTCCTTCTTGCGTGTCAGCGCGTACAGCGGACGCATCGGGCTGCCGGAGCGGCACGGCGTCTTCTTGGACCGCCTCCTGCAGCGCGACACGCCCGCCCTTCTCACGTCGTTCGGGAACCCGTACGTCACCGGCTCGCTCGACGCGCTTCCGCCCGCCGTCCTCACGGCGTACGGCACGAACCGCAGTTCGCAGACGGCCGCCGCGCAGGCCCTGATCGGGCAGAGCGGCACGCCCGGACGGCTGCCCATCACCATCCCGGACCAGTTTGACTACGGGGCCGGGCAGCCGCTTCCGCAGCAGGCGCCCCGCGCGGATGTCCCCGAGGCGGTCGGGATGGAGGAGAAGCGCCTCCGCCGCGTCGACTCCCTGCTGCACACGAAGGTCGTCGAGCGTGCCTTCCCGGGGGCTGCGGTGGCTGTGGGACGAGGGCAGACGATCGCGAAGCTGGACGGCATCGGCTACCATACGTTCGATGCGAAGCGCACCGCCACGCCGCAGTCCCGCTACGACTTGGCGTCGCTGACGAAGGTCGTGGCCACAACAACAGCCGTGATGACGCTCTACGAGCGGGGAGATATCGAGCTGGATGCCCCCGTGGTCCGCTATCTGCCAGACTTCGGGCAGAACGGAAAAGACGAGGTGACCGTCCGCCAGCTTCTGCTGCACGCGTCCGGCCTCAAACCGTACCTCGGTCCGGAGGAGCGTGGCCCCTCGCCGCAGGCCATCGTGGACACGATTATGGCGCAGGACCTCCAGTACGAGCCGGGCACGGAGTCGCGCTACAGTGGGCTCAACATGATCACGCTCATGCAGATCGTCGAAGCACAGTCGGGGCAGGACTTCGAGACGTTCTGCGAGGAGGAGATCTTCGATCCGCTCGGCATGGACGACACCGGCTTCCGATCCGTCGACACGCAGGACTCCCGGTCTGTGCCGACGACCGACACGACCGGCACGCTGTACCAGGGCAGCGTCCACGACCCCATGGCGCGCGACATGGGCGGCGTCTCCGCAAACGCCGGGCTCTTTTCCACCGCCGAAGATCTGGCCCACTTTGCCAGCATGCTCGTGAACGATGGACGAATCTACGGGCGCCCGTTCCTCCAGCCGGAAACCATCGAGACGTTCACGACACGCGGCGACGTGCCGAACAGCACGCGGGCGCTCGGGTGGGACACGAAGAGCGTGGAGGGCTACTCGTCGGCGGGATCCGCGTTTAGCGCGTCGAGCTTCGGCCACACCGGCTACACGGGCACCTCCTTCTGGATCGATCCGGAGCAGGACCTCTTTGCCATTCTCCTCACAAACCGTGTCTATCCCGACGACACCGACGGCCGCATCACCGAGATCCGCCCCATCTTCGCCGACCTCGTGCACCGGTCTATCGTCGCCCCCCCGGCGCCGCTGCTGCCCGAGTGAGGACCTGATACACATCAACATCGCTGCCTCTTCGGGCGGGTGATACGCGGACGGATCTATCTCAGCGACTCCGGCCACATCATTGAGGAATGGACGCGGAGCGAGGCGTTGCGCGACACCGTTGTACTGGACGCGTTCACCCGTTATGCCCAACCACATGCGGGGGATCGTGTGCACTGTGCTGTCTGGCGTGACCGACATGTTCCCCGCGGGTACATGCCCGGCGACCGTGTGGACATCCATTACAGA
>CAYFSC010000226.1:0-4052 GCA_964345695.1 uncultured Rhodothermales bacterium | reverse complement strand
TCCAGCCAGGCGAGGTGCTTCGACGTATCGTCAGAAACGGTCATATGCGGAAGGGATGATGAATCAGAACAAGAAAGGGGAGACAAGCGGAAAGTCGCCTTACGCGTTGGGCGACGCCACGCTGGAGGCGTCTTCGGCTTCAACACCGACTGCGGCCTTGAAGTAGTCGAGCGTGCGGTGCAGCCCCTCCCGCCGGCCGACGGTGGGTGTCCAGCCGAGCTGCTCCTCGGCCCGGGAGATGTCGGGCTGGCGCACCTGCGGATCGTCCTCCGGAAGCGCCTCGTGGGTGATGGTGCTGTCCGACCCGGTGACCTCGATAATCTCCTCGGCAAACTCTTGGATCGTCACCTCGTCGGCATTGCCGATGTTGACGGGCTCGACCACGTCGCTCATGAGCAGGCGGTAAATGCCCTCCACCAGGTCGTCGACGTAGCAGAACGAGCGGGTTTGACTGCCGTCACCGTACACGGTGAGCGGCTCGCCACGCAGGGCCTGCGTCATGAAAGTCGGCAGCGCGCGCCCGTCGTCCACGCGCATGCGGGGGCCATAGGTGTTGAAGATCCGCACGATGCGCGTCTCGACGCCGTGGTAGCGGTGGTACGCCATCGCGAGGGCCTCGGCAAACCGCTTGGCCTCGTCGTACACGCCCCGCGGCCCGATGGGGTTGACGTTCCCCCAGTAGTCCTCCGGCTGCGGATGCACGAGCGGATCGCCGTACACCTCGCTCGTGGAGGCCAGAAGGAGACGAGCGTCCTTCGCCTTGGCCAGGCCGAGGGCCTTGTGGGTCCCCAGCGCGCCGACCTTCATCGTCTGGATGGGCAGCTCCAGATAGTCGACCGGCGAGGCCGGGCTGGCAAAGTGCAACACATAGTCGACCTCGCCGCCCACGTGGATGTAGTCGGTCACGTCGTGCTTGACGAAGCGAAAGTCATCGCCGGCCTCTTCGAAGAGGTGCGCGATGTTGTCGGGGTCGCCGGTGATCAGGTTGTCCATGCAGATCACTTCGTGGCCCTCTGCAATGAACCGGTCACAGAGGTGAGACCCCAGGAATCCGGCACCGCCGGTGATGAGCGTACGTGGCATGAGATGGTGTGGAGAATGAGGGGAAGAACGTTCACCGGTGCCCGGCCGGCCGTCGGGACGCAAGGCAGAGGCGGACGGCGCCGCGCCGCAGGGCTACATTGCACGTCCGTTCTCGACGATGGCCTCCTCGATCGCCTGGTCGTCGCTCTCGGGCGCGTAGCACGGGCGACCGATGCTCCGGTAGTCGAAGCCCATCTCCGCCATCCGGGCGGGCTCGTAGAGGTTGCGCCCATCGAAGATCAGCGGGGTGTTGAGCAGGCCGTGGACCTTTTTCAGGTTCGGCCGCCGGAACTCGTGCCACTCGGTGCAGATGACCAGCGCGTCGGCGCCGTCCAGCACCTCGTACATGTCCCCGCCGTATCCAATGGCGTCTCCGAACGTTTCGCGCGTCGTTTCGATAGCTTCCGGATCGAACGCCTCGATGTCGGCGCCCCGCTCCAGCAGGTGGTTGATGATCACGTGCGACGGCGCCTCGCGCACATCGTCGGTGTTGGGCTTAAACGACAGGCCCCACATCGCAATTTTCTGGCCCTCGAGGTCGTCCTCAAACTCGTCCTCGACCCGCTCGGCCAGCAGGCGGCGCTGCTGGTCGTTGACGTCCAGGACCGACTCCAGGATGCGAAACTCGGTGCCTTCCTCCCGCCCCTTCCGGGCGAGCGCCTGCACGTCCTTCGGGAAGCAACTGCCTCCAAAGCCAATTCCGGCGTACAGGAAGTGGCGCCCGATCCGGTGGTCCTTGCTGATGCCGAGGCGCACCTTGTCGACGTTCGCCCCGACCCGCTCGCACAGGTTGGCGATCTCGTTCATAAACGAGATGCGCGTCGCCAGCAGCGAGTTGGCCGCGTACTTGATCATCTCCGCCGAGCGCCTGTCCACGATCAGGATCGGGTTCCCCTGGCGCACGAACGGTTCATACAGGCGTTCCATGATGCGTCCGGCCCTGTCGCTGGACGTGCCGATGACCACGCGGTCCGGCTTCATGAAGTCGTCGACGGCTGCGCCCTCGCGCAGAAACTCGGGGTTGGAGACCACATCGACGTCGGTTTCCGGCTCCAGGCCGTGCTCGTCAAATACGGCCTGCACCCGGTCGGCTGTGCCGACGGGCACGGTACTCTTGTTCACGACGATGCGGTAGCCTGGATCGTCTTCCGCCGCGATGAGCTCGGCGACGTCATCTGCGGCACCGAGAACGTACGAGAGATCGGCCGATCCGTCCTCGCCCGGCGGCGTGGGCAGGGCAAAGAAGATGATGTCGGCCGGGTTGACCGCCTCGGCCAGATCGGTCGTGAAGTGCAGGCGCTCTTCCTCGCGGTTGCGAGCGAAGAGGTGCTCCAGATCCGGCTCGTAGATCGGAAGCTCTCCGTCGCGGAGCATCTGCACCTTTTCGGCGTCGATGTCCACACAGGTCACTTGATTGCCCATCTCCGAAAAACAGGTGCCCGAGACGAGCCCGACGTAGCCGGTTCCAATAATTGCAATGTTCATAAGGGGTGAAGATGAATGCTGATCTGGAGGGTATCAATCGTGGAAGAACGTGGAGGTTGCTCCCGTTAAATGCCAACGCCCAGTCGGGGCCTCGCGTTAATTTTTGGTTTGCATCGTCCGCGGGCGCGGTATCCGGTTTGAGCCGCGGAAGAAGTCGAGAGTCAACTTCCAGTTCCCCTAACCATTTCATACGTTTGCTCTGCAAGGGGAGCCAATTCCCCCGATTCTCATGCCCTTTTGGCTGAATCGTCTATGGCACGCTCTTCTGTCTCGCAAGATTCATTCCCCGAGGGCTCCTCGGTCGCCGACTCGCAGCGGGCGGCGGACGAGCACACTGCCCTCCCGCTGGCGCAGCCCAACCTGTCGGATGCCGAGCGGGACGCGGTGCTGGACGTGCTGGCGTCGGACCGCCTGGCGCTCGGCCCGCAGATGGAACGCTTCGAGGCGCGGATGGCGGAGCGATGCGGCACGGCGCACGCCGTCGCCGTAAGCAGCGGAACGGCGGCCCTGCACTGCATCGTGCGTGCCCTGGACCTCGGCACAGGCGACGAGGTGATCACGACGCCGTACAGCTTCGTGGCCTCCTCGAATGTTTTGCTTTTTGAGGGCGCCACGCCGCGCCTCGTGGACATCGACCCGGCAACCTTCAACATCGACGTGGAGCGCGCCGCGGCCGCCATCACGCCCGACACCCGTGCCATCCTGGCCGTGGACGTCTTCGGAACGCCGGCGAACTGGCCCGCCCTCGCGGACCTGGCTGAGTCCCACGACCTCCACCTCATCGACGATGCCTGTGAGGCGATCGGAGCGTCGGTGGACGACCGTCGGCTTGGCAGCTGGGGCGATGCGGCGTCGTTCGGGTTTTATCCGAACAAGCAGATCACGACGGGCGAAGGGGGATGCATCACGACCGACGACGCCGACCTTGCCCGCGTCTGCCGCTCCCTCCGCAACCAGGGCCGCGCCGACGACGGGCGCATGGAGCACGTGCGCCTCGGCTACAACTACCGGCTCGACGAGATGTCGGCCGCGCTGGGGTGCGCGCAACTCGAACGCCTGGATGAGATTCTGGAGCGGCGCGCCGCGGTCGCTTCGATGTACGCGGAGGCGCTGGCTCCTCTTGCCGACGACATGGTCCGCCCGCACACACCGCCGGACGCGGAGCGGAGCTGGTTCGTGTACGTCGTCCGCCTCCGTGACCACTTTGCCGATGCGGCGCGCGACACGCTCATGGAGCACCTGCAAGAGGCCGGCATCGGCTGTGCGCCGTACTTTCCGGCCATCCACCTGCAGCCCTACTACCGCGAGCGGTTTGGGTACACGCCCGGCGATTTTCCGGTCTGCGAGCGCGTGTCGGCGCGGACGCTGGCGCTTCCGTTCTTCGGAGGCCTGACGCGCAGCGACGTCGACCGCGTGGCCGCGGCGATCCAGGACGCGCTTCCTTCGCTTCCGCGTACCGCCACGTAGCGTTTTTTCCAATCCCC
>CAYFSC010000225.1:0-4119 GCA_964345695.1 uncultured Rhodothermales bacterium | reverse complement strand
CCCAATCGAAAATCGACAATCCCTACCCCTCATGCTGAAGTCCGTCATTGAATGGAGCGCGCACAACCGGCTGCTGGTCGGCCTTCTCACGCTGCTGCTCGCGGCGGCGGGGACGTGGGCGACCGTGAACATGCCCGTCGACGCCTTCCCCGACCTGTCGCCGACGCAGGTCATTATCAAAACCGAGTACTCTGGGCAAGGGCCGCAGGTCGTCGAGCAGCAGGTGACGTACCCGCTCACCACCTCGCTGATGTCGGTGCCGTTCGCGAAGACGGTTCGCGGCTACTCGATGTTCGGGACGTCGTTCGTGTACGTCATCTTTGAGGATGGAACCGACATGTACTGGGCGCGGAGCCGGGTGCTGGAGTATCTGAACACGGTGGGCGAGGACCTTCCCGACGAGGCGTCTCCAGCGCTCGGTCCAGACGCCAGCGGCGTGGGCTGGGTGTATCAGTACTCGCTCCGCGACACCAGCGGCCGGCATGACCTCGCCGACCTCCGCTCGATCCAGGACTTCTTCCTCCGCTACGAGCTGCAGGGCGTGGACGGGGTGTCGGAAGTGGCGTCCATTGGCGGCTTTCAGAAGCAGTACCAGGTCGTCGTCGACCCGCAGCAGCTCTCGGCGTACGGCGTCACGATCAAGCAGGTGAAGCAGGCCCTGCAGCGCTCGAACCGCGACGTCGGCGGGCGGATCGTGGAGATGGGCGAGCGCGAGTTCATCGTTCGCGGGAAGGGCTACCTGCAGGGGCTGGACGACATCCGCGCGGTCGGCCTCACGACGGTCGGCGGCGCGCCCCTCACGATCGGCGACGTGGCGCGGGTGCAGACGGGGCCCGAGCTGCGCCGCGGGATTGCCGACGTCAACGGCGAGGGCGAAGTAGTGGGCGGGATCGTCGTGATGCGCTCCGGCGAGAACGCCATGGAAGTGATCGAGCGCGTGGAGGCGCGGCTGGCGGAGCTTGCGCCCAGCCTTCCGCCCGGCGTCTACGTCGAGCCCGAATACAACCGGCGTCCCCTCATCGAACGTGCCGTCGCGACGCTCACCACGCAGCTCACCGAGGAGATGCTGGTGGTGGCCGTGGTCGTGTTTCTCTTCCTCTTGCACGCCCGCAGCGCCTTCGTGGCCCTGATCACGGTGCCCGTCGGGATCGGCGCGTCAATGCTGATCATGTACCTCCTGGGCATCAACGCCAACGTCATGAGCCTTGGCGGCATCGCGATCGCCATCGGCGTGATGGTCGACGCCTCGCTCGTGATGGTCGAGAACGCGCATAAACACCTGGAGCGATTGTCGAATGACGATTTTCAAATGTCGAATGAGGACGAACCCATCGACCACCCACCATCGACCATCGACAATGCTCAGCGCATCGAAGCCGTCATCGCCGCGGCGAAAGAAGTCGGGCCGAGTCTCTTCTTTTCGCTCCTCATCATCACCGTGAGCTTTTTGCCCGTGTTCACGCTGGAGCAGGTGGAAGGGCGGCTCTTTCGTCCGCTCGCGTTCACGAAGACGTTTGCGATGGCGGCGGCGTCGCTCCTGGCGGTCACCCTCGTGCCGGCGCTGATGGTCGTTTTCGTGAAGGGGCGCATCCGCGGCGAGGACGAGAACCCCATCGCCCGCTTCTTCATCCGCACCTACCGCCCGGTCATCCGGGGGGTGCTGCAGCGCCCGGGCACGGTGCTCACGGGAGCGGCCGTGATTCTGGGACTGACGCTCCTCCCCCTGCAGCGCATGACGATGGGCAAGGAGCTCGTTCCCTTCCCCCAGATCGGGTCGGAGTTTATGCCGCCCCTCAACGAAGGCGACCTTCTGTACATGCCGACGACGCTGCCCGGCGTTTCGCCGCAGAAGGCGAAGGAGCTCCTGCAGCAGACCGATCGCATTATCGCGAGCTTTCCCGAGGTGGAGTCCGTCTTCGGAAAGGCCGGCCGCGCCGAAACGGCCACCGATCCCGCCCCGCTCTCCATGCTGGAAACCACCATCGTCCTGAAGCCGAAGAGCGCGTGGCGCGAGGGGATGACAAAAGACCGGCTGATCCGCGACCTGGACGCGGCGCTACAGATCCCGGGCCTGACGAACGCGTGGACGCAGCCGATCGAGGCCCGCACCGACATGCTGGCGACCGGCATCAAGACACCCGTCGGAATCAAGATTGCGGGTGAAGACCTGAAGACGCTGGAGCGGCTGGGCGAAGACGTCGAGCGCGCGGTATCGAGGCTCGACGGCGCGCAGTCGGTGTTTGCCGAGCGCGTAATGGGCGGCACGTTCCTCGACATCGACATCCGCCGCGACCAGGTCGCCCGCTACGGCCTCACAACCGGCGACGTGCAGGACATCATCCAGACCGCCATCGGCGGCATGCCCGTCACCACCATGGTGGAAGGGCTGGAGCGGTTTTCAGTGAACGTCCGCTACCCGCGGGCGCTCCGCGATAACCTTCCGGCGCTCCGCGACGTGCGGGTGCCGCTCCCAAACGGCGGCGAGGTGCCGCTGGGTCAGCTGGCCGTGCTGGAGCGTGTGGGGGGGTCGCCGATGATCAAAAGCGAGCAGGCTCGGCCCAACGCGTGGGTCTTCGTCGACCTGACGGACGGCACCGACATCGGCTCGTTCGTCCAGCGCGCGAAAGATGCCGTGCAGGAGAGCGTCGACCTCCCGCCGGGCTATGCGCTGACGTGGAGCGGGCAGTACCAGTACATGGAGCGCGCCAACGAGCGCCTGCAGCTTCTGGTGCCCATCACGCTGGCCATCATCTTCCTGCTGCTCATGCTCCACTTCCGCAGCGCGATGAAGTCGGCCCTCTTGCTCGGCCTGCTGCCCTTCTGCGCCGTAGGGGCGACCTGGCTGATGTGGGCGCTCGACTTCAACATGAGCATTGCCGTCGGCGTGGGCGTCATTGCCGTGGCGGGCCTGGCGGCGGAGACGGGCGTGGTGATGCTCGTGTACCTCGACGAGGCCATCGAGCGCTACCGGCAGGAGGACCGGCTCACCTCTGTCTCGCAGCTTCGCCGCGCGCTGGAGGAGGGATCGGTGATGCGCGTGCGGCCCCTGCTCATGACCGTCTTCACGACGTTCTTCGGCCTGCTGCCCCTCATGTTTAGTACCGGAACGGGCGCTCAGGTCATGCAGCGCCTCGCCACGCCGATGGTGGGCGGCCTCGCGAGCGCGACAGCCCTCACGCTCGTCGTCCTCCCCGCCGCCTACATGCTGATCCACCAGTGGCGCTTCCGCACCCAGTGGCCCACGCCCCCCGAAACCGGCCCGGACGCGGAGGAGAGCTCGTCTCCGGCGCCGGTGTCCGTCCAAACCAGGTCCTCTCCGTCCTGACCGATCCCTCCATGACCGCCACACCGTCTTCGATCCAGCAGGACGCCGCCGTCCCCGAGCAGTACGACCGCTGGGCGCGTGTCTACGACCGATTCTGGCGCCGCTACATGAACCGCACCTTGCCCGTGGTTCAGCAGATGGCGGACGTCCGGACGGGAGAACGGGTGCTGGATCTCGCCTGCGGAACCGGCGAGCTGCTGCACCGCATCGCGCAGACCACGCCGTCCGCCGATCTCACGGGCGTCGACCTGTCACTAGCGATGGTCGAGCGCGCCCAACGCAAGCTCCAGGACGTAGCGAACGCGCAGGTCGAGCCGGCCGACGCGCACCACCTGCCGTTCGAGGACGCCTCGTGATTCTGGACTGGTGCCGCGACGACTGGACATGCCGCGTGATGGACACCGTGCTCTCGTGGATCGACCCGGCGCACGAGAGGTGCTACACGCTCGAAGAGCTGACGGCGCACCTCACGGCGGCCTCGTTCGATCGACGGGATGCGCTTCGCTACCGGTTCGACCTCATCTGGGGCATGATGGCCGTCGAGGCCCGGCGACCTTCCTTCTCCTGATTTTCTCGTCTTGACGTCTCATCGACACGTCTTATTGACGCGACGTTGTTCCCATGACAGAGTCCGACACGCAGACCTCTCCGGAGAGACCAACCTCCTCGTCTGACGGATTCCACACCCACGACGGGTCCCACACCCACGACGGGTCAGACGGCGCGTCGGGCGGCTCTTGCGGCACTCGACGAACGAGCAGCGTCGACAGCGCGGCGTAGCCCACGTCGTACTC
>CAYFSC010000224.1:0-4214 GCA_964345695.1 uncultured Rhodothermales bacterium | reverse complement strand
GAAGGGGCCTACAAGGTTCGCGATCTGAGCCTGGCCGACAAAGGACGCAAGCGCATTGAATGGGCCGAGAGCCGAATGCCCGTCCTCATGCAGCTGCGTGAAGAGTACGCAGACAGCAAGCCGTTTGAAGGCTACAAGATCGCGGGCTGCCTGCACGTGACGAAAGAAACCGCCGTTCTCGTCGAAACGCTGCAGGCCTGTGGGGCCGAGGTGGCATGGAGCGGCTGCAACCCGCTCTCGACGCAGGACGACATTGCGGCGGCGCTCGCGAAATCCGGTGTCGAGATGTACGCCTGGCACGGCCAGAGCACGGAGGACTTCTACTGGAGCATCGACCGTACGATCGACACGCCGCCGCACCTGACGCTCGACGACGGCGCCGACCTCATCTTCCGGGTCCACTCCGAATATCCGGAAATGGCGGATACGATCATCGGGGGCTCGGAGGAAACGACGACCGGCGTGCATCGCCTGCGCGCCATGGACAACGACGGCAAGCTGCTCTACCCCGTTTACGCCGTCAACGATGCCGAAACGAAGTGGGACTTCGACAACGTCTACGGCACCGGGCAGTCGACCATCGATGGCATCCTGCGCGCCTCCAGCGTGATGCTCGCGGGCAAGAACTTTGTCATCGCCGGCTACGGCCACTGCGGCCGCGGCGTGGCCACCCGCGCGAAGGGCATGGGCGCCAACACGATCGTCACCGAGGTGCGCCCCGCCATGGCGCTCAAAGCCACGCTCGACGGCCACCGCGTGATGAGCATGGACGAAGCCGCTGAGATTGGCGACATCTTCGTGACCGCCACCGGCATGAAGGACGTCATCCGCGGGCGCCACTTCCTGCAGATGAAGGACGGCGCCATCGTCTGCAACACGGGCCACTACGACGTGGAGCTCAACCTCGAAGAGCTCGCCGAGCTGTCAACCGACGCGCGCATGGTGCGCGAGAACAATCGCGAGTACACGTTGGAGACCGGCAAAAAGATCTTCGTCCTCGCCGACGGCCGCCTCGTGAACCTCGCCGCCGCCGAAGGCCACCCGAGCGAGGTGATGGACATGAGCTTCGCCAACCAGTTCCGCGCGCACTTCGACCTCATCGAGCGGCACGAGTCGGAGGCCACGCTGGAGGATCATGTCTACGACATTCCGCAGGAGATGGACGATGAGATCGCACGCATCAAGCTCGAAACGATGGGCATCGAGATCGACGCCCTCACCGACGAGCAGGAGCACTACGCCACGGACTACTCCGCCGGCACCTGATCTCGCTTCGTGTCGATCGACCATGGATGCATGATGGTGGATGGTGCCGACCGACACACCCACGCTCCCCGACGGCGCCGTGCTGGATCCATTCCGGCACGGCGCTTTTCTTTGTGGATGCACCGTGTACACGTAATTGCACGGCCCGCCTCGCGACTCCCGAGCTTACAGTATTGTCCCCATGACCAACCTCCGCTATCTTCCCAGCGACGATGACGTCACGACCTTCACCGCAACGGTGGAATCAGCCTCCGACGGCTCCATCGTGCTCGACGGCACCTACTTCTATCCCGAAGGCGGCGGCCAACCCGCCGATCATGGGACTCTCGAATGGGATGCCGGGGCTGCCGACGTCGTGGACGTCCAGAAAGAACACGGCGACGTCCGCCATTCCATCGAGAATCTCCGGGGCGACCTTCCGGAGGAAGGGGCTGCAATCACCGGCCAGATTGACGACGAGCGCCGCCAGAAGCATCGCCGCATGCACACGGCGCAGCACGTCATCTCGAAGGTCGTGCTGGACGCGTTCGGCGCACAGACCGCCGGCAATCAGATCCACGCAGAACGGTCGCGCATCGACTTCGAGCCCGCCAGCTTTTCGGAGGAAGACGTCGCGTTCATCGAGGCGCGCACCAATGCGGTGATCGACGAGGACCTGCCGGTGTCCAAGACGGAGATGGCCCGAGCCGAAGCCGAAGAGAAGACCCCCGAGGGCCGGGGCCTCCTCGACCTTATTCCCGACTTCGTGGATCCGCTGCGCATGGTCGGAATCGGGAACTTCGACCTGTGCCCCTGCGGCGGAACGCACGTGGATCATCTCAGCGAGGTCGGCCACGTCCGCATCACGAACCGGACATCGAAGGGGGCGGACGTAGACCGCATCGAGTTTGAACTGGAGGCCTGAGGTCCCCGGCTCGGCGACGAAACGACCTCAACAGATCGGACACGCCCGTTTCGAGTGCAGCGTCGGGTACGGTCGATGCGCTTCCGCGACCCGATCGGAATGACGTGACCGGCTCAGGAGTCGGCTCTCGGGGGTCCGCTCTCCGGAATCGTGCCTCCGCATGCTTGCGAAGAGAAATTCGATCGCCTTCCATGTCCGCCACCGCTTTTGCTCCCGGAAGCGTCACCACCCTCTTCGTTCCGCAGGGCGGATCGGCGTCGCTCGGGGTGAGCTTTGCCACGGCCGACGGCGTGACGGCCACCGTGGAGGCCGCGCCCACGACCCCCGTGATGCTGGACGGCGAACGGACGGACATCGCGCCGGTCGCAGGTATCCTCCGCCGCCTGAACGTCTCCGCCAGGGTGCGCCTGGCATCGGACCTGCCCATCGGTTGCGGATTCGGCGTGAGCGGGGCCGCAACGCTTGCCACCGCACTGGCCGCCAACGAAGCATGCGGCTTGGGCTGGGATCGGCAGGCGCTTCTGCAGGCCTCGCATCGGGCCGAGGTGGACGCCGGGACCGGCTTGGGCGACGTGTTCATCCAGGAGCGAGGCGGGCTCGTGTGGGACCTGGGAGACGGCCTACAGCATGCCCAGCGGACGGCGCGCATCGAGTATGCCTCGTACGGCGACATCTCGACAGCCGACGTTCTGGGCGACGCGGACGCCATGGACCGAGTCGTCGAGGCCGGAACACAGGCTCTCGCGGCCGTCGATCCGACCGGGTCGTTCGAGACGCTGCTTGACGTGTCGTGGACGTTTGCAACCGACGTGGGCTTCCCCACCACAGCCGTACGTCGCGCGGTAGACGACGTCCGGGCCGCTGGCGGGGCCGCGACGATGGCGATGATCGGGGACACCGTCGTGGCAACCGGCACGAACGGGGTTCTCCCGCACGAAACCCGCATCACTCCTCATGGCGCCACGCTCCGCTGACCGCGGTTCCGCAAAGCTCCCCTTTCACCACGCACCCCGCTCATGGCCTCTTTCGACGACCGTCTCATTGAACAGCTTGGTCTCGGCCCGATCGACCGCCGGATTGCCGGATGGATGGCGCGCAACGGACACTTCATCCTTCGGATGGGCCTGGCGGTCGTGTTTATTTGGTTCGGCCTGCTGAAACCACTCGGGATGAGCCCCGCCGCCGACCTTGTGCGGCGAACCGTGTACTTCCTCCCGCCCGATTTCTTTCTGTCCGTTCTGGGATGGTGGGAAGTCGCGATCGGCGTTGGGCTTCTGCTCCGTCCGCTGAACCGGGTGGCCATTTTCCTGCTCTTCCTGCAGATGCCCGGCACCCTGCTCCCGCTCGTGCTGCTGCCCGACGTGTGCTTCACGTCGGTTCCGTTCGGCCTGACGCTGGAAGGTCAGTACATCATCAAAAATGCCGTCTTGATCGGGGCTGCCCTCGTCGTGGGTGGCACCGTACGGCGGCGAGCGGGCGAGGACACTCGTCTCTAGCCCCCCTCGATAGGGCCGTGTGGTGGGAGAGGACCCTGGCGGAAAAGCGACGCATCGCCGTCAGCGGCCCGTCCACTGGCCCAAAGAAAGATGCTCGACGCGTCAGGGATTGTCTTCGTTGCCCCGCTCCCGTTTCTCCCCTGCAGTCACATGCACTGGACAAGCCTGCGGACGACCGCTATGTTTGGGCGATTCGTGTTTTCCGCCCGCCTCCGTCCGTCCCCATGTCGCCCCTCGCGCTCGCCGGTCTCGTCCTCCTCGCCGTTGCTACGCTGCTCGTGCTTGTCCTGTACGTGCGGCTCCATGCGTTTGTCGCGTTGCTGTTGACGAGCCTCTTCATCGCCGTCCTCGGCGGCATCCCCCTGACGGACATCGCGGGCCTCGTGGAGGAGGGCATGGGGAGTACGCTCGGCTACATCGCGACCGTAATCGGCCTGGGGGCGATGGTCGGAGAGATGCTGCGGCAGTCCGGCGGCGCGGAGCAGATCGCACAGACGCTCCTCCGAGCCTTCGGCGACGACCGTGCGCCGTGGGCGTTGAGTCTGACG
>CAYFSC010000223.1:1961-4243 GCA_964345695.1 uncultured Rhodothermales bacterium | reverse complement strand
CAATCCCTGCCCTTCGGCGAACGAGCCTGCATCATCGGCGCGGGCATCTCCGGGCTCACGGCGGCGAAAGCCTGCCGCGATCGCGACCTGCCATACGACCACTTCGAGGCCGGATCGGCGGTGGGCGGCCTGTGGCGCTACGAGAACGACACCGGCCGGGCGGCGGCGTACCGGACGCTCCACATCAACTCCAGCAAGACCAACATGGAGTTGGCGGACTTTCCGGTGCCGGAGGACTTCCCGACGTTCGGCCATCACTCGGAGGTGCTCCAGTACATCGAGGACTACGCCGACGCCTTTGATCTTCGGGACGGAATCACGTTCAACACGTCCGCCGAGCGGGTTGGACCCACCGACGACAGGCGATGGGCCGTCACGCTCGATTCTGGGGAGACGCGCATCTACGGCGCGGTGCTCGTCGCCACGGGCCACCACTGGAATCCGCGGCGCCCGGACGTTCCCGGCTCGTTCAGCGGAAGAGAGATGCACTCCAATGACTACCGACGGCCGGAGGACTTTGTCGGCGACCGGGTGCTGGTGATGGGCATCGGCAACAGCGCCTGTGACATTGCCGTGGACTTGGGCCGCGTGGCCGAACAGGTTACCCTCTCCACGCGGTCCAGCGCCTGGGTTCTGCCGAAGTACATCCTGGGCATCCCGCTCGACCAGTGGACTGGCTCCTGGATGGAGGTCCTGCCGTGGTGGATCCGCCGTGAGGTCTTTCGCGTGCTCGTGTGGCTGACGGTCGGCAATCAGGAGCGCTACGGCGTGCCGAAGCCCGATCACGATCTCATGCAGGAGCACCCGACGATCAGCGAGGAGCTGCTCGCGCAGGTGGGGCACGGTCGCGTCGATGTGATGCCGGACGTCGAGCGGCGGAACGGTCGAACGGTGCACTTCGAGAACGGATCGTCCGAGGCCTTCGACACGATCATTTACGCAACGGGCTACAAGATTGCGTTTCCGTTTCTGGCCGAAGACGTACTTTCTGTTGAACACAACCGGGTGGCCTTCTACCGATATGTCGTCCCGCCCGAATGGCCGGGCCTGTATTTCCTCGGGCTGATCCAGCCGCTTGGCTCGGTGTTCCCCCTGGTAGAACGCCAGGCAAAATGGGTGGCGGCGCTGCTGGATGGGGAGGTGGCGCTGCCGTCGCCTGACGAGATGCGCAGCACGATTGAGGACAACCTGGACCGGATGCAGCAACGCTACCACGATTCCCCCCGCCATACGATCCAGGTGGACTTCTGGGACTACGTGCACCGGATGGAACGGGAGTGGCGGGCCGGGAAACGACGGGCGGAGACGCGGCGCGCCGGAACCTCCTGAGCGGGCGGCTTGCTTTTGCTGTTATTGCAAAGAAAACCAATCCATTTCTCCTGAACCGCCCCACACGGTGCCGGCCTGCCCCCTTCCAGGGCTCCCGAGGCAGGACATCCAGGGCTCAATCATTGAAGCCGAGCCTGGATGACGCCTTTCCCTGAACATCGAATTCCGTTGTCATGATCGACCGACCCACAATATTCATCACCGGAGCCGCCTCGGGCATTGGTCGCGCCGTGGCGGCTCGGTTCGCCGCGCGCGACTGGATCCTGGGCCTGGTCGACCGCGATGCCGAGGCCCTGGAGGCCGTGCACGATCGACTCTCGACGGGAGATGCTCACGCCTATCCAATCGATGTGCAAGATGCCGAAGCGGTTCAAGCGGCGCTCCAGCAGTTTGGCACCGTGACCGAAGGGCGGCTCGATGTGCTCGTGAACAGCGCGGGCGTCATGACGGTGGGCCGCTTCGAGGACATCGACCTGGGTGCCCATCAGCAGCATCTGGGCGTCAATCTCTGGGGCGTGATGACCGTCGCCCACGCGGCCTTCCCGCTACTCAAGGCGACGCCTGGAGCGCGCATGGTTTCGATCGCCTCTGGCTCGGGCCTCTACGGAACGCCGGAACTTGCGAGCTACGCGGCCTCCAAAGCTGGAGTCCGGTCGCTCACTCAGTCGCTGAACCTGGAGTGGGACCGGCATGACATTCACGTGTGCGACATCATCCCGCCGTACGTCGACTCCCCAATGACTCAGCGGGCGCCGAAAACCAAGAGCATGGAGCGGCTCGGGGTCATGTTGACGCCCGATGACGTGGCGGATGTAGTGGATGAGGCTGTGCAGACGGACAAGGTGCACTGGCCGGTTGGCACGTCGTTTTCCTGGCTCTATCACGCCTCTGAGCTGCTCCCGTCTCCGCTCAATCGGCTGCTGATGCGCTACGTGTCCGGGTTTTGAGTTCGG
>CAYFSC010000223.1:0-1861 GCA_964345695.1 uncultured Rhodothermales bacterium | reverse complement strand
GCTGCTGATGCGCTACGTGTCCGGGTTTTGAGTTCGGTGTTCCGCGTTCGGCGTTTGGGGATCCGACCCCAACCCACAATCCCCAACCTCCAACCCCTACAACGGAGCTGCGCCGCCGGCTTTGTCGCCCCAGAGCGCCTGCAACCGGGCGTCGCGGCCGCAGCCGGTGCGGTACTGCTTGTAATCGGTGGGATTTTTCCGGTAGTAATTCTGGTGATAATCCTCAGCGGCGTAGAACGCCTCGAACGGAACGATCTCCACCTGGATCGGAGCGTCGAATTGCTGGGCGACGGTTTGCTTGGTCTCTTGGGCCAGGCGACGCTGCCGCTCGTTGTGTGGGAAGATGGCGGGCCGATACTGCGAGCCGCGGTCGCAAAACTGACCGCTGCCGTCGAGCGGATCGATGTTGTGCCAGTACACGCGCAAGAGGGTGCTGTAATCGACCTGTGTCGAGTCGTAGATGATCTGCACGGCTTCCGTATGGTCGGTGCGTCCCATGGCCACCTGTCGGTACGACGGGTTTTCCACCTCGCCGCCCGAGAAGCCGGAACGGGTGGCTGCCACGCCATCGATTTTGTCGTAGGGCGGCTCCATGCACCAGAAGCAGCCGCCCGCCAGCGTTGCGGTGTCGGCGACAGCCGGGTCGATGGACGAGAGGGCCGGGGCGTCGGTGGCGGGATCGGCAGGAGCATCGGACTTTGCCGCGCAGCCGAGCAGCAGCGTAACCAGGAGGGGGACGACCAAACGACGGATCATGGTGGGGCGAAGACGGAGAATGAAACCGGGGAGCGTTCAATGCGAAGGCGGTGTGTCATCGGCCCTGTGTCATGCCCGGAGGTCGGGCAGGGCATCTGCCTCATGTACGAAGTGAAGTGCCAAGCCGTTGTTGCAGTAGCGCAGTCCGGTGGGGTCTGGACCGTCGCCAAAGATATGGCCCTGATGGCCGCCGCAGCGCCGGCAGTGGTACTCGGTGCGAGCGTAGCCCAGCTTGGTGTCGCGCTTCGTGGCAACGCGTCCCGGGATCGGCGCCCAGAAGCTCGGCCATCCGGTGCCGCTCTTGTACTTGGTCGACGAGGGAAACAGGGGCAGGTGGCACGCCGCACAGATGAAGGTGCCGCGCCGCGTTTCTTCCAGCAGCGGGCTGGTCCCGGCGCGTTCGGTGCCCTCCTCAAAAAGGATGTGGAAGCGCTCCGACGAGAGGCGTTGCTTCCACACGGAGGACGGCGTGTCAATGGAGGGGACATCCGCATCCAACGCATGCACCGCATTCAGTTCCTCCAGCGAGACGGGAGAGACGTACCGGGTGGAATCCGACGCGGTGCGCGGATCGGTAGGGGCCGACTGGCTCCGTGTACAGCCGCCCAAGAGCGCCGAGCCGGCGGTAAAAAGGGCGGCGCGATGCAAAAACGTGCGTCGGTTCATGGCGTGGTGGCAATCCTGTCTAGCAAATCGACGGACACTGGAACGGTGCTTCGCAGAAAAAGGATGAGCGATCCACGGCGCCAGCGGTTACGATACAGAAACAACTTCCTCCGATCGTGACGAAGACCGCCCGTGCTTGATGCACACTGCAGACGCTAAAATTGAAGCGCCGCATTCTCGAACAGCCATTCTCAAACAATCTGAGGGCTCCTGCCGCGAGGATTTCGCGAGCGCCGCTGCGGTAGGAGCGAACCTGCAGGATCCTGCTCGTCCTGTAGGGAAGGCGTATGCATTGATTGCAGGACGGGATCCCGTTTGCGCGCTTTGTGCGCCCGTCGGGCCGCCGCTCGTCTGGTGGCAGCATCTGGCCCAACGCAGTCCGGATCAGCGTTCCCCGTAGGTGTGCTCCGAGCGCTCCTCGACGCGGTCTGTGGCGGGT
>CAYFSC010000222.1:0-4251 GCA_964345695.1 uncultured Rhodothermales bacterium | reverse complement strand
CGACCGCGATCGCGCCGATGACCCACAGGTCGATGGTCTGCACGCCGAGGATGGAGCCAAAGAGGTAGGCGAACGCGTCGGTCGTGTACGTGTCCTTGAGCGCGAGGAAGACGACGCCGAGCGCAATGGCGACGGAGAAGAACACTCCGATGGCTGTGTCGCCGCTCACGGCGCCGCGCTGCGTGACGGCGTCGATGCCGAGAGCCACAACGACCGTGAACGGCAGGGCCGTCCACATGGGGTTGGTGCCAAGAAGCAGTCCCAGCGCCACGCCGCCAAATGCCGCATGCGAGAGGCCGATGCCCAGAAAGCTGAGGCGCCGCT
This sequence comes from uncultured Rhodothermales bacterium, assembly GCA_964345695.1. Taxonomy (GTDB): domain Bacteria; phylum Bacteroidota; class Rhodothermia; order Rhodothermales; family Salinibacteraceae; genus CAYFSC01. Next base: position 3,927 of record CAYFSC010000222.1, on the reverse strand, counting down.
GCACGACGAACACGCCGTAGTAGCTCGCCAGGCCACCAACGAGGACGCCCGCAAGGAGGGCGCGCTGCATAAAGGGCAACTGAAGGGCCTCAATCATGGGGTGGGACGGTGTGGAGCATGGCGTGCGCGTGTCCGATGTGGCCAAACGCTTTGCGCAGGCACCGTTCCTCGAGGGCCTCCTGCGGCGGTCCGAAGCCGATCTGCTGCGCGTCGATCAGGAGCGCGTGGGTGGCGTGGTGGTAGGCGGCGTTCCAGTCGTGCGTGACCATCACAATCGCTGCCTGGTGCTCGGCCTGGTAGTCTTCCAGCAAGCCATACACATCGGTGGCCCCGGCCGCATCGACGCCGGTGGCGGGCTCGTCGAGCACAAGGAGGCGCGGCCTCCGAACCAGACTGCGGGCCAGGTAGACGCGCTGCAGCTCGCCTCCGGAGAGGGTGGACAGCGCACGATCCGCCAGAGCGCGCGCGCCGACCCGGTCCAGCGCCTCCTCGGCGCGCACCTGCTCGGTGGTCGTGGTGTGGAACGGCCAGCGGTGGCGCAGGCCCGTCAGCACCAGGTCGGCAGCCCGCGCCGGAAACGACCGGTCGAGCGTCTTGATCTGCGGAACGTACCCAACCAGGTCGGGATCGATCTCCTGCGGCGGCGTTCCGAAGACACGCACCGAGCCGCGGTCGCACGGAATCAGTCCAAGCAGGGCCTTGACCAGCGTGGTCTTCCCGGCTCCGTTGGGCCCGATCACCGCGACGAAGTCGCCGGCTGAGGCATCGAACGTGATCCCATCGAGCACGCGGTGCGCGCCCCGGCGCACGACGAGTTCGTTGACGGCGACAGCAGCGGTGGACGACATCAGTTCGGTGGTGTGCGTTGCAGGCTGTGCGGAATCCATGGTGCGGATTGCCTGTTGGCCTCCAATGAAACGCAGGACGGGGGCCTTGCGCAATGCGCCTGCGCGTTACGGTGCAGAAGGCTGGAGCCCCGATACGGACTGCAGGGCGTCGGCAATGTGCCGGGCGTTGTACAGCATCAGCGTCTCGTAGGTCGCGCGCCCTTCGACGCCGCCGAGGGGATCGAGCGCGTGAAGCGGCACGTCCGCCGCCTCGCCCACTGCCTCGGCACTGCGCGGGGGAAGCTGGTTCTGCGTAAAAATGGCCTGTACCGAGTCGGCCCGAGCCCGCCCAACGAGAGCCTGGATGCGTCGCGGAGAGGGCTCCTTGGCCGGCTGCAGTTCGATGATGTCGACGAGGCGCGGTCCGTACTCAAGCAGGAAGTATCGGAAAAAGGGCTGAGCGAGCATTACCGGCGCGTCGCGCACCGGCTTCAGCAGGAGACGGAGACGCCCCGCCAGACGCCCGAGCTGCGCGGCGAAGGTGTCGGCGTTGGCCCGGTACGTCGAGCAGCCCGTCGCGTCTATGGCGCAGAGCGTATCGACCAGGGGTGGGAGCACCTGCTGCACCGTGAGGGGGTCGGTCCAGAAGTGCGGATCGGCGGCGGTCGGTTCGGATGCAGAGGCTCCGTGGCCGTCGGGACCGCCAGGCATCGCCCGGCGCGCCGAGGGCGGAAGCGCCGCCAACAGGGCCATGCGCCGATCGGCGGGGAGTTCGGTCGCCCATGCATCGAGAGACGCGGCCCCATAGAAGACAGCAGCACTCCCCTCGACAGCTCGCAGATCCGACGGACGCGGGTCGTAGGTGTGCGGCGACGCTCCCGGCTTCAACAGTCGCACGACCGTGCCGCGCCCCTCCACGACCGGACGCAGGATCATCGCGAGGGGCGGGATCGTCGTCACGAAGCGCGGCGTCTCCCCTGTCGTGGTCTCCGTTTCGGACGTCTCCGTTTCGGACGTACAGGCTGTCGCTCCCAACACGAGCAGCAGCACGAGCGCCGCGCGGAGCGACGTGCCAAACGACGGATCAAAGAAGCGTCCCATAGAGCAGATCGGATATACAGAGAAGGACGGAGCGGGCTGGCGGTCCGTTGCCATGGGGTCTCGATCTCCCGCCGGCCGTCTTTGCTCGGAGGATTCGGCGTCATGCGATCGCGTCCGCAATGAGCACCTCCGAGGGAATGCCGAAGGCGGTGACGGTCGCGACGTGGCGCACGCGCCAGCGGGCCGGAGCGAGGCGTGTCCGCACGCGGATCGGGCGACATCCGCCGACGCATGTGGGCGCCCAGGCGTGCACGGTGTCCCAGAAGGCGGCGCCAGCCCGCGAGAGACCTCGCCCCCACGTCAGACCGGCCACACACAGACGGCCGCCCGGCGCAAGCAGGCGGTGGGCCTCGTCGAGAAACGTGTCGATGTCGGCCTCCGACAGCAGGTCGAGGACGTACGCCGTGACGACGCGATCGTAAGCGGCGTCGGGACGGTCAAAACGAAGACGTCCGTCGGTGCGGACGACCTCAGCACGGTGGGCGAACGGCGCCAGGGTCTCGCGCGCCAGGCCCACCATCGTCGTGCTAAGGTCCACGCCGGTGTAGCAGGCACTCGGCGGGCAGGCGTTGCGGAGGAGGCGAGCGGCGAAGCGTCCGGTTCCGCAGCCCAGTTCGAACAGGCGGTGCGCCTCCGCGAACGCCCCGTGCGCGATTAAGGCTTTCTGGGCCGGCCGCTCGTAGAATGCCTGGGCGTCTTGACGCCGACCGATGCGGTCGTAGAACGCTTTCGCCTGGACTCGGGAGAGCGTATCACGCATGCTGGGGGGCCCACCCGTTGGAGGTTGGAGGCCTGTTTCTGGACCGGTCTTATCGGGCCGGGACCTTCTCGTCGTTCTGCGTGACGAGCGGATAGTCGGCCTCCACATCGCCCTCGGCGATTTTGCGGAGGGTCCGGCGTAGCAGCCGCTTGCGGAAGCTGCTCAGGTAGTCTGTGAAGAGGATGCCGTCGAGGTGGTCGCGCTCGTGCTGGATGACGCGCGCGAGCACGCTCCCCACCTCACGCTCCTGCTCCTCGAAGGTGCGATCGCGGTAGCGAACCACCACGCGCTCTGGCCGCGTGACGACCTCCCGGACGTCGGGGATGGACAGGCAGCCTTCCTCGAAGTCGGCCTCCGCATCGCTTTCCCAGGTGAGTTCGGGATTGATGAACACCATCGGCTGCGGCGGGACGGATTCGTTCTCGGCCTCCATCTCGTCGGCCATGGGAGTGACGTCCACGACAAACAGGCGCTCGCTGCGCCCCACCTGCGGGGCGGCCAACCCGATGCCCGCGGCGGCGTACATCGTCTCAATCATATTGTCGATGAGCGTCTGCAACTCCTCGCTGTTTTCCTCCACGGGCGCTGTCTCTTCACGAAGCGCCTCGTGGCCGTAGGCATGAACGGGCAAAACCATAGGGCGGGGGGATGACTTCCGAACAACAATTCAAGGATACAAGGTACGAGGGTCGGTGGCGAAAGTGCCGCTCATCCGCGTTAAAACGCTGCACGTTTCAGCGTTGGGCGGCTCGGCGGCCGTTCGGTTACGCCCGGTTCATTCCGGCCGATTCCTTCGGTGCGCTGTGTGTCACTCGCGTCCGTAATCGTCTTCCAAGCGAATGATGTCGTCCTCCAGACACAATCCGAGTTGCGTCTCGATGAAGACGAGCGGGGCTTCGCCGTCGTTTGTGATGCGGTGCACGTCGCCCACGTCAATGAAGCACGTGTCGCCCTCCGTCACGCGGATCTCGTCGTCGTTGCGGCGGAACACCCCTTCGCCCTGCACGACGACCCAGTGCTCTTTTCGATGCTCGTGCTTTTGCAGCGAGAGGCGCTGGCCGGGATGCACGATGATGCGCTTTACGCGGTAGCCGGGCTCATTGAGGTACTCCTCCCAGCGGCCCCAGGGTCGGTTGTCGGCGTCGAGAAGCATACGGTGGTGTCGAATGTCGAGAATCGAGTGGCAAGTGCGGGTCCAGAATAGGCGACGAGGCCGGGTCCGGCAATGCCCCGGAGGGC
>CAYFSC010000221.1:0-4254 GCA_964345695.1 uncultured Rhodothermales bacterium | reverse complement strand
GGATGGAGGTGTGGAGGTACTTCGCTTCCATTCCTCCACACGTCCTCACATCCATACCCGAATCCTGCATCAGGATTTGGTATCAGTCCTGCAACTGCAAGGTTGGTTTCGACCCCATCGTGGGGTCTCCTTAAGCATCGCCAAATACAGCCCAGCGGTTCCCAAGCGGCCGGCTACGGGGGTGTTGACTCTTCCCGGAAAAGAGACTCTTCTCGACAGACATTCGGAATGGACCCGAGGCTCCCTGCGGCGGAATGACGGATCCCGCCGGACGGGCCCTCAGGAAGCTGCACGGATGCGCCTACCGCAGCCCGAGCTGCGCGGCGGCGTCCTTTACGAGCGCCTTTGCGGCCTCCGGGGTCTCGGCCTCCGAGTAGACGCGCAGCACCGGCTCGGTGCCGGAGGGGCGCACGAGCAGCCACCCGTTCTCGGTGAGGTGCTTGACGCCGTCGAGCGTGTCGATCTCGACGACCGGGCTCCCATTGATTTCGGAGAGGCCGCCGTCCTCCTCCAGCACGGCGAGCACGTGGCGCTTCTGCTCCTCGCTCGTGTGGATGTCGTCGCGGTAGTGGTAGTGCGGGCCGAACTCCTCCAGCAGCTCGTCGACGAGCGCGGAGAGCGGCATGCCGCGCTTCACCATCATCTCCACGAGGAGCAGGCCAATGTAGATACCGTCGCGCTCGGGGATGTGCCCCTTCGCCGCGATGCCGCCCGATTCCTCGCCGCCCACGAGGATGTCGCCCTCGGCCATCTTCGGGGCGATGTGCTTGAAGCCGATGGGCGTCGTCTCTACGTCCAGGCCGTACGCCGCCCCCATCGCGTCGAGCATGTGCGTGGTGGAGAAGGTCTTGACGATGGTGCCGTCGAGCCCGCGCTCTTCGTGCAGGTACTTCGTGAGCAGCGCTAGGATGCGGTGCGAGCTCACGTAGTCGCCGTTTTCGTCGACCATGCCGATGCGGTCGGCGTCGCCGTCGTTGGCGATGCCCACGTCGCACCCCGTTTCGGCGACGAGCGCAGAGAGCTCCCCGAGGCGCGCCTCGATGGGCTCGGGCGCGACGCCGTGGAAGCCGGGATTGTGGTCGTGGTGCACCTCCCGGACGTGCTCCTCGCCCAGCAGGGCGGTGATGAGTCCCTGCCCGGCGCCAAACATCGGGTCGTGCGCTACCGTCAGCCCCGCGTCGATGATGGCGTCGATGTCGAGGATCTCGCGCAGTGTGTGCCGGTAGGCCGCGCGCACGTCATGACGGTCGACGGCTCCCTCCTCGACCAGATCGTCGAGCGCCGGCAGCGGGTCGGGCGCAACATCGACGTGGCGCACCGCCTCCTCCACGACCGCAATCATGTCCGGCGGCGCCGGGCCGCCGAAGTGCGCCTTCAGCTTGTAGCCGTTGTATTCCGGCGGATTGTGGCTCGCCGTGATCATGACGCCCGCATCGCATCCCATCGCCTGCGTCGCCCAGCTGATGGCGGGCGTCGACACGAACCGGGTGGCCAGCGCGACGTGCACGTTCTCGTGAGCCAGCACGCGGGCGGCACGCACGGCAAAGCGGTCGCTCAAGAATCGCGTGTCGAAGCCGAGCACCACGCGGGGCGCCTCCCCGTAGTCCTCGTGCAGCCACTCGGCCGTGGCACGAGCCACGCGCTCGACGTTGTCGAAGGTGTAGTCGTCGGCAATGACAGCGCGCCAGCCGTCGGTTCCAAACTGGATGGGCGTCGGTTCAGGCATCAGCGAAACAGGTGCGGGTAAAGGACATCGTTCGGTTCCGAAGAAAGGAATCGGGGCTGAAAAATGCCATCCTTGCGCTTCGCCTTCTGGATTTCGGGTTCCGGGTTTCTGGCTTGTGGCTTCTGGTTTCGGGAGATTGGCCCCGCGTTCGTCGCTCAGAAAAACGGTCCGTGGGGCCGGGACGGGACAGCGGGCGGAACGTGGAGCCACACGTCGGAGACAGTCACTGCCTCCGCGATGCTTCTGCCTCGCGACGATCCGGACGCGGAGTAGCCTCTGCGGGAAGAGGGGCCGCGCTGGTATCCGCAGGCGACGACTGCGTGCGAGTCACGCCCACCCCGTGCTGATACACCATCTGCCCGCCGTTCTCTCCAACCTTCCACAGCGGAAAGAACGTGCCGAGTCCGACCACAAAGAATGCAGCATGAACGAGTCGGCGCGAGCGAGCGGCTCCAACAAAGAGCGCCGCTCCCCGCACGACGCCGTAGGCCGCGGTGACGACCATCGTGTACCAGGCCCACGAGGCGTGCGTCGACAGGGTTTCCGCAGCGCCTGCGGTCGAGACGGTCACGGTGCCGACCGCCCACGTGCCGCTCACGTATGTGACGACTGCACTCAGTCCGGTGAGCACATAGAGGCCGGTCGCCACTTCGCGACCGGTGCGCCACCGCGGCCCCAGCCACAGCGCCAGCGCGTCGGCCGCGGCGGCGAGGAAGAGCAGGGCGATTGGGAAGTGCACGATGAGCGGATGCGCGTTCGGCACCCACTCGGGAAGAAGGAAATCGGGAACCATGGGCTCGGGCCGGTTGGGCAGAATAGCTCGTGGCGCGAACCCGGACGCTCAGCGGCATGGTTCTCCGGAACGTGAGGAAGCCGATACGTCATGTGACACACCTGTGACGGATCCTGTCCGTCCACATTCACTCGAGAAATTGCCCGTGGAACCCGAACGGGATGGCGTGCGGGACGCGGGCGCGGGCGATCTCCGAGAAGGATTCGGCATCCAGTGCCAGCAGGAAGCTCGTGTCGTCCTGGGCGTCGAGCACGACCGACAACACGAGTCCGTCGTCTTCGCCGGTCGCATCGGGACGGGGGACGAACACCGGTTCGCCGGGATAGCAGCCGTCGTCGTGCCACGTCGCGGTGGCGCCGGTGTCCACGTCGAGCTTGACGAGCTGGTCGGAGAAGCTCTCTGCGCGCCGCGTTCCGATGCCGTAGGCCGTCGTGTAGCGCCGTCCCTCGCGGTCGTCGCGGATGCGGGGCAACTCGATGGACGTGTCGGGCGCGATCGTTTCGACACGAGCGGTGCCCCCCGACAAGGGCAACCGGTACCGGTGCAGGTGCGCCTGTGTGGGATGCGGATCGGGAGCGCGGAGCCGGTCGAGGTAGAGGTCGTCGATGATCTGCGCGTCGGGGTAGGCGGCCACGTCGCAGACGATCTCGTTGCCCACCTCATAGGCGTTCACGTGGTGAAAGGCGAACGCCGCATCGGCCTTCACCGTGGCAACCGCCTCGCCGTCGCTCAGGCGCAGGATGCGGAAGCGCACGCCGCGCTCCGGCGTCCACGCGAAGTTCTCAATGAACGGCTCGCCGGAGAGCAGCACGTCCAGCGGATTCACCACGAGCGGCCACTCGCTGAGGATGGCGTAGTGCTCCGTCATGCCGAAGCTGTGCATGTAGCTCGGCGCATCGACATTGAGGGACGTCAGCACGTCGCGATGGCGGGTGCCCGGCTCGATGGCGCAGAGGTGATACGTCGACTGCCGCCCCAGATCGGTGAGATAGGTGAGCGTGCGTCCGGTGCCGACCTCCGTGTGCGGGTGCGCCGTCGTGATCGGGGCGTCGTGGTCGTCGGCATAGTCGACGACCCCGGCCGTTTCGAGCGTCTCCGGATCGAACGCGACCGGCATCGGCGTCTCGGTCAGCGCCACGGCCTGCCCGGCGAGCCGGTCGATGCTGACGCTCGCGTTGTCCGTCAGTGTTGGGTTGAAGATGGACATCACCCGCCCGAAGATCGAGCGGCACGGATCGGTGGCAAACTCGGCGTGCGCGATCTCGCCCTCCTCCAGCGCATCGCGGCGGCTGCGTGTGTCCAGAAACCGGTTGCGGTACGCCACGTCGCCGTCCTGCACGTGAAAGGCGTGCAGCATCGCCAGCCCGTCGAACCAGTGGTTGTACGTGTCGCCGTTCACCGCAAACTGCCCGGGCCCGTTGCGGATCAGCGTTCCGGACAGCCACTCGGGCAGCGTGCCCTCCAGGGGGAGGCGCTCGACGTGCGTCTCCTGTCGCAGATCGTCGAAGCCGCGGCGGTAGTCGGCGTTTCGATCACTCATGGCTGTAGGTACGCGTCAAACAAAAAAAGAAGATGGAGGATGGAGGATGGAGAATGGCCGATGGAGGATAGAGGATGGGAGATCGACGGGGCGTGTACCGATGTGAGCGTACATTCGCAAACGGTGCACCGACCTCAGCTCGCCATCCGCCCCCTATCCGTCATTCTCTGCCCGGGTCACGTCCGTGACGTTGTC
>CAYFSC010000220.1:0-4336 GCA_964345695.1 uncultured Rhodothermales bacterium | reverse complement strand
CTAGCGGCACTCACGAACAGAGTGAATCCTCTCCGCGGGCGTGGCGGCCGGTTGGGGGAGGTCCCCCGGCTTCGCTCGGAACGACGTGCTGGGAGGGCGAGATCGTTTCAATACGCAGAATGACGACTGAAAGAGCAGTAGAAACGGTAAACGCTCGCTTCGCTTCTCGTTCTCGGCGACCGGCTATGGGATCGGTCCAGACGCCCCTGTGCGGAACAGAATTGCAGGGGGGCCTCCCGCTGCGGGGCAGGGACAGAGAGGACGCACGAGCGTCCAGATCCGGATGGGGCGGAAGCCGGGGTCGATTCCCGCAGCCCGCCTTGCCACCGACGGCGACCTACACCGAGAAGCCCTCGTCGCGGTACTGCTGCAGCTTGTTGCGAATGGTCCGTGCGCTGACGCCCAGCTTCTCGGCCGCCTGCTTTTGGCTGACGTCCTCCTTGGCCAGCGTGCGCAGGATCATCTTGCGCTCCATCTCGGCGATGGTCATCGTGCCCTTTTCCTCCAGGATGGCGTCGACCTTCGCAGAGTCAGACGCCGTGCTGCGGTCAGAGAAGAAATCGTTCAGCACGTCGTCCTGCGTGATGCACTCCTTGTCGGCGGCCAGCACCACGCCGCGGTGGATCATGTTCTCCAGCTCGCGCACGTTGCCGGGCCAGTGGTAGGCTTGGAAGTACTGCAGGAGGCCCGGAGACAGGGTCTTGGCAGGGAAGCCGTAGAGCGACGTGTATTTGTCGACGAAGTGCTCGGCGAGCTTCGGGATGTCGGACAGGCGTCCGCGCAGTGGGGGCACGTGCAGCGGAAAGACGGCCAGGCGGTGGTACAGGTCTTCGCGGAAGTCGCCGTCCTGCACGGCCTGCTGCAGGTCGCGGTTGCTGGTGGCGATGACACGGACGTCCACGCTTTGCTTCTCGGAGGCGCCGACCTTCTGGAACTCCTGCTCCTGCAGCACGCGCAGCAGCTTGGCCTGCACGGCGAGGTCCACTTCCGTCACCTCGTCGAGCAGCAGCGTGCCGCCGTCGGCCTGCTCGAAGGCGCCGGTCATGTCGTCGACCGCGCCGGTGAACGCCCCCTCGACGTGGCCGAAGAGGTGACTCTCGACCAGCTCGCTGGGGAGGTTGGCGCAGTTGAGGGTGACGTACGGCGCGTCGGCCCGCTCGCTCGTTTCGTGAATCAGGCGCGACAGGATCTCCTTGCCGGTGCCGCTTTCGCCGTGCACAAAGACCGGCGCCCGGCTCTGTGCCATGCGCGGCAGCATCCGCTTGATCTGCCGGATGCTCTCGTGCGCGCCGATAAACTCGACCGACGTCTCGCGCGCTGTCTCGGACCCGGATGCGCCCGCGTCGCCGGGCGAGCCGGCGGACAGCGACGGAGCCTCGGTCGATGCGCCGTCGCCATTGAGAGGGGCGGTGGCCGCAACGGCGGGGATCTCGCGCTGGCGAAGTACCTTCTGGACGCGGTCCACCAGCTCGGTCGTCGAGAACGGTTTCGGAATGTAGTCCACGGCGCCCTTGCGCATGGCCTGGACGGCGTGCTGCACGTTGTCGTGCGCCGTAATCATCATGACGCTGATCGACGGGTAGTGCTCGCGGACGTGGGCGAGCAGCTCCAGACCGTCCATCTTCGGCATCATAAAGTCCGTCAGGACGAGGTCGAAGTCGTGCTCGTCGAGGTGCTCGATGGCGTCCTTGCCGTTGGAGCACGTGGTGACCTGGATGCCCTCGCGCGTGAACAGCCGCTCGAGCACACCGTGAATCAGGACCTCATCATCAACGGCCAGGACGTGGGGAGCATCGGAGGGAGAAGGGGTATCGTTGTTGCTCATGGGTCGGGAAAGAGGCAAAGATTGTGGGGGAGTGTGAAGCAGGCCGGTGCCCGGACCGGCGCGGGGTGCATCGGGAGGATCGGGGGTTCGATCCGCGTCATATCCGGAAGGAAAAGCAGGTGCCGCCGTCGTCCGTGCTGTTGCACTTCAGGTGCAGCGCGCCGCCGTGCTGCTCGGCGATATGGGAGGCAATGGGAAGGCCCAGCCCCAAGCGCTGCGCGTGCGTGGTAAAGAACGGACGGAAGACGGCCTGCGGATCAGGAAGGTCGATCTCGCCCTCGTTCCACACATCGAAAGAGAGCGTGCCAGAGGCGTCGGCGTTGACGTTCAGGCGCACGATCGAGGACGGCTCGCTGGCCTCCAGCGCGTTGTGGAGCAGGCTCAGCAGGGCCTGGCGTAGCAGGCGCGGGTCCGCTTCAATCTCGCGGGGAGCCGCATCGTCCACCACCCAGTACACCCGTTCCCGCTCGGCCCGGTCGAGCAGATCCACCGTGTCGCGCACGACCGTTTGCAGGGCGGCCGCACGCACCACGGGATCCAGCGGACGGCTGTAATACTTCAGGTCCGCCAGCAGATCGTCGATCTGCATCGAGGCCTCCAGCACGTTCATCGCAATCTTTCGCTGCTCCTTGACGCTCGGCGTGTCGACGAGCAGATCGGCGTAGCCGGAGATCGTGCTCGTCAGGCTGCCCAGGCGATGGGAAAGAAGCGCCGCCAGTTGCTGCAGGGCATCGCGGTCATCGGCCTCCGAAAAGGGCGACGACGGGACATCAGGCTCAGAAGGGTCGTCGACCGGTCGCGGGGCAGAAGCAGGCGGGGAGGCGGGCATGAAACAGAGTGAACGTGCGGTTACGGATGTCACGGACGCATTTTGTGGGGACGCAAAGGGCACGCCTGTGTGCGTCCGGAACGTGGGTGTTTGGGCTCGATGGGCGTTTGGGGCGATCTGAGCCGGACAGAGTTTCCGGCGACCGGAAAATCTCGCGCCGGCCGGAGCGCCAGCGAGGGTAATCATTACCCAGATCGCGTAGAAATTACCCTCTGTGAGCACGTCGGCAAATCTTTCCCGGAGGCGGTGCACCTTTTTCCTGGATGCGCCTGTCTTCCGGGGCAAAGCACCGTTTGCCGGCGAGAAAGGCCGAGCGGGGGGCTGGAGACTCGGGTGGCACAGCGGTTGACTGTGCCTATAACCCGAGACGCACCCTCACTCCCGACTGTGCCCATGGAAAACGCGAAATTCAACCTGTTGCAGCGGGCCATGAGCGCGTACGTGCAGCGCCGACGGGCCCTGTCGAGCAACCTTTCCAACATCGACACCCCGGGGTACGAGCGGCTGTCGGTTACCTTCGAGGAGGAGCTGCAGGACGCCCGGCGCTCTACGGCCGACCTTCGGCGCCCCGAGGCCGTGGAGGGCCGCCTGGAGGTGGGCGACGAGCCGCCCATCCTCGAAGAGGAACTCATGAGCCTGGCCGACACGCAGATGCGCACGCAGCTCGCCACGCGGGCCCTCCGCGAGCACTTTGGTCTGATGCGTACGGGCATCACCGGACGCGCCGGCTAAGCACTGCACCCCTTCCGCACTCAGGCTTCGCTCTGGCAACGACGTTTTGTCCTATGATTCCGAAGAACCGATTTTTCGCTGCGCTCCGCATCGCCGGGCGCGGCATGGAGGCCCAGCGACGCGCCCTGGGCGCCGCGACGGAGAACATTGCCAACGCCACCACCTCGCGCACCGAGGACGGCGATCCGTACGCCATCAAGCGCGCCGTCCACGAGGTGGGCGACGACAACTACCGGCGCTTCGGCCGCCTGCTCGGCAAGGCGCAAACGGAACTGCAAACCACCGATGCCCGCCATCTCGACGGCGCCTCGATGCGGCTGCAACGCGAGAACCAGGATCTCGGACCGGTCACCGAGATCGAGGAGGTGGAGGACGAGCGCCTCGAATACGACCCGACGCACCCCGACGCCGACGAGGACGGCTACGTCCGGTATCCGAACGTGAACGTGGCCCAGGAGATGACGCGCATGATCTCCGCCAACCGCGTGTACGAGGCCAACCTGACGGCCGTCAAGTCGACCAAGAGCATGATCAAGAGCACGCTGGAGATCTAGCCGCTGCTGTTCTGATCCTCTCGACCTTTTTGTTTCGAATGCCCGCTTCGGTGCCATGAACCCCATTAACACGTACGGCCCGTCCGGTCTGGGCGCCTACACGCCCTCCCCGGCTTCGACGCCGGACCCAAACCCGGCTGAGGAGACGAGTCGCACGCAGCCGTCTCGAACGGAGACGTCGTCGCCCGCCCCAGAGTCCGCGGCGCCGTCGGCGTCCGAGTCTGCGTCGGTGCAGAACGCCAGCGCCGATGCCCTCACCGCGCAGGAGCAGCAAATGATCGACAAGACCTTTCCGGAGAAGCCCGAGCTGTCGATGCGTCTCTACGGACGCAGCCGCGGCACCCAAACCGTCAACCCGGACGCCGTAGGCAGCCGTCTCGACGTGCGCGGCTGACG
>CAYFSC010000219.1:0-4380 GCA_964345695.1 uncultured Rhodothermales bacterium | reverse complement strand
GCTCTACCCCTGAGCTATTCCCGCTGGTTGGCCGTAACGCCTGCGGGCCTTTTCCCCTCGATAGACGGCCAAAGGAAGAAACCTCGTAGAACCCCCAATTTGTTCCGGCGCTTGGTGCGTGTCGATACGCCGAGGCCGCTATGAGCGTGCCAGCACGGGAGGCGCCGATTTGACGGCGTCTTCGCACCCGTGCGGCAAAACATTGGACCTGCAGTGCCGTTACAGCCCGATGTCATTCTCCTAAACCATAGACCGCAGACTGGCCATGCCGAAGCGCACGTACCAGCCAAGCGATAAGAAACGAAAGAACAAGCACGGCTTCCGGGCCCGCATGAAAACGAAAAGCGGCCGTGAGATCCTGAAGCGGCGCCGGAAGAAAGGCCGTCACAAGCTCACGGTGAGCGATGAAGACTCCGGCAAGCCGGTGTAGCACGGTCCCGTTTCGTCCGGCCTCCGATCGCGTGAGCATGTCCGACGACCCTCCGGCTTCCTCTCCTGCGCCCGGCGCGTCGGACCGACGGTACACGTTTCCCCGGTCGCACCGGCTCAAGCGGAAGCAGCTCATCCGCTCTCTGTTCGACCGCAGCCGCGACGACATCGGAACGGTGGCCGTCGGGTGCATCCGCCTTCTGTTTCGGGTCGTTGATCGCGCGGAGACCGGATACGACGTGCCGCTCCAGATCGGATTTGCACCAGGTCGCAACGTGCGGGCCGGGGTCGATCGCACCCGGGTCCGCCGTTTGCTACGTGAGGTCTACCGGGTGAACCAGCACCTCCTGATAGACCTTTTTCTTCGGCGCGATGACGCACTCATTGTCATGGCGCTCTTCCGGGGCCGATCGCGCGAGCAGGCCGAATCCTGCATTGAGCGCGACCTCCCTCAGGCCATGCGCCGCTGTGCTGAACGCCTCGAGTCCTGAGTCAACAGTCACGAGTAGTAGCTGTGGGACCTTAGTGTGGTCCTCGCAACGCGTGACTCGTGACCCATTTCCCACCAAACCCACCGGGTTCTTTTGCCTCGCTCGCTTCGCAACCAACCGGCACCCGAAGACCAGCGGAACGTGATCATCGCCACGGTGCTCATGGCGGTGATTATGTTTGTCTGGATGTTCTGGCTCGGTCCCACCCCTGCCGAGCAGACCGGAGTGACCTCTGACACGACGCAGACGGAGCAAACAGCGTCGCCGTCAGCCGCGTCGCGGGACACGGCCGCCTCCCCGGACACCACCACCCAGGCGTCATCCGCCACGGCAGAGACGCCCGAGGCCGCGATGCCCGAGGCGCCCGAAGGAGGCGTCGTCCCGGCGTCCGCACGTCAGGGACCGTCCCGCTCCATCGTGGTTGACACCGACCTCTACACGGCGGTTCTGTCTACGAAGGGGGCTACGCTCAAGCGCTTCACGCTGAAGGAGTACCTGCAGTTCGATCAGGAGCATCCCGTGCAGCTCGTCGACACGACGGGCGCCGGGGCGCTTGCGCTTGCGTTCACGACGACGGACAGCCGCCTGCTCGATACGCGATCGATCCACTTCACCCCGAGCACCGACGCTGACACGATCCGCGTCACCGACGCCCCGAAGACGCTCACCTTCGAGGTGCCGCTTGCCGAAGGCAGCCTGCGCCAGACCTACACCTTCAATCCCAGCTCGTACGACGTGGGCCTGCAGGTGCACCAGACCAACGCCGCGTCGTTTGCCACGCTGGACGGATACGAGCTCATGTGGGACGGCGGCCTGCCCTTCTCGGAAGGAGGCACGCAGACGGAGATGCAGCACACCGGCGTGTTTGCATACAGCGGGGGCGAGCTGGAAAGCATTACACTGTCGAGCGAAGACCACCAGGAAAAGAGCCTCAACGGCGACATTTCGTGGTTGTCGGTGAAGAACAAATACTTCACCGCGACGATGATGCCGGATTCACCGGGACGCGCTGACGGGGCGGACCTCGTCGGCGACAAAATTGCTCAGTCCGCCACGGCCGACTTCAAGCGACTGACGGCGCGTCTGCGCATGCCGTCGCCGCGGGCCAACCAGCACACCGACACCTTTCACTTTTACCTCGGTCCGCTCGACTACTACAACCTCGCCAGCTATGAGCGCGGGCTGTACGAGATGGTCGACTACGGGTGGGACGTCTTCGAATGGATGACCCGTCCGTTTGCGAAGTGGATCTTTATCCCGATGCTTGCCTACATGGGCGGATACATGCCGTACGGCGTCGTGGTGATCCTCATGGCCGTCTTCATCAAAACAGTCGTCTACCCGCTGACGAAGACCTCGTACCGGAGCATGGCGAAGATGCGCGAGCTGCAGCCGCGCATGAACGAGATCAAAGAGAAGTACGACGACGAACCCCAGAAGCAGCAGGAGGAGATGATGAAGATGTACCGCGAGACGGGGGTGAACCCGCTCGGGGGCTGTCTGCCCATGCTGTTGCAGTATCCCATCATCATCGCGCTCTACCAGTACATTCCGCAGTCCATCCAGCTGCGGCAAAAGAGCTTCCTGTGGGCGCACGACCTGTCGGTGCCGGACAAAATCCTGCAGCTTCCGTTCGACATTCCGTTCTACGGCGATTACGTGGCGGGCTTTACGCTGCTCATGGGCCTGTCGATGATCGTGACGATGCGGATGCAGTCGACCCCCGGCCAGGCCGGGGGACAGGCGAAGGTCTTCATGTACGCGATGCCGGCCTTCATCTTCTTCATCTTCAACCAGTTCGCCTCGGCACTGAGCCTGTACTACCTCTTCTACAACGTCGTCACCGCGGCGCAGCAGAAATGGATCAACTACCAGCTGGAGCAGGAGGAGGACGAGGATGGACAGCTCACCAACGGACAAGCCGACGGGGAGGCGGAGAAGGGGTTCTTCGGGCGGCTCATGGAGCGGGCCCGCGAGGCCCAGGAGGAGCAGCGGTAGCGCGTTGACGCGTTGAGTGTTCGTTCGTCGAACGTTCGACGCACCACGTTCCAACGTCCAACGATGGGAACAAGTGACACCATTGCGGCCATTGCGACGGCGCGCGGACAGGCGGCGCTGGCCATCGTGCGCACCTCGGGGCCTGGGGCGATTGACGCGGTGAATCGGTGTTTTCGGGGGACGGATCTGACAGAGGTCGCGTCGCACACCGCCCACGTCGGCTACCTCGTGGACGATGGGAGAGAGGACATCGATCAGGTCGTCGTCACCGTTTTTCGGGCGCCGAACTCCGCCACCGGCGAGAACCTCGTCGAAGTGTCGTGCCATGGCGGAGACCTCGCGCCGCAGCTCGTGCTGGAGAGCCTGCTGAATCATGGCGCGCGCATGGCCGAGCCCGGCGAGTTCACCGAGCGCGCCTTTCTGAACAGCAAGATGGACCTCGCCCAGGCCGAGGCTGTCGCCGATCTCATCCACGCCTCCTCGACCCGCGCGCATCAGGCGTCGCTGCGCCACCTGCAGGGCCGCTACTCCGAGCGGCTGGAGGATCTGCGCGAGGAGCTGCTGGACCTGTGCTCGCTGCTGGAACTGGAGATCGACTTCTCGGAAGAGGACGTCAACTTTGCAGATCGGGAACGGCTGGAGGCGCTGCTCGACGAGGCCGAGTCGCTTCTCGACGATCTGCTGGCCACCTACCGCACCGGCGAGGCCCTACGCGACGGCGTGCGCGTCGTCATTGGCGGACGGCCGAATGCGGGCAAGTCCACGCTGCTCAACGCGCTCGTCGGACGGGATCGCGCCATCGTCAGCGAAACCCCCGGCACCACGCGCGACGAGATTGAGGCCGAGGCCGAGCTCGACGGCTTCCTCTTCCGCTTCGTCGACACCGCGGGCCTGCGCGAAACGTCCAATCAGATCGAAGCCGAGGGGGTGCGCCGCGCCGAACGGTCCATCGAGCAGGCCGACGTGCTGCTCTACGTTTACGACCTGGCCGTCGGACTCGACACCGAGGAAGTCGATTTTTTACAAGGGGTTGTCCAAGACAAGTCGGCGGTCAAGCCGATCCTTGTCGGCAACAAAGACGACCTCGTCGACGACCCTCCGGTGGCCGACATCGCCGACATCCCGGCGTTTCGTCTGTCCGCCACCGAGGCGCGCGAGGACCCCGACGTGCTTGAACCGCTGATCGGCCGCCTTACGTCTATTGTCACCGAATCGCTTCGCCGTCCGGACGCCTCGGTCGTCGTCATGAACCAGCGGCATCGGCAGCACCTCAGCGACGCCCGCGACGCCGTGCAGTCGGCCCGCGAGGCGCTCGACATGGGCATCTCGGGCGACATGCTCACGCTCGACCTGCGCGACGCCCTGCACGCGCTCGGTGCCATCACGGGCGAGATCACGAACGAAGATGTGCTCGACCAGATCTTCTCCCGCTTCTGCATCGGGAAGTAACCGTTGGACGGTG
>CAYFSC010000218.1:0-4409 GCA_964345695.1 uncultured Rhodothermales bacterium | reverse complement strand
TCCCCCCACGCCATGACTGCACTCATCGATCCCGATCGCCACATGCGTTTGCTCCTTCTCCTGCTTTCGTTTGCCCTGTTCGCCTGTGGATCCTCTGATGATGCCACCCCGGCCAGGACGGCCTCTACCAGTGCATTGCCGGACGGCGAGGTCGCGATGGAGACGGTCGACTCCGAAGAGGCCACGTTTCGCGTCGTTCGGATGGTTGACAGCCTTGAGCATCCCTGGGCCGTCGACTGGTTGCCGGACGGGCGCGTGCTCATTGCCGAGCGGGGCGGCACCCTGTACCTCGTCGATGAGAACCAGCGGACGGCGCTTTCGAACGTGCCCGAGGTGTGGGCTGAGAACCAGGGCGGCCTGCTCGACGTGCGCGTGGCGCCGAATTACGAAGAGACCGGTTGGATCTACTTGACGTACTCGAAGCAAGAGGACGGCGTCGGCGGCACAGTGCTCTCCCGAGCCCGCCTTGACGGCACGGCCCTCACCGACGTGGAAGAGATCTATCGGCAGACCCCCTTCCTGGAGCCCAACTACCACTTTGGGTCCCGCATTGGGTTTCTCGATGACGGCACGCTCGTTGTGACGCTGGGCGAGCGGGGACAGCGGCGCGAGCAAACCGTCGACATTCCGACGCCGACCACGTCGGTGGGAACGACCGTCCGTCTCAACATGGACGGCTCGGTGCCCGAGGACAACCCGTTCGTGGGCAGCGACGACGGCCTTGACGAAGTGTACAGCTACGGGCACCGCAACCAGCAGGGCATGGCCATTCACCCGGAGACGGGGGCCATCTGGCAAACCGAGCACGGCCCACACGGGGGCGACGAGCTGAACCGTATCGAGCCCGGCAACAACTACGGATGGCCCGCCGTCAGCTACGGCGACACCTACCGGAGTCAAGAGCCCATCGGCGGGACCACGGCCCCCGGCATCACGGATCCCGTCGAGTACTGGGATCCGTCGCCCGCCTTTTCGGGCCTGGCCGTGTACTCGGGCGACCGGTTTCCGGAATGGAAGAACGACCTCTTCCTGGGAGCGCTGGCTCACCAGAAGATCCTGCGCGTCGAGATCACCGATGGCGAGGTGACTCACCAGGAGGAACTGCTCCGCAATGAGATCGGCCGCATCCGCGACGTGGCGATGGGCCCGGACGGCTACATCTACGTCCTCACGGACGCTCCGAATGGAGGACTCTATCGGCTTGAGTCTGCCGACGACTCGGCCCAAAGCTAGTGCTCTGCCGGTCGTCATTCTCCGCGTGAAGGCGGATTTCCAACCCCCCTGGCACGTCGCCGAGCGAAGCCGAGGGACCTCCTGAAATCCACCGGCCCGCCCGCGGAGAGTACTCACTCTGTTCGTGAGTACCGCAAGGGCATAACCTTCGGTCCTCGCTTCGCTCGTTTCCTCCGCGTGGGTTGGGTGACAAGGGGCGAACGGATTGGAGATCGCGACTCCCACTCAAACGGGACTGACGCGGTCCTAGGCCCCTCTATCGAAACGGTCTCCTCCGCGATCGACCGCTGCCCTACACGTCTCTGTTCCGTTCAGAGGCTGCTGGTACCTCGTCCGCGGGAATCCGTGAAGCGACAGCCCGCTCGATGAGCGCCACGTACTCGTCCATGAGCGACGTGCGATCGAAGCGGTCGCGGGCCACGCGGTGTGCACGTCTTCCCGCAACGTGCATGATGCCCGGAATGTCGAGCAGGCGCTGGAGCCGGTCGGCGAGGGCGTCCGGCGCCTCGGCGGGAACGGACCACCCGCATCCGTGCCGCTCCACAAACCGCTTCGTCCAGCCAGAATTCGTAACGACGACCGGCGTGCCCGCGGCGAGGCTGTCGAAGAACTTGGCGGGGGCGTTCGTCGACAGAATAGGACGGTCTCGGAAGGAGACAAGCGACACGTCGGCCAGACGGAAGAGCGCGAGGGCCTGCGGGTATGGCAGCGGCGGGAGCCGACGGATGTGGGGATGATCTCGGGCGGCGGCCTCCACCCGGTCGGCGTGATGGCCGCTCCCGGCGAAGGCAACCCGCACGTCGGATCGGTCCGACAGTCGCCGCGCCGCGTCGAGGAGCGTGGGGATTGCGTTCGCCCGCCCGAAGCTTCCGGCGTATAGCACCAAGAAGCGGCGATCCAGACCAAACTTCTGGCGGAGGGTGTCGAGGTCGTCCCCGGAAATCGCATCCACGCGTTCGAGGTCGGCCCCGTACACGTTCGTGTGCACCGACGCCGATGGTGCCCCGGCGCGGACGTGCCGCTCCATGTCGGGGGACAGCGTGACGACCTGCGCGGCGCTGCGGTAGAGGGCAAACTCGAGACCGTACAGTGCATGCCGAACGCCCGGCCACGGAATCGCGCCCATCTGAATCGGGAAGTCGGGCCACAGGTCGCGCACCTCAAAGATCCATGGCACGCCGCGCAGCGTGGCCACGGCGGCCGCGGCCGCAGCCGCTGTGAGCGGCGTCGAGGAGCCGAGGATGACGTCGGGCCGGGGCATCCGCAGCCCGTACGCGACGGCGCGAGCGGCGTACTGCACGAAGGCCCCGAGCCGTTGCCGCGGCGTCATCGTGTTGTCGTACGGCACGTCGAACCGAACCAATTCCGCTCCTGGAGGCACCCAGGGCACGCGGTGCGTCTGTCGCTTGGGTTCCCACGCTCGCGTCGTGATGACCGTCACGTCGTGGTCCCGCGCCAGCCGCTCGACGAGCGCGTAGGGCCGCGCCGCCGTCGGGCAGTCCGGCGTGTGGTAGTATTGGAGGAACGCGGCGACGTGCACGGTGGAGGCGTGGGGGTGAGAGGGCGTATGAGCGAGAGGGCGTATGAGCTGTGGAGGCTACGGAGGCGTGGGAGCGTGGGAGAATGGGGGAGCGCGCGAACCCTTTCCCGGCTGAGGCCCAACGTCCGTTCTTCCGAAGCCTCCTCAGCCTCCAGGGCTTCCAGAGCCTCCAAAGCAC
The DNA here is from genome assembly GCA_964345695.1 of uncultured Rhodothermales bacterium. Classification (GTDB taxonomy): domain Bacteria; phylum Bacteroidota; class Rhodothermia; order Rhodothermales; family Salinibacteraceae; genus CAYFSC01. The sequence continues at coordinate 1,458 of CAYFSC010000218.1, read as the reverse complement.
ACGTTCAAAAACAGGTGCATCCGTCAGGCTTCGTCGGAACCGTCATCGAGTGCGGAGGCGGGGACAAACCACTCCGTGTAAGCGCGGGTCATGCACAGGTCGGCGGTGTAGTCGCCGAGGCGGGGGGCGACGGCATCGCCGCGGCACATCTGCACGATCCACGTCGGGTAGGGGCCGCCGGCGGCGTGGGCGAGCGGAAAGCCGCCGCCGAAGCGGGCATTGATCTCCGACAGCGTGGGCTCGGGCTCCGTCAAGAACGCCTGGAGCGTGATGGGGCCGCGCGCGCCGAGAGAGCCGATCTCCCGAAGTACGGCGCGGAGCCACGGGCCGACCTCGTCGTCGGGCAGCGTGCGTCCCTGGATCGACTCGCCCGCCAGCGTGCGAACACGCAGGCGCGGCACGTAGTGGATCAGCGTGCCATCGAGGTCGAACAGAGCGTCGACGGTAATCTCGGGCGCGTCGACGACCTCCTGGAGCATTGGGTCGTCAAGCGCGTCGAGGACGATTGGCAGTTCGTCGTGTGGGAGGCTTCGCGCGCCCTTACTGGCGCTCCCCCGGCGCGGCTTCACGAAGACGGGGTCCGGCCACATCTCGGGCGATGAGTCGTCGGGGAGCCACGACCGAGGTGTGCGCACGCCGACGTCGGAAAAATGCCGCATGGTGTGCCACTTGTCGAGCGTCACGTCGAGCAGCGCGGGGGCGGAGACGAGCGCCTCGCAACCGGCGTCGGTGAAGGCGGGACGCGCCTCGGCGAGCGGGCGCAGATCGGGGTCGATGAGCGGTACGATGAGGTCGAGGTCATGGGTGCGAACGTGGTCGAGCAGCGTCGTGAGGTAATCGGGGGCGTCGATGGGCGGCAGGACGAGACGTTCGTCGGCCGCCTGAAGCGTCGGCGCCAGCGGGTCCATGTCGCCGGCCCACACGCGTCCGCCGACCGTGTGAGCGCACGACTGAAACGCCTGGAGCAAGGAGGTGCGCCGCCCAGCGCTCGTGAGCAGTACGTTCATGAGGCCGCGGAGTCTGAGCGAGAGGAACGGAAGGCCGGATTGCGACCGTCGGGGCCGGAGACGCCGGTGCCGCTGAGCAGAACGCCCGGCGTCCGCGCGAGGATGCGGAGGTCGAGCGAGAAGCTCCGGTTCCGCACGTACCAGACGTCGAGGTCGATGCGCTCGGGCCAGGAAAGCGCGTTGCGGCCGTGGATCTGTGCCCATCCCGTAAGCCCGGGGCGCACCTGCAGGCGGATCCGCTCGTGCGGACCGTACTGCTCGACCTGCTCCGGCAGCGTGGGGCGCGGGCCGACGAGGCTCATCTCCCCGCGCAGGACGTTCCACAGCTGGGGCAGCTCGTCGAGCGCCCATCGCCGCAGAACGCCGCCGACGCGCGTTGCGTGGTCGTCGGGGCGTGTCGGGTCCTTCGGGCCCGTCGTGAGCGTGCGGAACTTGAAGACGCGGAACGGCT
>CAYFSC010000217.1:0-4489 GCA_964345695.1 uncultured Rhodothermales bacterium | reverse complement strand
ACCTGCGGATTAGCATCCTCACCACAGCTTTCGCTGCTCCCGGCGCTCGCCGGGATTTGGAGGCTGGACCATCTCTTCACCGTCTCAGGTGCAGCGCGTATGGCCTCTACGGAACCTCGGTGAAGTCCTCTGCAAAGCGAGTTTCCTCGGGGTTGCCACGATCCGCATCAGAGGTTTCCCCGATACAGCGCTGTCCACCCTCGGCGTTCATTCATTCCGCCGGGGGGCTCCTCTCGAAGTCCGCTGCTCTATCCAACTGAGCTACGGGCGCAGGTCGAGTTCCGGGTTCGGCGTCCTGGATCCAGAGATCTCACCGCACAGATCTCACCACGCGACACTCGGAACGCATCAGTCGGGGCGGCCGGATTCGAACCGGCGACCTCCTGCTCCCAAAGCAGGTGCGCTAACCGGACTGCGCTACGCCCCGGACGGTCGATTGTGGGTGCAAGACGGTCGATCGCGGCACAGCGCCGTAAATCCGCGCGGCCGCATCCGGCCCCCATTCACCAATCTAGTTCTTGGCAGCCTGGAGTTCTTCCTGAACGTTGTCGAGGGGCACCATCTTCTGGTTGAAGCTGTAGTGCCCGTTTTCTTTTTTCACGGCAACGACGATCCGAGCCATCTTGCGGGAGGCCGAACCGGCGCCGTCTCTGCGTGTCTTGGCCATCGGTTACTTCTTCTCTCGGTGAACAGTGTGCTTGCGAAGAACCGGATTGTACTTCTTCATTTCCAACCGGTCGGACGTGTTGCGCCGGTTCTTCGTCGTGTGATAGCGCGAGGTCCCCGGCGCTTCGGTGCACTCAAGCGTGACTTGGATACGATCGCTCTTAGCCATTGCTACATCGGAGGGTTTGGAGGAGACACCAGGCGGGCAACGTGGGTTACACGTTGATTCCCTGCTTGCGGGCTTCCTTCAAGACCGCCTCGATGCCCTTCTTGTTAATGGTTTTCAGTGTCTTTGCGGATACCTTCAGGGTGATCCAACGATCCTGCGACGGGATGTAGAATCGCTTCTTCTGAAGGTTGCGGTGAAAGCGACGGTTCGTCTTGTTGTTGGACCGCGAAACGTTGTTTCCGGTCACGGGGCCCTCCCCGGTCAAATCATCTTTGCGTGCCATGGGACTTGTGGTGTTTCAATCAGCATCTCTTGCGTGAAGCAGTGCGGAGCGGTCCGCGGAGATACAGACCTCCCTTCGGCACTGACATTCCCTTTGAAGCTTCTTTCTCCCCCCTTTGTTCGTGAAGAAAACGAGACTTGTACGATGTCCTGGGGATGATGTCCTGGGTTCGTTCTGCAGAGGCTCGCGGGGTCGAGAGGTCCGGGAGACCCTCGGCACAGGGCCAGACGGACGCCCTCATCCCTGCCCATCGCCCGTGGGGGAGGCGTCGAAGTTGGGCGTTACGCCTGGCGTCAGAAACTCGAAGAGCGTGTCGCCGCGCAGCCCCAGCCGGAGTGTCTCCAGCGGGACGACCTCCTCGGGCGCGATGTTGCCGAGGTTTACATTCGGGCCCTGGTTTTTGATGAACCACACCTGCTGCATCTTATTGGGCGCCTCGAAGATGATGTCTCGCGGATCGACGCGCGTCACGATCTCGTCGACAAGCCCTGTGCGCACCTCCCCGTTTGGGCGAAAGAGCCCCGCGGTACCGGTCTCGCGCGACTCGGCGATGACCTTCCAGCTGCCAGCCTCCAACTCGGCTTGCATGGCCTCGACCCAGCGGTACGGCGGCATGATGTTGTTGGCGTCCTTCGAACCCACCTCGCTCAGCACGCTGAAGTCCTTCGCAAATTCCGAAATGAAGTGGAGCTTGTCCTCGTGCGACATCGAAACCGAGCCGTCGGAGATCTCCAGGTGCCGGACGTCCAGGTCGTCCAACAGACGCCGGTAGGTGTCGAGCTGGTCGCGAAGAAAGAACGCCTCGAACAGCGTACCGCCAAAGTAAAACGGAATGTCCGCTTCGCGGTACACGTCCAGCTTCCGCTGCAGATCGGGCGTGATGACCGCCGTTCCCCACCCCAGCTTGACGAGATCAATGTACTCGGACGCCACGTCAAGGATGTCTTCCACCTCTCGCACCGACAGGGCTTTGTCGAGCATGTGCGTCAGCCCTTTTTGCCGCGGCTTTTCGGGGCGGGTGGGAAGACCGATAATCGGATACTCGTCTTGGATCATGAGCGGGCATGGGTTCAGTGCAAAGAGCAGCGGAGGGGCGTCCTATTCGGCAGCGCCGTCGCTCTGGAGGGTTCTCAAGCATTCATGTGGACGGCCCGGGCAGGCTCGATGGCTGCGGCGCGCGCTGCCGGATATAGCGCAGCGAGCACGCACAGCCCGAGAGCCACGGCCGCAATCAGGACGACATCAAGCGCGTGAATCGATACAGGATAGGCATTGATGAGGAAGGATTCCGCCTGCGCCATTGGAACAAGGTTGAAATGTTTCTGAAGCAGGGCCAGACCGAGGCCCAGGAGCAGCCCCAGTCCGGTTCCCACGCCGCCGATGAGCAGTCCTTCCAGCAGGAAAATGCGGCGGATGTTGGATCGCGAGACGCCCATGGCCTGCAACGCGCCGACGTCCCGCCGTTTCTCGATCACGACCATTGTGAGCGATCCCACGATGTTGAAAGCGGCCACGATCACAATGAGCAGGAGAATGGCCGAGGCCGCCCACTTTTCGATGCGCATCACGTCGTAGAGCGACTTCTGCGCGTCGTACCACGTTTGCACCTCGAAACGATCGGGGTCGAGGCGCTGCTGCAGCGCAGCCTGAACGGCGCCCGCCCGTTCCAGATTGTCGAGGCGGAGCCCGATGCCCGTCACCCGCTCGTCCATCCGGAACAGACGTTGGGCCTGACGCAGGTGGATGAACACGCGCTCCTGCCCCGAGGCCGTTTGCATCTGAAACAGACCTCGCACCGCAAAGCGCTGGATCGGCGGCGGGCCGAACACCTGCGTGAGGGTGCGCTCAAGCGCCGGGGCCGAAAGAAGCCCGACGCGGCTCGCCGTGTTGGACGCCGGTCCCGGCGCGATGCCGAGGCGCTGCGCGGTACCCAACCCGAGCGCGATGCCCGGCACGCCGTCGCGCTCCGTCACGTCGAACCGCCCGTACCGGATCGAGGGAACCCGGGCCGAGTCGCGGATCCCCGTCGGGTCTACGCCTCGCACTTGCACCACCTGGTTGCCTGACGCGCTTCCGCTGTGCAGTAGCAAGGCCTTGCCCTCCACGTAGGGCGCGGCCGAGGTGACGTGCGGCATCTCCGACGCCAGGCGGACCAGCGAATCGGCGCCGGCGATGCCGCGCTCCTCGGTGCTCACCACCCGCACATGCGGATCGAGCGATACGAGCAGGTCGCGCACCACCTCGTAGAAGCCGTTCATGACCGACAGCACCACGATCAGCGCCGCGACGCCGAGCGTTACGCCAGTCATCGACACGCCAGTGATAATCGAGATCAGCGAGATCTCGCGCCGGCTGATGAGGTACCGGCGAGCAATCTGGAATCGGTAATCCACAGGAAGGAGATATCTTCGCGCGTCCATCCCCGAGCACGAGTCACGGCAGCCCGTTGGCGAGCATCGGAGCGGGCGTCGAGAAGGCCGTGTCGGGGACCGACGACGGGAGGGACAGTTCGTTCGTCAGGATGGCCGTTGGACCGCTCGTCGATGCATGACGAGCGGCAAGGTGCACGTCGCCCTCGGGCGCCGAGAGCGTCTGGTACTCGGTCCAATCGAAGACGGCGGGCGGTGCATCGTCGGCCATGCCCTGCAGATGGAACGCCCATCGGTCGAGCCGGCCGGTGGTCGCGTCAACATACAGCCAGTACTCGTCGTTCGGCGTGAGGCCTACATCCCCGAACGTGAGGTGAAGGACGTCGTGCTCGGCATCCGACGAGTCGGCCACATAGGTCCGGTTCACGCCTGTATCGAACACCTTCATCGGGGCCAGCAGCCAGTACGTGTCGTTGACGAATCGGCGGTAGGCCTGTTGCCGCATCGTGGTATCCCGGGCGCCTTCGAGTGCAGTGCCATCGAGGTACACGGTTCCGGACGGCAGTCCGTCCCGCACCTCGTCGACGTTGATCAGGGCCACGTACGTGGTGTCCTCGCTCGGGCCCCACTCCACACGGTAGTCGCCGGTTGATCGATTCCACAGATGCCGGATGGGCCGCCCCTCGCCACTCCCGCGGTCTACGGCAAAGTTGAAGCGCAGGTACGGCGCCGAGGCCCATGCTGTGCCGCCGTGTGCTTCCACGAGGCGATGGGCCAGGGTGTCGGCCCGGGTCTGCAGGGCAGTCGTGTCTGCCGGATGCACAGGCCCGTCAGCGGAGGGATCGCTGTCGGTCGCGCATCCAATCAGAAGAGCTGCGGCGACGAGGGGAACACCGAGGAGAACCAGGGGCGAACGCATGGAAACACGGGCGGTCGATGCAGGGGGCAGGGATTCGTCTTGCGCAACGTACGACGCAGTCCGGACACTTTCAGACGCGTACC
>CAYFSC010000216.1:0-4517 GCA_964345695.1 uncultured Rhodothermales bacterium | reverse complement strand
CCTCGATGTTGTCCTCCACGAGGTCTTCGTACCGTCCTCCATCGAGCGCCTGAGCAGGGTTCACCAGCGAGCCGTCCGACTGCCGAAACCACTGGTTCAGATCCACGGCGAAGGTCACGTTCTTCGGGCTGTCGCCGGTCACTTCAATGGGCGGCGTGAAGGGAATTTCTTTTTCCTCGTTGAGGTCCGTTTGAAAAGCAAACTCCGTTCCGGCTTTGTGGCCGAACATACCGCGGGCCGTAATGCTCACGCCCTCCGGAAAGTCGTGCTCGGCCAGGAAGGTGCTGTCGGCCGCGGTGTCGTCGTCGAGCGGATGCACGTCAAACTCGACGGCACGCCACTTCCCAGGCGGGAGGCGCGTTTCGAGCACTACCGCGGGGGCCTGCCCTGTCAGCGGCAGCGAGACGAGAAGCGGGCCCCGTTCGACCTTTTCGCAGTCATCGTCCTCGGCGGCGTAGGCGCTCGACTGGCATTCCGCGTTTGGTTCCGCGCGCTCGAACTCGATCTCCCGAAGTACCATCTGAACGGAACTCAGGCGCAGAGTCGCCCCGCTGGAGTCCGTGAGGACCACGCCCGAGTCGGTTTGCGAGGCGTCTTTGGTTGCGTTCGAGGGGACGGTGAAGGAGAGGGACACAGGGGTGGCCGTCGCCGTTTCGGTCGTCGGCGAGGGGGCCGTGGTGTCGCAGGCCGTCGTCGCGAGGCCGAGGAGGAGCAGGAAGCTGAGGGCGATTCCCGACAGGCGTCGACCCCGTCCAGAAAAGAAGAAGGTCTGCTGCGTGTCGCTCATATCAGTCATATCAGAAAGTCACTGGTTTGCAGGAAAGAGATCCCCTCAGCATTGCTGTCGTGTATGGATTCCAAATCTTGTGCCAGACTCATAAACGGTCGTTTGTGGCGTCGACGCGGCGAATCAAGGGGGGCTCCGCGTCGTGCTGTTTCAAACCCGCGCTTCTCGCTGTCTCAGGTGCAACACCAACGGACACACACGCGGATCATTTTGCAAATCGCTGAAGTTGAGCGGACAGCCCCTGCTTGATGGCCCCTTCCTGCCGACCCGGTGCCTGTTGCAGTATCAAGCGAGATTGTATGGATGGACGCGCGGTCTCAAAATTCTGGGCCCGTCGCCCCGTCCCGACCGATGTCGCGAGCCGGGACCGCCTCGAACCCAGCCGGTACACCCGTGGAGATTACGTCCGTAGAGATGACTCGCTGCGTTCGCGGGTCGCTGCGCTCGTCGCCGCCGCGTGAGTCGGGACGACGCGCGTTGAAAAGGGTTTTGAGATTCCACCCCTCCCCCAAACAAACAGGACTGACAGAGCACCACTACCACGTGACTTCAGTGACAGCCCGAGAGTTGAAACTCTGAAAAACAGCCCAAGGATGCCGCTGCGAGCAGTTTCGGGCAGGAAAATCCTCAACTTCACGGTTGAATACACTCATGCTCCTTCGTCGTAAAATAGAGCTTGTCGTTTCTGGACTGTCCTTCGGGGTGCTGACGGCCGGGTTCGTGGCCGGCCTTGTCTTGTGGTACGCGCGGGCCGGCGTGATCCCGGCGGTTGATGCCGCCTCGACGGTGCCGCTCCTGCTGCAGCGCGGCCTGTGGATCGTCGGCGGCGTGACGGGGCTGGCGCTGGCCGGCGCCGCTGCAGGGGGCTGGTGGCTGCTCCGGTCATTCCGCCGCTCCGTCTCGGTGCTGCAGGACGCCGTCGAGCAGGTGCAAACCGGCCGGCTTGACGCCGACCTGGAGGTCGGCACACGCGACGAACTGGGGCGCGTGGCCCGCTCGCTGAACCGGATGACCACGACGCTCAGCCGGCACACCGTGTCGCGCTCGTACCTGCACGCCGTCCTCGACTCGATGGCCGAGCTTCTGTTTGTCGTCGACGCAGACGGGCGCATCCAGCGTGCCAACCAGGCCGCCGCCGAAATGCTGGACCGCTCGCCCGACGATCTGCGCGGAACCCCTCTCGCCCAGCACTTCGACACCGACCCGCTGTCGGCTTCCGGATCGGCCAATGGGGCTCCCACCGTTGAGTGCACCGTCTCGCCCCCCGACGGCGAGGCGCGCCCGGTGCTGGTGTCCCGTTCGCGACTGCAGGGCGGTGCGCCGGGCGACGGCGAGATCGTGTGCGTCGCGCAGGACATCTCGGAGCGCAAGGCGATCGAGGACCAGCTGCGGCAATCGCTCGACGAGAAAGAGGTGCTGCTCCGCGAAATCCATCACCGCGTCAAGAACAACCTGCAGGTCATTTCCAGCCTGCTGCATGTGCAGGCCCGGGACGTCGAGGACGCAGACGTGCGCCAGCGCTTCGAGGAGAGCCAGGAACGGATCCGGTCGATGGCGGCCATCCACGAACAGCTCTACCAGTCCGACAACCTCGCGCAGGTCGATTTCAAAGCGTATCTGGAGGAGCTGCTCGACCACCTCTTCCGATCGCACCGCACGCGCGGCATCGCATCGTCGCTCGACGCCGATGCCGTTCCTCTGCCTATCGACCAGGCCATTCCCGCGGGGCTCATCGTCAATGAACTTGTCTCGAATGCACTCGAACACGCGTTTTCGGACGACCAGACGGGTTCGCTCTCCGTTCAGTTTCACGTCGAAGACGGCGTCGGTACGCTCGTCGTGGCCGATGACGGAGGCGGCGCGAACGTTGAAGTGCTCGAAACCGGCTCGTCCCTTGGCTTTCGCCTGGTACGTGGCCTCGTCCGCCAGCTCGACGGCACCCTGTCTCTCGACACCGACGAGGGCCTTGCCGTCACCATCACCTTCCCTGTGAATCCGCCCGAGTAGCTGATGCCCACATCCGCACGCATTCTGGTCGTTGAAGACGAGTTCGCGGTGGCCATGGAACTGCAAGACCGCCTCGAATCGCTCGGCTACACGGTCGTTGCTCACGAGCTCCGCGGTCGTGAGGCCGTGGACCGCGCGCGGGAGACCGACCCCGACTTGGTGCTCATGGACGTGCGTCTCGACGGTCCCATGGACGGCATCGAGGCGGCCCGGAAGATCCGGAAGGCGCAACCGGTTCCGGTGGTTTTCGTGACCGCCTACAGCGACGACGACACCCTGGAGCGAGCCACCGACACGGCACCCTTCGGTTACATCGTCAAGCCCTTCGAGGAGCGCGAGCTGTACGCCGCCGTCGAGGTTGCCCTCCATACCCACGCGCTGCAGCGCAAGGTCGAAAACGCGCGCGACGACCTGCGTCAGATCCTGAATGGCCTGCGGCAGGGGACGGCGATGACCGACTCGGACGGAGACCTCACGTTCCTCAGTGAGCCGGCGGCGGACCTGCTCGGGACGACGCCCCACCGGGCGGTCGGCCGGGCCTGGAACGACGTGCTTCCGTTCGACGACGACACGCTGCACACGATCGGCCGGCGCATGCAAGCGGAGGACGAGACGCCCGTTCCCGCCTCGGTGCACGCCGAGGAAGGACCCGCCTACCGAATGGAGGTTGAGGTGCGCCCCGATCCGCGAGACGCCAGCCGGTCCATCCTCACTTTCTACGATGTGACCGAGGTGCACGACCTCCGGCGCATGCTCGACGAGCGCGGCCGCTTCCATGACCTCGTGGGTCAGAGCGAGCCGATGCAGGCCGTGTTCGAGCAGATCGAATCGGTGGCGGCGGTGGACTCCACAGTGCTCATCTCCGGCGAAACGGGCACTGGCAAGGAGCTGGTCGCCAAAGCGATTCACCGCGAAAGCACCCGCTCTGGCGGGCCCTTCATCGCCGTCAACTGCGGCGCGCTCAGCCCCGATCTTGCCGCCAGCCAGCTCTTCGGCCACCGGAAAGGCGCGTTTACTGGTGCCACCGACGACCACGAGGGCTACTTTGAGGCGGCCGACGGGGGCACGCTGTTCCTCGACGAGATCGGCGATGTCCCGCTCGACGTCCAGCGTCAGTTGCTGCGCGTGCTGGAGGAGCGATCCGTGACGCGCCTCGGAGAAACCGATCCGCGCCCCATCGACGTGCGCATCGTGGCGGCGACCCACCGCGACCTAACGGAGGAGGTCGACGAAGGGCGCTTCCGCGAGGACTTGCTCTACCGCATCCGCATCGCTCGGATCTCGCTCCCGCCCTTGCGCAAGCGCCGCTCCGACCTGCCGCTGCTCGTGCGCACCTTTCTCCGCGAGATTCGGGCGCGCATGGGATCGGACGTGGCGACAATCAGCGACGACGCGATGCGCTGCCTGATCGACTACGACTGGCCCGGAAACGTCCGCGAACTGCGCAACGCGCTGGAGTCGGGCCTCATTCGCGCCCGCGGCGATACACTCGCGGCTGGCGACCTGCCGCCCGAGATCACCGACGAGGATGCTCGCACGCGCGACGATGACCCGACCGACGAGGCCGGACGCATCCGCGCCGCACTGGAGCAAACAGACGGCAACCGCAGCGCTGCCGCCGACCTGCTCGGCATCAGCCGGGCCACGCTCTACCGGCGGCTCGACGAGTACGATATCGATTGACGTGCTCGGGAGTTTGTGGGGTCGTGTGTTCACGTAGGCA
>CAYFSC010000215.1:0-4547 GCA_964345695.1 uncultured Rhodothermales bacterium | reverse complement strand
CCGAGAAAAGAGTCACGCATCACGCTTTCACGCATCACGCTCTCCCGCGTCCCGCCCGTTGCCGTTGGCCCCGCGATCCTCGTCGGCGCCGTTCCCGGTCGGCGGGAAGACCGTGGAGCCCTGCAGCCCTTTCGCCTCGTCGAGGAAGAGCTGGCGATGCGGGAAGGGGATTTCGATGTCAGCCTCGCGGAGTGTCTCTCGCACCTTTTCGGTGTATTCCCAGCGGATGGGGATTTCCTCGCTCGGGTCGCGCAGGTAAAAGCGTAGGACCAAGTTGACGCTGGAGTCGGCCATCTCGGTGACGATGACGCTGGGCTCCGGCCGGCTGAGGATGCGATCGTCGTTCTCGACGATGGGGAGGAGCGCCTGGCGGGCCTCGTCGGGGCGCTCCTTGTAGGCAATGCCGAACGAGATGTCCACTCGCAGGGTGTTCTGCATCGTATGGTTGATCAGGCGCTGCGTGATCATCTGCGTGTTGGGAAGCACAATAATCTCGTTCCGGACCGTCTGCATTCGGGTGGAGCGGAGCGTGATTTCGTGCACCTTGCCGAACTGATCGTCGATCTCGATGAAGTCTCCCACGCGAAAGGGGCGGTCGATCAAAATCGTCACGCCGGAGATGAAGTTTTCCATTGAGTCGCGCGCGGCGAGACCCACAGCGATACCGGCGATTCCGATACCAGCCACGAGCGTCGTAACGGGAATGCCCACCTGACTCAGCACAATGACCCCAATGAAGGTGTACGCCACCACGCGATACGTCTTCTGAAGCAGGCTTTGCAGTCCAGCGTCGACGGCGTTGCTCCGGGTAAGAACCTGGTCGAGGGCCGAGTCGGCAGCGCGATACGCAGCGTACAGAATGACGAACGCGAGGAACGCCTTTACGCCGTTCTGCAGCAGCACCCCCGTCACGTTGATGAGGTTGCCGTAGAGGAGGTCATACATCTCCTCGAAGCGGCCCTCCAGAACCAGGCTGATGGCCCGTCCGAAGGCGTTGTTGATTTCCCCGATGTTGCCGAGCGAGGTGTCCGGGGCGGCGGTTGTGCCGTTCTGGGGAGCGACCGAAGGACCAACCGACGGGACGACGCCACTCGTCGAGTCGACCGGGACCACCTGAGACGCAGGGACGGACAAACCGGACATGAGACAGGCGTGGATCGGTGCAGGGGCACAGTGGAGACGACGACCGCGATTACGCCGCGGCGTGCTGGCGCGCAGCGCGCAGCGTGTTCTGGAGAAGCATGGCGCGGGTCATGAGTCCGACGCCGCCGGGGACCGGGGTGATCCACGACGCCTTCGGCTCCACGGCGTCGAAGTCGACGTCGCCGACGAGCCGGTAGCCGCGCTCGCGCGAGTCGTCCTCTACGCGGTTGATGCCTACGTCGATGACTACGGCGCCGTTCTTCACCATGTCGGCCGTGATGAACGCGGGGCGCCCTACGGCCGCCACCAGCAGGTCGGCGGTTCGCGTGTGGGCCGGCAGGTCGCGGGTTCGGCTGTGGCAGACTGTCACCGTGGCATTCGCGTCGCGTTGCATGAGAAGAGCCGCCAGGGGCTTGCCGACAATGTTCGACCGCCCCACAATGACGGCGTTCATGCCTTCCGGGTCGATGTCGCTGCGCCGCAGCATTTCCATGATGCCGAACGGCGTCGCGGGCACGAAGGACGGATTGCCGAGAAGCAATCGGCCCAGGTTCTCCGGGTGGAAGCCGTCCACGTCTTTCGACGGGGCGATGGCGTCGATGATCTGCCGATTGTCGATGTGGTCGGGCAGGGGCAGCTGAACGATGAAGCCGTCGACACTGTCGTCGGCGTTCAGCGCGTCGACGACCGACAGCAACTCCTCCTGCGAGATGTCGGCATCGTAGCGGCGCGTTTCGCTGTCGATGCCGACCTCGGCTGCGTCGCGTTCTTTGCCGCGCACGTAAGCCTCCGAGGCGGGGTTGTCGCCGACGAGCACAGCGACGAGGGCGGGCGGGCGATGTCCGGCGTCCGTCCAGTCGGCAATGGCGTGCTGGACATCGGTACGGACCTGCTGCGAAAGTTCGTTGCCGTCGAGAAGATTTGCCACGGGTTGAAGTCAGGACAGAATTTGGGGTCAGAGCGTTGGGTGGCGCTCCTGCGAGCCGTGTTCAACGTACAAAATGCAAGGATGAGGGCGAAAGGAAAAGGGCTTCCGCGATTTGGATTTTGGATGGAGCGCGGCCGCTGCCCCCCGCATTTGGGATCGCGCAGGAACACGACAAAAATTGGGTAGGTTGCAGCGCTCGCCCACTCGTTGTGCAGACCGGGCCCGCGCGTTGCACCGTGCTCGTTGCGGGGCGCACTCGGTTTGCGCGGCGGCATCCGTGCCACGACCTCGTTCTGTCTGTGCCTGCCGACGCTTCTGAATCCCGTCCCCTCGTTGTGGTTAAGTTCGGCGGCTCGTCCGTCGGAACGCCGGACCGTTTCCGGACGCTCGTGGACGTGGTCGTGGCTGCGGCCCGCGAGGCCCGCGTGTTTGTCATCGTGTCGGCCCTTTCCCAGGTCACGCGTCAGCTTTCCGGAGCCCTGGAGGCGTTCACCACGCACTCGACGAACCACGACGTGATGGTGGACGACCTCGTGACGACCCTCCGCACGCGCCACCGAGAGCATGCGTTTGCCGTGCTCTCGCGCGAGGCGCAGCGGGCCTACGCCGAGCGGCTCGACGATCGCATGGCGCATCTCCGCACCGTGTTCGAGCGAGTCCAGCGTGAGGGCTTCTCCCCGGCGGCCCGCGACGCTCTCCTGGCGACGGGCGAGCAACTCTCGGTGCCCATCGCCCGTTGGGCCCTGCACGATGCCGGGCTTGACGCAGTGCGGTTCGACGCCACGCAGCTCGTGGTGACCGACGACACCTTCGGCGCGGCCAACGTCGTGCACGATGCCACCCGCGACCGCCTCCGTCAACGGTACGCCGAGACGAGCGATACGGCCGTGCCCGTGATGGCGGGCTTCGTTGGCACGACGCAGGACCGACGCACGACGACGCTGGGCTTCGAAGGCAGCGATTACTCGGCGGCGCTCGTTGCGCAGATGCTGAAGGCCCAGTGCCTCACGCGTTTTACCGATGTTGACGGTCTCTACTCGGACGATCCCGCCACCCACGCCGATGCCGAGCGCCTCCCGTCGCTGTCGATGGAAACGGCCTATGCCATGACCGAAACCGGCCGCCTCGGCATGCATCCAAAGACGCTGCGCCCCCTCGCCGAGGCTGGCATTCCAATGCAGGTGCGGTCCATCCAGGATCCCGAGGCGCCGGGCACCCACATTTTGCCGGAGACCGTCACCACCGACGCCCTGCTCCCTCCGATGAGCGCCTGATTGCGTCTGTGATTTGAGACGCAGATTCGCAGGGCCTCCGTCTGGGTTCGAAAGGGCGTGCACATTCAACGGTCCGACGTCTCGACATCCGAAAGCCGCGTTTCGATCCATGTTCGACGGCGTGGGTCGACCCTTCATTCCTGCTTGAGCAAGAAAACGACTTCCCCATGAACACACCACAACTTCGCGTCGGAATTCTCGGTGCCACCGGAGCCGTCGGACAGACCTTCATTCGGCTGCTGCACGACCATCCGTGGTTTACGATCACCGCTCTGGCCGCCTCCGAGCGCTCGGCCGGCAAGTCCTACCGCGAGGCCGCAAACTGGCTCAGCGGAACGCCCATGCCGGCGTCCGTGGCCGACCTGGAAGTGACGCGCACCGAGCCGTCGACCGTCGACGCCGACTTTGTCTTTTCCGGACTCAGTTCGTCGGTGGCTGGCGATGTCGAGCGTGCGTTTGCGGAGGCCGGAACGCCGGTCATCTCGAACGCCAAGAACTACCGGATGCACGAGCAGGTGCCGCTTCTCATCCCCGAGGTCAACGCCGATCATGCTGCCCTCGTCGAGCAGCAGGACTGGGGCAGCGACGGCTTCATCGTGACGAACCCGAACTGCTCGACCGTCGGGCTCGTGTGTGCGCTGCGTCCGCTCGTGGATGCGTTCGGCGTGGAGGCCGTGCAGGTGACGATGCTGCAGGCGCTCTCCGGCGCGGGCTATCCGGGCGTCTCGGCGCTCGATGCGCTGGGCAACGTCATTCCGTACATCGGCGGCGAGGAGGACAAACTGGCGACGGAGCCGCGCAAGATTCTTGGCACGCGGAACGGCACCACCATCGCGCCTGCCGACCTCACCGTCAGCGCCCAATGCAACCGTGTGCCGGTGCGCAACGGACACCTGGCCTGCGTGTCGGTGCGCCTGACGAAGGCCGCCGGCCCGGAAGCCGTCAAAGAGGCGATCGAGACGTACCGCTCGCCGCTTGCGACGTCAAATCTGCCGAGCGTCCCGGACCGCTTCCTGCAGGTTGCCGAAGAGCCTGATGCGCCGCAGCCGCGCCGTCACGTGAAGGCCGGTGACGGACAGACCGTGACCGTCGGCCGCATCCAGGACTGTCCCGTCAACCACGTCAAGTTCGTCGTTCTGTCGCACAACACCGTGCGCGGCGCAGCGGGCGGCGCGGTCCTCAACGCCGAACTGCTTGCGCAC
>CAYFSC010000214.1:0-4562 GCA_964345695.1 uncultured Rhodothermales bacterium | reverse complement strand
CAGCTTCCGAGCCTCGTCCGGCATCCTGCGTTGTCTGTGCAGACGCCGACGTCGAGGCGGATGTCGCCTGTACGGGCGGCGACCCGTTTTGGTACTCCAGGTTTAGCAGAAGATCGGGCGACGTGCGGTCGCGGTAGGCGTCGGCCGCCATCGGCCGGCGTGGGTCGAGGTGCAGACGAAGCACGAGGTGCCCGTCGCGGCGCTCCGTCGAGTAGGACGCGACCGGCCCTTTCGGCTCCGCCGACTGGTAGTGTGGGGCCAGCTGTGCATCGTATAGCACCCACTCCACCTCATTCTCGCCGACGCGGCGCGGGATGCTGTACGCGGCAATCGCCTCCGACAGGCCGACCCGAACCACGTAGCCGTTGCCGTCGGATCGGGCCGTGATGGTCACGTCGGTCACGCGCGTCGCGGACTGCGCCGCTTCTGGCACGCCGATCCCGAGAGCCATGACGAGCACGCCCATCCACAGGCGGCCGCGCCAGCATACGCGTGCGGAAATGGGCGAAAGGAACGACCGGACGCAAACCATAGGGCGAAGAAGGAGCGAGCGGCGAAGCATGCAGTCGGGGGCGTGGGACGGCGTTCGAGAAGAGGCCCCCACCCCCGCTATGCAGTATGCGACACAGCCGACTTAAAGTAAAGCTTTAGACTGGCGCCGCATCGCCCAGCACTCCCCGACCTACTTGTTGGGGGTTCCCGACGACGTCTCGCCTTCCGCACCGATGAGCTGCGACATGCGGCGGTCGATCATCTCCTCGCGCATGCGTTCCCGCTTCTGCAGCGAGCGCTGCAGGTCCACGATTTGGTTCTGGAGTTGCTCGATCTCGCGGAGGCGGTTTTCCTGCTTGAGCTCGAAGATCTTGTTGAGCGTGGCCCGTAGCGTATCAATCTGGGTCTGCCGCTCGGCCCCTTCGGGCAGCAGGCGGATGGTGCGGGCCAGCTCCCGCGTCTCGGCTTCCATGCGGCGCTCGCGCATGATGCGCTCGTAGAGCGAGTGGCTGTGCTTCTGGAGCTCCTTCAGGTACTGTTGATGGGCCTGCCGCAGACCGGCCGTGCCGCCCGACGGTGCAGACGGAGACGACCGGAGGGCCTGCTGCTGGCGCACGCCGCCCTGCAAGATGACCGAGGCGTCGCGGCGGCGCGCCTCCTGTTCGGAGACCGGCTCCAGACTGTCGCTCACGGCATAGAGCTGTCCACCAATCTCAACGACCGGTTGCTGGATGCCCAAGAAGCGGTAGTGCACCTGAACGCCGTCCAGGTTGATCGAGGCAGGCAGGCTGCTGGACGGCAGAGCGCGGCCGTCGATGTAGACCGTCTCGTCCTGGATCGTGAGTGTGCGGGCCTCCTGCGCATACGCATCCGTGATGGGTGTGGCACCCAGCAGACAGCCGATGATAAGGGCACAGGCGGTGCGAAAAAAGGCGGACATGACAGTATGCAAACGGATTCGTCGATTCGTCAACAGAGTATCGCGCACAGCATCGCGGGAAGCGTCTACGGGCGCTGCTGCCCCGTCGTCTGCAGCAAGGCACTGCTCCCCCACTGCGAGGCTGTGCTGCGGGCGTTCAGGATCTCGATCCGCTGATGGAGGCGAACCACGTCGTCGCCTTCATCCCAGTCCGGGAGGTCCGATACAGAGCGGACGGTGCCGGCGCTGCGGCGTGCAGACTCCGACTCCGGCGCAGCGGCATCGAACGACGGCGACGCGGACTCGGAGGTCATCGGGGACGTCGACGGGGAGGACGGCCCGCTCCACTGCCACCAGCCGAGGGCAGCGATCAACAGGACGGCAAGCGTTGCTCCAGCGCGCCGCAGGATGCGCGTGCCGGTCTGCGCGTCTCGGGCCCGGGGCGGACGCTCTTCGCGTCGGCGCTCGGGCTCAGAGTCGGGCGCACTGCGCGTCGTGCCGGCGGCAGCCACGATCCGGTCGACCACCTCTGGATCGGGAGATGCCGGCTCCCGCTTGTCCAGTACGTCTTTTACAGCGTGTAGCTCGTCGTACTCCTGCTGCAGCGCGTCGTCCAGGTCGAGCCTGTCGTCGCGCTCCTCGTACAAGTGCTGGATAAGTTGTAACGTCGTGTCCATAGCGTTCCGTGCGTTGCCGCAAATTCCATTGTCTTCGTCCGCAGGGGGCCTTGCCTCATTGGGGATCGGCATCGCCCGCCAGCGACGTCTTGCCCGACGCCTCGATCATCTTCCGCAGGTTCTTGAGCGCGTAACGCATCCGCCCCAGCGCCGTGTTGATCGACACGTCCTGGAGGTCGGCGATCTCGCGGAACGTGAGGTCGGTGTCCTGACGGAGCAGCAGCACCTCGCGCTGCTCTGGGGCCAGCCGGTCGATGTGGGCGTCGAGCCAATCTCGCTGCTCCGCGCGATGCAACTGCTCGTCGGCGGCCGGCTCTTCCGTCTCCAGCGTATCCCAGAAGGAGCGACCCTCGTCTTCGTCCTGTGGAACGTCGGCCCACTTCTTCTGCTTGCGCAGATGATCCAGCGCCGCATTGCGGGCGATGCGCATGACCCAGCTGAGCCACTTTCCGCGGTGCGTGTAACTGCCCTCCCGCATGGCGTTGATGACCCGCATGAAGGTTTCCTGAAACAGATCGTTGGCTGTGGCCCGGTCTTTGACCATCCCCATCAGGTATCCAAAGATACGGTCTTGGTGCCGTTCGACGAGCTGACGGAAGGCCTGCTCGTCGTCACGCTCCAGGTAGGCCGTGACGAGGTCTTCGTCCGATGGGTTCATGAGCGGTCCGGTGAATGGGCACTCGCCAGAGAGTCCGGGGCGCGTGTCAACGTCTCAACGCACGACCCGGCCGATTTATTATCCGGGGCCAGCGCTCGCGCCCCCGAGGAGGAGGGCCCTATACGACCCACCCGCAACGCAGATTCACATTCCGCAAACGCGTTTCCTCTTGCGCCCCTCGGTGTCGCCCGCAATCTGCCCCCTGCATTCTGAAAGGCGGTCCAACAAAAAAAGCGGCACGACCCGACGGGGCAGCCCGACGGAGCAGTGCCGCATTCTGCTGTGCAGGTGGAGGATCAGCGGGCAGCCGCCCCGGCCTTCCGCGCTTCGGGGTTCAGCTTCTGGCCGGCTACGGTCGTCATTTCTTCGTCGGCGGCGGTACACGACTCGATGTTCTTCTGCAGCGCCGCGGCGGCTTCGGTCCGGCCCAGCTGCTGGGCGTAGGCCCGGGCACAGCCGTATCCGGCGATGAAGTAGTGCTCAAGGCGCTGGGCGTTTGCCACGAGACCGGCGTCGCGCACCGGACCCTCCGGCGCGTCGTCCAAGAACTCATCGCCTTCGGCAACGAGGCCTTCCATGCCGTGGCACTTCTTGCCCGCCACGTTCACGTTCATCGCGTTGCAGATTTCCTGCACGCGGTTGATGTGGCGGCTCGTCGCCTCCAGCCGATCGGTGAAGAGGTCCGCCAGCGCGTCGGACTGGGTCTCCTGCGCCCAGCGGTCGTACGCGCGCTGCGCCTGGGTTTCGGCGTTGTAAAGATCTCGAAGTTGGTCAACGAGCAGATCCTTCAATGACGTGATGGCCATCGCGTTCACCTCTGAAACGATGCAATTCGCGCTCCAATGGTTAGGATCACCGTGGAACTCTGTCTCTTTCCTACGTCGTCTTGAACGGGGACACTGGGCCGGTGTGTCAGAATGCACCGTTACATTGTTTGCGCCGGCGGGTCCTCCGAGCGGCTCGCCCAGCGCGGCTCACACATCTCCTTCCTGCGGGCGAATCACCATTTCCTCGATGACGGTGCGGTCGGAGAGGCGATAGGCATCCACCAGAGCGCGCGCGACGTCCTCTGGGGCAATGAACCGCTCGTCGGGGAGATCGGTGCCGTCCCAGCTCGGCGTGCGGGTCGCACCCGGAAGAAGAGTGGTGACGCGCAGCCCCTGATCTTTGGTTTCCTCTCGGACGACGCGCGCCAGCCCGAGCAGACCGTGCTTGGCGGCGCAGTAGGCGACGCTGCCGGGATAGGCCTGCAGCGCCGCGACCGAGGCCATGAAGAAGAGGTGCCCGGACCCTTGGTCGATCATGCCGTCCAGAAAAGCCTTCGTGACGACAAACGGGGCGTTGAGGTTCACGTCTACCTGCTCTCGGAACGCATCGGGCGCGGTCTCGTCGAGCGGCGCCGGCGTGAAGGCCCCGGCATTGTTGACCAGCACGTCGGGCACGCCCCATGCGTCGTGCACCGTGTCGGCCATGCGGGTCACCGCATCGTCATCGGTCACGTCCGCGGGGCAGACGAGCGCCTCGGCGCCAGCGTCGCGGCACGCCGCGGCCACCGTTTCCAGCTTCGACTCTGTGCGCGCCACGAGCGCAAGGCGGGCGCCGTCTTCCTCGGCAAACGCCTCGGCGATGGCGCGCCCGATGCCCTGACTCGCGCCGGTGATAACGATTGTCATGGTCGACTTTCCGTGTTCGGTTTTGGCGTGTCAAGCGCGGAGGATGCGACGACCGCCGGACACTGGGACTTCTGAGCTTCAGAACCTGTTTTGCGAGCAAATGGGGAGGCGAGACACAGTGCGCGAGATCCGCGAAGTCGCAG
>CAYFSC010000213.1:0-4579 GCA_964345695.1 uncultured Rhodothermales bacterium | reverse complement strand
CCCCCGCACGAAAGATACGGGGCTTCCTGCGCTCGCAGGCCCGACGCTCTCACATCGTGAGATCGCGATCACGGCCCACACAAACAGGGGTGACGCGATGCTAGCCTTCCACCGTTTCGAGGTGAGCCGTGCAGTTCAGCAACTCGGGCACGTACCGACCGTCCTCGTACACGAGGCGGTTTACACAGGTGTTGTCGTGCCCAAACGAGTGCATATGCTCCAGCCCGACGTCGTCGAGAACCGTGGCGAGAAAGACGCGGAGGTAGCGTCCGTGCGTGACCACGAGCGCGGTGCCCCCGGCCTCTTCGGTCAGCAGGTGCTCGGCCGCCCGGGTCGCGCGCTTCTGCACATCGAGCACCGACTCGCCCCCTTCAATGCGGCGATCGAACTCCCCTTGGCGCCAGGCAGCCTTGATCTCCTGCAGCGCAGTGTCGCGCTCCTCCGACGGGGGTTCGCCCTCGAACACGCCCCACGCCATCTCGCGCAGGTCATCGAGTTCTTTGCGGGACAAGTCGTCGTGACGCTGCGCGAGAATCTTGGCCGTCTCGCGGGCCCGATGCATCGGGCTGGAGTAGATCACGTCGAACGGAATGTCGGCCAGTCGATCGGCCAGGATCCTGGCCTGCTCGCGGCCGGTCTGGTTGAGACGGCTGTCGATGCCTCCACCCTGCATGATGCGCTTGCTGTTGTAGTCAGTCTGGCCGTGTCGCACCAGGTACAGGACAGTGCGGGGCAGGTCGGCGGGGGGAGAATTCATGCGTGCGCAAGAACAAACAGATTGAAGGAGGGCGATCAGTCGTCCGAGGAGCGCTGGGTGCCCCAGTTCTCCAGGATCTCTCGGACCATTGTGTCCAGATGAGGCACGGACAGGCGGTGTGCGAGTGCGACGCGGAGAATGAAGCCGCGGAGCACCTGGTCGTTCCGAGGAAGCGTGTACAACCTCCGTCGGAGCCACGTCGTCAGCGATCCCAGCGTGAAGTGGACCAGTCCCCACCGAAGCAGGACGAAGCCGGCGAGCCCGGCCCCGACCGTCCACATCGACCCTTGTTGCGACAGGAAGCTGAGGATGCCGACGTAGTAGAGCCCCTGTACGACGGCGTTCTGCATCCAGGCCAGTCCCCGTACCAGCCACAAGCTCGGGAACGAAGGGCTCAGCACGTCCCAGGCGAGGTACAGCCCAAGCGTCGCCAGCGCGGCCCAGAGCGGGGACAGCGCCCATAGCAGCAGGGGCAAGCTCCACAGCGCTACGGTTCGCGCCGACTGCACCCACACATCCGACCAGGCAAGAAGCTGTCCCAGCGAGACATGGTCAAATACGTCGCCCGCATACTCTCGGAGCGTCTCTTCGGTCACGTGATACCACTTGCGCGAGCTGGTCACGATGCCGTGCCCCAGGTCCGCAAACGACGTCGGGTCGTCGGCGTCCAGTGTTGGAGAAGGGCGTTCGGCCATGGGCGACAGCGTTACAACGAAATCGGTAGGGAGCGCAGCACGGAAATGCGTCAGCCGCAGGAATGCGTCAGTGCAGTGTGCGTACACAGCACCTGAATCGCAGTTTCAATCATTTCTGAAAGCTCACACAGTCGGTTACGATTGGTTGACCTGGGTGGCGAGCCGGGGACGGTGTGCTCCGGCCGCCGTCTTGCATCATTCTTTGTGCGCGGTGCGTTGGTCCGTCCACGCATTGTTCTTCCTCAGGTGTGTGCTGCTCCGCCGATGCCCTCTGCCCAACGGACCCGCGAACTTTTCGGCCTGGCCGTCGACGTGCTCATGCTGGTGCTGATCATCGCCAACCTGGCGCTGATCATTGTGGACTGGACCTTCGAGATGGTGATCGTGCAGGACCAGTTGCGCATCTATGCACCGGCGGTGTTCCACTGGTACAACGACACCATTCATCAGCATTTTCTTTTCTACGATCTGGCGTTTGTGACGGTTTTCGCGGTCGAGATTTTCATTCGCTGGGGCCTGGCGATATACCGGCAGACGTATCACCGCTGGTTTTTCTACCCGTTCGTGCACTGGTACGACGTGCTGGGGTGCATCCCGGTCGGGTCGTTGCGCTCGCTGCGCCTGCTCCGCCTCATCGCCATGGTTCCGAAGATGCAGCGGCTGGGGCTGGTGGACCTCCGCAAGACCGCCGTCTACGAAACCTTCGCCAAGTACCGCGACATTGTGCTGGAGGAGATCAGCGATCGGGTGGCGGTGCGCATCGTCGAAGGGCTCCAGAAGGAGATCCGGCGGGGGCAGCCGGTCGTGGAGCAGATCCGCCGCGAGGTGGTCGAGCCGCAGCGCGAGATGATCCTGGAATCGGCCACGCATCGCCTGCAGGAAGCCACCGCCAAGGCCTACATGTCCTATCAGGACGATTTCCGGAGCTACATGCGTACCGTGATCGTCGACGCGGTACAGCGGAACCGTGAAATCGGCAACATCGCCTCGATCCCCGGTGTGGGGCCGCAGATGGCCACGATGCTGGAAAATGCCATCAGCGACATCGTGTTTAACGTAATCGACCGCATGATGGAAGACGTCGCGTCGGTCGAGAACGACGAGGTCATCGCCCAGATCACGGGCATCTCCTCCGATGCGCTGCTGACGCCGGAATACGACGAGCGGCTGAATCGATTGACGCGCTCGATGGTCCTGCAGTCCCTCGACATTATCAAGGAACATGTGCAGGTTCAACAGTGGAAGCTGGACCTGCAGGAACAGCAGGAGTGACCCCGCCCCCCTGTCGTCCCCTCTGCGGCGGCGAAAATCCCTTTTCATCGCATCGGTTCCCGGACCATGAAACGCGCGCGGCTTCTCACATCCGAGGGTCCCGTCGAAGGAACATACCACGACGGCGTAATCGAGACGCCGCAGGGCACGTACGTTGAGGGCCGCGATGGACGCCTTTTGCCGCCCTGCACGCCATCGGCACTGTACTGCGTTGGGCGCAACTACGCAACAACCCTTGAGCAGATGGACTACGAGCGACCGGAGGCGCCGGACTTTTTCATCAAGCCGCCGGCCAGTCTCTGTGCCCACGAGCAACCCATCCCCTACCCGGCGTGGACCGAGGCCTTGACCTACGCCGGAGAGCTGGTGGCCGTCATCGATCGGCGGTGTACGCGCCTCTCCCCGAGTCAGGGACCCGACGTGGTTCGCGGCTACACCATTATGAACGACGTGGACGCGCTCGACCAGCCCGGTCGCACGGCGCGCAAGGCGTTTGCCAGGTCGGCGCCGCTGGGTCCCTGGCTGGAAACGGACCTCGACCCGCACGCCCTTTCAATGCATACGTTCGTGAACGACGAGAAGCGGCAGGAGGCCTCCACCGAGCAGATGCTCTTCTCCCCGTTCGAAGTCATCGCGTTCCTTTCGCAGCGCTTCACGTTTCAGCCGGGAGATGTGGTGGCGTTCGGCAGCCCGGCAAATCCCGGCACCCTTGCCCCCGGCGATACAGTCGCCATCACCTACGAAGGCATCGGGACGCTGCAAAACACGGTCGAGGCGCCGTCCTCCTGAGCTCCTGTGCGTATCTATGCGTATCTGTGCGTATGTCCGGCCTCTACATCCACGTCCCCTTTCGGCGCACGGCCCGGCCGCATGACGACGCCTACACGGTGGCGTGGAGCGAATCGGCCGCGCAACAGTACCTCGGCGCCGCACGTGCGGAAATCGAACGCTACGGCCGAATGCTAACGGACGCCGCCGTGGAGACCCTTTACGTGGGAGGCGGCCGTCCCTCCCTCTTGGCAACAGATTCTCTGCGGCGCCTTTTCCAGCAGCTTCGGCGGCACGTCGACGTCTCTGCGCTCCGTGAAGTCACGCTCGAACTCCACCCGCTCGACGCAACCCCGGCATTCCTGTCCGCACTCCGCGAGATGGGCGTCACCCGTCTGAGCCTCGACGCGCGGGCCCTCACGCCGGCCTCCCTGACGGCGGTCGGAGCCTCCTTTGGCTGCGACGATGTTTGTCAGAGTTTGGAGGCTCTCCACACGTCCGCCATCGACTCCTTCTCGGTGGATCTCATCTTCGGTGCGCCGCAGCACGCGCCGGGCGACTGGCCGGTTACGCTGGCGCGCGCTATAGAATCAGGCTGCCCCCACATCACAGTCATCGAGTGGACTGATTCTTCGGGCACACCGGTCGGCGACTCAGAGGAGGCTGCCGACCTCTTTCGGGACGCGACGACGTTTTTGACAGGTCACGGCTTCGAGGCGTACGAGCTCACCCACTTCGCGCGTCCCGGCCACCGCTCGCGGCACGAGTCCGACCTCTTGGCTCACAAATCGTACTTGGGGATCGGGCCGTCCGCCCATTCCTTCTGGTGGCCCTCGCCGCGGGCACACGCCGAGGCGCACCGCTGGCGCAACGTCGCCGACCTCGACGCCTACACGGCGCGGCTGGATCGAGGCGAGCGCCCCACGGCATCAACCGAATCCTGCGCCTCCGTAGATTTGGCGAAGGAATACATTTATCTGCGTCTGCGCACGGCGGAGGGGTTGGATCCCACTGTCTTGGACACACGCTATGGTGCCGAACGGTCCGAGACCTTCGCCGCCCGGATCGTGCGGTTGATGGACGAGGG
>CAYFSC010000212.1:0-4666 GCA_964345695.1 uncultured Rhodothermales bacterium | reverse complement strand
CCCACTTCCGCAGCAGCCGAGATGGGGACGTCTTCGCCACCATGCTCTATGGTACCATTGAGAAGTTGGGATGTTGATTTTCCCTCGCAAGAGGGGGCACCGAAGAGGGGCACCTTCCCGGACCTGTCGGGGAAGATCCGGGGACGCGCGGGCGGGGGGCGGGACGCTCCTGACTGGGAACGTTGAAATTCCCGCTCGGCCTTGTTCCGGTTGTTCGGAGCGTGAGAACGTTCGACGTGGAACACTGGCACGTTTGAGAGGCGCCGCCGCTAAAGGGAACCACCCCCAGATCGTCCACCATACGGCGACGTTTTGGATCCGAAACAGTATCGCAGAGCGCTTGGTCCTCCCGATTCGCCCCGCAGACCATGGCCTAGCGACCGGCCGCGCCTGCCGGTGGGCACGCGTTCCGCCTGTGGTCGTATACACAGATGGTTGCTCCTTTCATTGTCTGGAACCATCTTCCATGGCCGACGAACTTGTCCCCGAATCTCTGCTTGAGAACGCCGCCCGCCGTTTCAAAATCCTGAGCGAGCCGGTCCGCCTGGAGCTGCTCAACCAGCTCCAGACGCACGGCGAGATGACCGTCAGCGAACTCGTGGAGGCGACGGACCACCAGCAGGCCAATGTCAGCAAGCACCTCGGCATGATGGCACGCGAAGGGCTGCTGTCGCGCCGCAAGGACGGGCTGTACGTCTACTACGACATTAGCGACCCTACACTGTCGGCGCTCTGCATGCTCGTGTGCGGACGCCTGCGAGACGAATCTGGGGAATAGGGGGCGTAGAGAATGGAGGAGAGGGCGTGTGGGCGATCGGAGGCGCTGGACGCTGCGGATGCGTGGAGGCCGTGGATGCGTGGACAGCTGCTCCTCTCGACTTCTTTGTTCCTATCGGGGCCAGCGTCTTCGAGCGTCGTGAGATCGGGTGGAGGAACGGAGGGCCTGCATCTGTTTCCAGGTTCGGTATGCGGATCACTGTGACGCCGTCGCTCTCGTACCCGAACCGTGCCCCGTGTGCCGAGCCGGAGACTGTGTGGAGTCGAACGGAACCGGGGGGCGGTCGAGCACGGTGGGCGTTTTTCCTTCGACGAGGCGGAGCGTCTGGTCCACGTCGAGATCCGTGAACGTCTGCGTCGTGCCCTCGGCGTTGGGCCAGGTTACGCGGAGCGTATCGATGCGCGTGGCATCGCCGAGGCCGATCTCCTGCTGCAGGCTCTGCGCGCCGAAGCTGCCGCCGGTGCCCACAGTTCGGTGGATGGTGCGCGTCGTACCGTCTGGCGCCGAAACGGTGAGAGCGAGCCGCGCGCCGATGCCCGAGCGGTTGGCGGCGCGCCCGACGAGGTCGAGCGTGACCCAGTGGTGCCCATGGCCCGGGTTTTCAAACAGGGCGTTGTGGAACGGATCCCCCTCCACGGCCCCGCCGATCACCTCGTAGATATCCTGGTCGCCGTCGCGGTCGAAGTCCGCAAACGCCACCGCGTGTCCCTTCTGGATGTGCCCGAAGCCACCCGCGAAGGTCACCTCGTCGAACGTGGTCCCGCCCTGGTTGTGGAACATGCGGTTCGGAACGATCGCCCCGAAGTCGGGTGCTCCTGTGCCGACGTAGAAGTCCTGGTAGCCGTCGTTGTCGAGGTCGCCATGGTTGGAGCCCATGGCAAACATGATCGTGTTCAGATGGAGCGTGTCCGTCACGTCGGTGAACGTGCCGTCGCCGTTGTTGCGGTAGACGCGTGGGCGCTCGGCGTCGGTGCTCATGCCCATGTAGTCCGCGGCAACCGCATGCGCCGACCGCTGGAGGTAGCGCATGTCGTAGGCCGAAGCGAAAAGGTCGGGGTGCCCGTCGTTGTTGTAGTCCCAGAACCACGTCGGGAAGCTGAAGAACGGATCCTGTACGCCCGCCTCTTCGGCCCGCTCGTCGAACTGCCACGCGTCGATGGAGGCCCCGCCCTGGTTTACGTAGAGCCGGTTGGGGCCGCCGAGAATGGAGACGTACAGGTCGGGCAGCCCGTCGTTGTTTACGTCGCCCCAGTCGGAGCCCTTGACGTACGCGTCGATGTCCAGATCCACCTGCGCGGCGACGTTCGTAAAGGTGCCGTCGCCATTGTTGAGGTAGAGCTCGCTCGGATGCGAGGCCGCCGTGGAGTCGCCCGTGCTCTGCCCCGAAAGCAAGCTGAACTCGGTGTTCGACTCGTTACCGACGAAGAGGTCGATCCACCCGTCCCGGTTGAAGTCGGCCCAGGCGGCCGTTTGCGTGGGGTGATACGACGCAAGGCCCGCCTCGTAGGTCACGTCGGTGAACGTGCCGTCACCATTGTTGCGCAGCAGCGAGTTGGGATGCCGCCCGGCCTCACCCAGCCAGGCGCCGCGCAGCACGAAGACGTCCTCGTCGCCGTCGTTGTCGTAGTCGGCATGCACCGTGTTGAGGCCGCTCACGATGCCGCGAAGCCCGGCTTCTTCGGTGTGGTCGACGAAGCCGCCCTTGCCGTTGTTGAGGTACAACTTCATTTGATCGTCCAAACCGTAGGACGTGACCAGGATGTCGAGGAAGCCGTCGTTGTTGAAGTCCTCGACGCTGGCGCCGCCCGCGATGGCGAAGTGGTCGACGCCGAGTTCCGGCGCCACGTCGTTGAACCGTTTGACCTCTGCCCCAGACTCCGGCTCCAGACCCGGGATGCGGAGGCGTCCGCCAATTCCATCCGGGTAGCGATCCAGCGTCATGTGTGCCACGTTGAGCAGCCAGCGCGACTGCATGTCGCGGGGATTGCGCCGCGCGATGCGTTCGTAGAGCGCGGCGGCGTTCTGCGATCCGGCCGGTTTGGTGTGAACGCCCGCTCCGCGAATCGGAAGAATGCAGGATGCCGACGCGCGACCGTCCACGCAGTTCTGCTGCTCTCCGAGCCGCAGGTACGACAGCGCCAGCAGCTCGAAGATCGGCTTCGCCTGGCGCGACATGCGGCGCGGCGACAGACCCAGTGCCTCGATCATCGTTTCGAGTTGCCGGATGGCAGCCTTGGTCTGCCCCGCGTACAGCAGCTCGTAAGCATGCTTATAGCGAAGCCGGGCCTTTTCGTCTGGCGGGGCGGCCTCCACCCTCTTGCGCACCGAGTCGGCCCGCAGTTCGTTGAGATGGAAGTACTTCATGGGCTCGGCGCGGGCCTCTTCGTGGATCGTAGCCAGCACGGCCCGCATCTTTTTCGTCTGCGTGCCATCCACCGAGTCGTACCGGGCCGAGGCCTTCTCCGAGGCATCCGTGGAGCCGGACTGGCAACCGGTCAGAACGAGGAGCGTCGCAAGAACAGCCGACCAGAGCGTACGCATGAGCCACGAGGAGATCAGACAGGAGCGAAGGGAATACACAGAAATCCTCCATCCGGGGCACAGGTTTCTTGCCCGACGCGATCGCCCCAGAACCGCCCTGAAAGCATCTCCGCGTCATCGCGGATCGGACGCCGAGCGCGCCTCCTCTGCCACGGCAGGCGGCCGCGTGTCGACGTGGTCGACGACCCATCGCCCTACGTTTTTGCCCTGCACGGTGCCCTCTTCTGTGGCCATCCGGTAGTGGATCCCACCGTACAATCGGCTGACGGCCGCCTCCTCGGCTGCCTCGTTGAAGGAGTCGAACGACCGATCCGGCAGCCCGTAGGCGCGCTCGGTCGTGTCGGTGAAGGCGAACGCGTTGCCGTACAGATCGGTGAGCGTGACGGCCGCCGCGGCGGAGATGACGCTGTGGGCGCTGGTGTACTCGGGAAAGGGCGGCGTCTGCAGGAGCGGGCGCCAGTCGGAGTCGATGTGGTCGTTGATGACGGTCTCGGGGCGGATCAGGTTGCTGCGGTACTTCTCGTCCCACGCGCTGATGAATCCGTCGGCCAGCGCCACGGCGGTTTGTGCCAGCACTTCGGCCGAGCGCCACAGATCGGCGCTCGACTTCCGGTTTGCGATGATGGCGATGCCCATCCAGTGCCCGCCGGGCGACATCTGCTTGGTCGCAAACATGGCGTGCCCTTCGGTGTGCATGACGTACGGGTTGCAGTCCCAGAAGGCCGCGATCTCCCGCTCCTCCGCCGTCAGGTTCTGCCCCATGCGGTAGACTTCCATGAGCTGCGTGCGGAAGACACTGCCCTCCTCGAGACTGTACGGATGCGGAGGCGTAGGCGCGAACTGGTCGGCGTCGGTCATAACGAAGGGACGGTGCTCGTCCCAGTTCGGCTCGATGGCATCCATGTAAGCGGGCGGCGTGGGGCGCCATCGGCCCGGCTCGTCCGTGACCGTAAACTGCGGCCCGCTGCGCGTCTTCCGGTATCCGTCCGTGGCGGCCCAGCGCAACACGTGCTGCGCCACGGAGTCGCCGTAGGCCACCGACCGGTCGAACACCGGCTGCGGAATTCCCATATCACGAAAGTGCTGTGTCATTTCGGAATGGAAGGTTTCCATCCGGCTCTGCGTGTAGACCATCTCTGTGCCGACCGTCAGCAGGGCGTGCGTGCTGGCAAGCCCAGGAACGTACGATTCGTCCGGCGGGTGAGGCACAGCGTCAAGGCCGTTGAGCTGGCCTGCGAGCGAGCGGAACTGAGACGTATCGGCGGCCAGCACCTCGTAGGCGGCCACGCTGGCGTAGGCGTACGCCCGAGCGGCCTGGGGCGGACTGAAGATGTCGTGCACCATGAC
>CAYFSC010000211.1:0-4716 GCA_964345695.1 uncultured Rhodothermales bacterium | reverse complement strand
TCAAGCCTTTTTCTACGCCCTGTCTCCTCCTTTGCCCATGCAGGGTCACTTCGGTGCCGGCCCCGTGCAGCGGCGCGCTTAGTTTTCTGAAGCCGCCGCATCTGGTCGCATCTGAGCCATCATCTGCTTGACCTGCTGGCGCGGAAGACGGGTGAAGTCGTTGAACTGCCCGCCGGCGGCCAGCACCTCCCCGCCGTCGAAGGTGACGACCTCGCCGTTCATGTAGCGAGCCAGGTCGCTGAGCATAAACACGGCCAGATCAGCGAGTTCTTCCGGCTCCCCGAAGCGCCGTGCGGGAATGCGCTGTCGCATTTTCTCTTCGAGGTCGGCGTTCGGCACGAGGCGATCCCAGGCCCCTTCTGTCGGAAACGGACCCGGCGCAATGGCATTCAGCCGAATGTCGGCGCTTCCCCACTCGGCGGCCAGCGAGCGCGTCATGGCGACGATGCCGGCTTTGGACATGGCACTCGGAAGCACGAAAGCGCTCCCTGTTTCGGCGTACGTGGTGGCGATGGAGAGCACCGCGCCCTCGATGTCTCGCTCCAGCCACCGCTGCCCGCACTGCTGGGTGCAGTAGAACGAGCCGTAGAGGTTCGTCTTGATGA
Organism: uncultured Rhodothermales bacterium; assembly: GCA_964345695.1. Lineage (GTDB taxonomy): Bacteria > Bacteroidota > Rhodothermia > Rhodothermales > Salinibacteraceae > CAYFSC01. Next base: position 4,111 of record CAYFSC010000211.1, on the reverse strand, counting down.
TGGCATCGAAGCCGTTCGGGCTGATGTCCTCGGCCGCGGCAAGGAAGTTGGCCGCTGCATTGTTCACGAGGCGCGTGACCGGCCCCTGCCGGTCTTCGGCCTCGTCGAAGAACGCCGCTACTTCATCCGGATCACGCACGTTGCACGAGATGCCTTCCGCCTCACCGCCATCGTCCCGGATGTCACCGACGGTCGTTTCCAGTGGCTCGGTCCGCCGCCCGTTGATCGTCACACGCGCCCCGAGGTCGGCAAAGCGCAGGGCCATGGCACGCCCCAGCCCGGTTCCGCCCCCGGTGACAACGATGTGGTGGTCGGCGAGAAGGTCAGGCTGGTAGGCGTCGGGCATGCTTTGCGTTTCGGGTTGTGCGTTTCGGGTTGTGCGTTGTGAGGTGTGGGTTGTGGGTTGCGAATCACGCACCACGCATCACGCCTCACGAATTACGAGTGCGTACAGGTCGCGGAGCGGAATGTCGAGACCGAACGCATCGCTCGTAACGGTGTCGGACAAATCGGTATGCGCCCGGTAGCGCCATCCGTCGGCATCGCGCGTGTACTGCGTGAGGAGCGGCTTCTCCGGATCGATGACCCAATACTCCTGCAGGCTATCGAGCGTTGTGTAGGCGGCCAGCTTGTCGCTGTGATCGCGTGCCTGGCTCGAATCCGATGTCACCTCGACGACCAGTTCTGGGTTCTGAAGCGTCCGTGGCGCCGTGTCTTCGTACGCCGGATCGCACGCGACGACCACGTCCGGATACACGTAGCCGAAGGAGACACGCACCCGCTGATCGGATGTCATCACCCAACATCCGTCGGATTGAAGACGCGATCGGAGTTCTGCTGAAACGTTGTCTTTGATCTGGTTATGCTCGGGTTCGGCGCCGGCCATGGGAATCACGGACCCGTGTTGGAGTTCATATCGCTCGTCCTCGGCCTCTGCGTCGAGCTCCAGGTACTCTTCGACCGTGTACGAGCGGGTAGCGACGGCAGACATTGGAAAGCAGAGCGTCGAGATTGAGGGAATGGCGAACATTCCGTGAACCAGCCCGCGGACCGCAAAGATCCAGGCGTGATGAGGCCGGGGGGAGGGCTGGACGGGTAGAAGGATGGAGGATGAACGCATCCACTCCCCCATCCTTCCGAACATCCACACGCCAACGGCGCTCTACGCCGTTTCCGCAGATCGGTCGTCGGACGACACGTCCTCCGTCGAGGTTGGCGCTCCGTCACCGCGAGCCCCGTCCCCCCGCGGCGTGCGCACGTCCTCCGAGGACTCGTCCAGTTCGTCCTCGGTGACGGGCGTTGGGTCCGTCACGTCGCGCTCGACCGACTCGGGAATGCTGGACGCAAGCGCACCGGTTTCGTCGGTCGGCGTGCCCGGCATATCGCGGTTTTGGCGGTACGCCTCCAGTGTGAACGAGTCGACCTGGATGTACTGCTCGCGCGCTGCCTCGGCACGCTGTACAACCTCGACATCTTCCTGCGTGATGATGCCCTTCTCCAGCGCGTCGTCGAGCAGCTGCTGGGGCCGCTTCTTCGGCAGGCGTCCGTCGCGCACGGCGTCCTTGATCGTCTGGCCGACGTGGTACGCCTCGCGGCTCAGACGGAAGGCGTGCTCCATCTGACCCATCGGATCGTCGGTGTCTTCCGGCACGTAAATGCCGTCGGTGAGCCACGTGCGCGCACCGTCCTTCTCCTGGATGGCCTGCGCAATCTCTCCACCCAGGGCGTCGGACGGCATCTCGCCGATTGTATTCAGTCGAGACCAGGGCGCGACGAGGCCACGCAGCAGCCACGTTCCTCCCGGGACGTTCATGTTTTCGTAGAGACCGTCGAAGGCCTCCTGCATCTGCGCAAAGGCGTACTGCATGGCCCAGTGCATAAACGCTTCCTGCTCCTCCGGGCGTCCCTCCTTCTCGAAGCGGGCAAGCACCGCGGTGCCGAGGTACATCCACGAGAGGATGTCGGCGAACCGTCCGGTGATCTTTTCCTTCCGCTTCAGCGCGCCGCCGAGCGTGCCCATCGCCACGTCGGCCCAGAAGGCAAAGCTCGCCGAGGCCCAGCTCAGCTTGCGGTAGTACGTCGCGTGCGGACCGCTCACGGGCGACCCGGCGAGGCGACCGCGGGTCAGGCTCAGCCCGAACGCGCGGAAACCATTGCGCACGACGTGCCCGATGTGGCTCCAGAAGGCGCTGTCGAACTTCTTCGTGTCGCCCTCCATGAGGGCCTCAATCTCCGTCAGCGCGTAGGGGTGACACCGAATCGCACCCTGCCCGAAGATCATCATGGTGCGTGTCAAAATGTTTGCGCCCTCAACGGTGATGCTGATCGGCGTGCCAATGTAGGCGTTCGCCAGCAGGTTTTTCGGCCCCTGCGAAATCCCGTTGCCCGCAAGGACGTCCATTGCGTCGTTGACGGCATCCCGCTGCAGCTCCGTAAAGTTGTACTTGGCGATGGCCGACACCACCGAGGGCTTCTCGCCACTGTCGACGGCACCGTTCGTATACTTCCGCGCCGCTTCCAGCACGTAGGTGAACCCGGCGATGCGGGCGAGTGGCTCCTCAACACCTTCGAACTTGCCGATCGACAGCCCAAACTGTTCGCGGATGGCGGCGTGGCCCCCCGCGATACGCGTGAAGGCCTTGAGTCCGCCGGTGGACTGCGCCGGCAACATGATGCCGCGCCCGGCTGAGAGTGCGTCCATGAGCATCGCCCAGCCGCGTCCGGCGCCCTCCTTCTCACCAATGATCGCGTCGAGCGGAAGCACGACGTCCTCGCCCTCCGTCGGGCAGTTGTAGAACGCGATGCCGAGCGGATCGTGACGGCGGCCCAGCTTCACGCCCGGCGTGTCGGTCGGGACGAGCGCACACGTGATGCCAAGGTCCTCGCCCTTGCCGAGATGATTGTTCGGGTCGCGGAGCTGGAACGCCAGCCCGAGCACGCCCGAGATCGCAGCCAGTGAGATGTAGCGCTTCTCCCAGTTCAGACGCAGCTTCAGCTCGCCGTCGTCATCCTTGAAGACCTCTCCGTGTGACTCCATCGCCCCCGCGTCGGAGCCCGCGTTCGGCTCGGTAAGCGCAAAGGCGGGAATGTCCTCGCCGCTCGCGAGTCGCGGCAGGTAGTGGTCTTTCTGTTCGTCGGTGCCGTAGTGCAGGAGCAGCTCGCCCGGCCCCAGCGAGTTCGGGACCATCACCGTGATCGAGAGCGGCAGCGAGCGTGTGCCCAGTTTCTGCACCACCGCGCTTCGACCCTCGGCACTAAATCCGAGTCCGCCGTACGCCTCGGGGATGATGAGGCCGAAGAAGCCCTTCTCCTTCATGTAGTCCCACGCCTCCGTCGGTAGGTCGCCGCGCTGGTGCACCTCCCAATCATCGACCATCGCGCAGAGCTCCTCGACCGGTCCCTCCAGAAACTCTTTCTCCTTTTCTGAAAGCTCCGGATAGAGCTGGTCAAGCGATTTCTCGAAGTCCGGCTTGCCCGAAAAGAGCTCCCCGTCCATCCACACCGTCCCGGCGTCAATGGCCGTCTGCTCCGTCTCCGAAATCTTCGGCAGGAACTGCAGCGCCTCCATCATTTTCATGACCGACGCCGAGATCATCCGGCGCAGCGGCGGCACGTTGAAGAGCGCCACAAGCACGCCGTACGGGATCCAGAGCCAGAGCGGGGCCCCGGCGCCGTACAGTCCGACGGCGCCTGCCGCAGCCCAGAGCCAGAGCGGAGCACCCGTGAATCCGAGAACGAACAGAACCAGCAGCATCCCGACGACGACACCGGCCGTGGGCATACTGGCGAATGCATCATACAGCGGAAGATTCATGGCCAGCCTTTGCGATTAAGAAACTTGAGAATCGAAGAGTTCGGCGGGATGCGGAAGCGCTCCCACGCGGATCAAATCTGCAAGGCGAATTTGATCCGTATGGAGGTGTGGAAGGATGGACGGTTGGAGAAGAGCGGCCTTCCTCCTCTCGTGCATTACCTTTCAGAGCATCGCTCTACATACCGGACTGAATCGGTTGGTTAACACCGTTAACCCGTTACGCCAACGTACTTAACGGTGTTATGTTTTGCAAGACGTTCACCTCGCGGCGGAGCCACGGGGTGGAGGTGTGTAGGG
>CAYFSC010000210.1:0-4793 GCA_964345695.1 uncultured Rhodothermales bacterium | reverse complement strand
AAAATCATCGAAACTCGGTCGCTTCGCTCCCTCAAACACCGATGATTTTGGCCGCTTCGCGTCCACCGTCGTCCGGGCGCCCGACTCATCGAGGCCGGAACGACTCCACCCCGGCGGGTAGACGCAACGTGAATGCGTGGGTTCACCCGTCCTGCGGTTTATCTCGCAAGTCCACAGAAGCGCTGGAAGCGTAATGAATTTTCAGGAATGGAGGAGAGGAAAAAGAAGCGACGCGGAACTCAGAACTCCGAACGCGGGACCCCGAACTCAGAACGCGGTGGCGTCGCCGTAGCCGGTCATCTCGACGTAGCCGCGGCCCGTGGCGGAGCCGTCGACCCGCACGGCCCCTTCCCAGTAGCGGACGGAGGCGTCCAGCTCCTGATCATTCATCACCGCCTCGATGCGCAGGTCGAGGTCCTGCTCCGGCACGCGGAGGCGCCAGGCTACGGGATAGGTGCGCCGGCCGTCCGGCGTCGTCCACCGGTCCCGAACCTCGACCGCCACGTCCTCGCGGGCGAGGGCCGTTTTCTCGCCGTTTGGGCCGACCAGCACGCCTTCGCTGAACGCGCTCGGGCGGCCGTCCTGGTTGCGCAACTGGTAGTACATGAGGTCGCGGCCGTCCTCGAGCTGCAGCGCGAACCAGTCCCATCCCTCCTGCTCCGGGCCGAGGGCCGAGGTGCTCCATTCGCGATCGAGCCAGCTTTGGCCCGTCACCTGCAGCGTGTCGGCGCCGAGGCGAACCGTGCCCTCGGTGGCGAGACGGGTGTAGGAGTAGTAGTACGACGCATTTCCGTCGCCCGGCCCCTTCTGACTCAAACCTCGATCGCCCTGGTACACCGGCGGCTTTTCGGGGCGCAGCGTCACGTCGATCCCTACATCGCCCTCCTGCGCGCGGAGGCGCATCGGGAAGGCATCCGCCTCCGTGCCGGTCATCGACCAGTTCTCCAGCCAGACGCGAAACGGAGAGGCCTGCGCGCCGGCGAGTCCCGCCGCACCGCGGCTGAACCGCTCGAAATCGTAGAAGGTCTGGCCGGTGGCGTCCGTGAGGGCGAAGTGGGCCATGTAGTACTGGTTGGTCGCCCAATCGGACACCGAGTCGGCGGAGGCAAGCCGGACCGGCGGCTCGTCCGGGGGCGTCATCGCGATGCGGAAGATGGTCAGCTCATAGCCCAGGGAGCGGCCGGTTTCTGCATCGAGGTTGCCGGTGACGTACCACCACTCCGTTTTGTAGCCGGGATGCGGCCCGTGGTCGGCCGGGAAGGTGAAGTCGCGCACCTCCGTGGCGCGCCGGTAGCCGGTGGTGTCGCCCGCCATCGCCTCGGCCACGGCCACCGAGGCCTCCAGGCCCGACTCATCGGAGTCGGCGGTCAGCAGATACGCCCCGCCCGCCAGCACGACGGTGATAGCGGCCAGGACAAGCAGGATGCGGACGGGACGGGTCACGAGGGCAGGGGGATCAGCGGCGGAATGGAGCGTGCGCGGTTCGTCAGGCGGCTTCGAGAACGTCCTCTGGATCCCGCGACGCCTGTTCCTCCAGCTTCTGGCCTTCGCGGCGCCAGAACCAGAAGAGAATGCCGCCCATCACGACCGTCAGCAGCACCGTGGCGTACTTCATGATCTTGAAGGCGCTGGCCGAGTAGCTGTTGGAATCTGGATTGAACTGCGCGCAGGCCAGAAAGGCCTTGTCGACGACGCTTCCGACCGAGCCGTTGGAGGCTTCGACGAGGGCGGTGCGCATGGTGCCCGGCGCCGGCTGGAGCGTCGTGAAGTAGCGGGTGATGGTGCCCGACCCGCTCAGGAAAATGATGGCCGCCGGATGTGCATATTGCTTCTCTTCTTCGAGCCACTTGTACCGGAAGCCGACCGCGTCGGTCAGCTTATCGATCGCCGCTTTCTGGCCCGTCAGAAAATGCCAACCGTCGGCCATTTTCTCGGGCCGGTCGAGCGCCTGCAGGTACTTGTCCTTGGCGTTCCGGGCATCCTTGGGCGTCTCTCGGGGATTGATGTCCACAGTCAGAATCGTGTATTCCTCGCCCGCCGTCCACTCCATCTGTGTTACCGTGCTCGCAAACTTGTGGAGCTGGATCGAGCACAGCATGGGGCACCGGTGGTAGTTCAGCGTCAGCATCACCGGCGTCGAGCCGTCGAGGAACTGCTGAAGCTGGACGGGATTCCCGGCTTCATCCTTGAAGGTGAGCTCTGTGGGAATCGTGTCGCCCAATTTCTGGGCTACCCCGACACCTTCCAACTGTGTCGGCGTCGACCCAGATTTCTGAGCCCACGCGGTACCGGCTCCTGGGAGGCTCAGCGCGGCGCTTACGAGAAGAATCGCAAGGCCACGGAGTGACATCCACACGTTGGGAGGACAGAGGCGCGCCATGGCACGGGTTGTGAAGGAGTGAAATCCACTGTTGCACGACTTCTAACTCGCAGCCCAGACGGGTGTTTGTGGCGTCGACAGAAACCGGGCACCGTAGCGCCAATTTCACTCCTCCTTCGGGCAGCAGATCGAGGGCCGCGTCCAGCTCGTGAAGAAGAACGCCGAGGACCAGGTACCCGAGGAGGTCCGGCAGCCCAACGCGTTCCAGCCCGGCCTTCGACAGGATGGCGAGAACGACCACGGCTCCAGCAATCAGGACGTGCAGCGCCGCTGTTTCCATCGGTCGAACAGAGGCTTTGCGTTCGAGCAGCAGAATGCCTCAACGAGTCCATGCGGAATCGGGTTGCATGATCCGCGACGGTAGAAACGGATCGCAAAAGGCCGAATGCCCTCCCGACTGCCGATGGATTTTTCGCGCCCCCCGTCCACCCCTCCCTCCGTACCCACAGGTGGCCAAAGCCCGAAAACCCGAAAGAACATCTCTCTGGTGCAGACGAAATCCATCCTGCAAGCGGATTCGGTATTCTCATCTCCGTCCCGCGGAACTCTGGAGCATCCGTCACCTTCTTTCCAAAATGGGCATTCCTTTCCGAATCCGCGCTGCAGATCCCATGTCTCACTACCGAACGACCCTGCCCGTTGTCCTCCTTCTCTTCGTCGCCGGGATGATTCCCGCCTCTGCGCAGCCAGCGACATCGTCCGACTCAACACTCGGTCTCGCGCCCGAGGTGCGCACCGGCACGCTCGACAACGGGCTCGACTACTTCATCCGGCAGAACGACCGGCCCGAAAACCGCGCCGTGATGCGGCTCATCGTCAACGTCGGCTCCATCGAAGAGCGTCCTGGCGAGAAGGGGCTGGCGCACTTCGTCGAACACATGCTCTTCAACGGCACCGAGCAGTTCGAGAAGCAAGAGCTCGTGTCGTTTCTGGAGTCGACCGGGATGGAGTTCGGGCCGGACGTGAATGCGTCGACCTCGTTCGACGAGACGGTCTACAAGCTGCGGATCCCGACCGACAGCGCGGCCATCGTCGAGACCTCGTTCGACGTGCTGGAGCAATGGGCCGCGCATGCCACCCTGTCGGCCGAAGAGATCGACAAGGAGCGCGGTGTCGTGATCGAGGAGTGGCGCGCCCGAGAGCAGAACGCCCAGGGTCGCATGCAGAAAGAGACGCTGCCGAAGCTGCTCTACAACTCGCGCTACGCCGATCGCCTGCCCATCGGCGACACGTCGGTCGTCAAGAATGCCTCGGTCGAGACGGTACGCGGGTTCTACGAGCGCTGGTACCGCCCGAACCTGATGGGGATCGTCGTGGTGGGCGACCTCGATCCGGCCCGTGTCGAAGAGGAGATCCGCGAGCGGTTTGCCGACATGCCGAACCCGGCGGATCCGGTGCCGCGCTCGACGTACGAGGTCCCGCAGCACGAGGAGACGCAGTTCGCCATCGCCACCGATCCGGAGTTTCCGGTCTCGGTCGTTTCCCTCGCGTACAAGACAGACGATCGGCGGCTGGAGACGGTCAGCGACTTCCGGCGCTCGCTCGTCACCCAGATGTTTGTGGGGACGCTGAACGAGCGTCTCAGCGAAAAATCCCGCACCGGCGAGGCCACCTTCCTGCGGGCCCAGGCCTACAGCGGCGGGCTTGTGCGGCCGGCGCGAATCTTCGGTCTGCAGGCGCAGGTGCCGGAAGACAGCATCGTTGCCGGATTCGAAGACGTGCTCCTGGAGGCCGAGCGCATACGCCAGCACGGCATCACGCAGGCCGAGCTGGTGCGGCGCAAGCGGGAGATCGAGCAGTCCTACGAGCAGGCATACACCGACCGCGAGAACCAGAACTCATCGAACCTTGCGCAGGAGTACGTGCAGCACTTTCTCACGGGCGACGCCGCGCCGGGCATCGAAGCGCAGTACGCGCTCGTGCAGGACCTGCTGCCGCAGATTACCGTGGAGGCGGTCAACCGCCGGGCATCCTCTGTCTTCCATCCGGAAGGACGCGTCGTGACGGTGCAGATGCCGGAGAAGGACGGCCTGACGCCACCGACCGAGCAGGCGCTGGCCGCCGCGCTGAAGCAGGTGCGACAGAGGGACGTGGCGCCCTATGAAGAGGCTGTCAGCGACCTGCCGCTCGTGCCCAACAAGCCGTCGCCGGGAGCCGTCACTGAGACGAACATGATCGACACGCTCGACGTCACGGAGTGGACGCTAGAGAACGGTGTGCGCGTCGTCGTTAAGCCCACCGACTTCGAGGAGGACGAGGTGCGCTTCACGGCGTCGAGTCCAGGGGGGCTTTCGCAGGTGTCGGACAGCGCCTACGCGTTCGCCCGGCACGCGGCGTCGGTCGTCGGACGCAGCGGCGTGGGCGCGTTCACGCAGACGGCGCTGGAGAAGAAGCTCGCCGGGAAGACCGTCAG
>CAYFSC010000209.1:1984-4843 GCA_964345695.1 uncultured Rhodothermales bacterium | reverse complement strand
TCGTCATTCTGCCCTCACGCTCGGATGCCATTGCCATGTCTGACGACGATTCGCGGTGATCTCATCCGCATGATGCGAAACCCCGACCCCTGGTGCAGCCCCTCCGCCCTCCGCGAGCCCGACATCCTGTATGAGCCGGGGAACGGCGCGCACGATCCCTCAGATCCACCGCGTCCGTAGCTTCCAAAGCGGCCACAGCCTCCACAGCCTCCATCGCTTCCGCAGGCTCCGCAGCATACACAGCCTCTCACCATGCCAACCCCGACATCCCCCACCCTCGACGACGACGCCACCGCGACCCTCCTCGCCTGGGCCGAGCAGGTCGACCGCGACCACGATGACTTCGCCACCGCCCAGCAGTGGGCGACGCGGATGGGCGCGCACCCCACCGGAGACGGCGAGGCGGAGATCGGAATCTGGGCGCCCGAGCTTGCCGCGCACGGCGTGGACCCGGACGAGGCCGTGCTGGAAATCTTCACCCCGCCGGCCGACCTCGACCTCTCGGCGACGGACCAGACGGTCACGCTGCAGCGCGACACGGTGCGCCTCCGCGCCCACGGCGACGTGCTGTGGGGCGTCGTCAACGGCATGCGGCCCGGGACGCGCGACACGGTGGGCAGCTTCTACTGGGTGCGGTTTCCGAAGGGCGACGGCACCTGGGAGACCGTGCACGACCCCCTCGCGCACTCGGTCCCCTTCGGCGCGATGGCACCGGCGGAGTTCTACGACGTGGATCGGATGCAGCGCGAGCGGGGCGACGCCGACTACTGGGCCGACCTGCCCGATGCGCTCCTCGACGGCACCAAAAACGGACGCCCGCAGTTCGGCCCGCCGCAGCACATCCTGCAGATCCATCCCGGCACGGCGTCGGCGTCCGGCACCCTCGCAGGGCTGACGCGCATCTATCGCGAGATCGCACGTAAGCAGCGGGCTGGCGAACCGCTCACACCCGCGGAGCAGAATTACGCGGAGTACGACGCGGTGCAGCTCATGCCCGTCGAGCCGACGATCGTCCACGAGGCCGGGCCGCCGTTTTGGTCCGCCGAGGCGCCGCTCGATCCTGGGGCCGATACAGAAACCGTCCGCCTTCGCGCGCCGGACATCATCAACTGGGGCTACGACATCCTGATCTCGGCGTCGTCCGCCGTGAATCCGGCGATCCTGGAGACGAAGCGGCCCGACGAACTCGCCGACCTCGCCGCGGCGCTCCACGACATGCCCCGCCGCCCGGTGCAGCTCATCGTCGACGTCGTCTTCGGCCACACGGACAACCAAGCCGTCGATGTGCTCAACGACCACTTCCTCGCCGGGCCGGGCATGTACGGCATGAACATGCAGTTCCGGCATCCCATGACCCGCGCCGTCATGCTGGAGATGCAGCGCCGCAAGGGCAACTACGGTGCCGACGGCATCCGCGTCGACGGCGCGCAGGACTTCAAGTACTGGGACGCGGAGGACGAGGCCCTCTATTATGACGACGACTACCTCCAGGAGATGAGCGACGTCGTCCAGACCACGGCGGGAACCGAGTACTATCCGTGGATGATCTTCGAGGACGGGCGCCCCTGGCCGCAGGACGACTGGGAGCTCTCGTCGACCTACCGCGCGGTCATCGAGGAGCAGCCGGACGTCTTCCAGTGGGGACCGCTTACCTTCGCGCACAACACGCCGTTTCTGTTCACCTTCTGGATTAGCAAGTGGTGGCGGATTCGCGAGATTCTGGACGTGGGCAGCCACTGGATCAGCGGGTGCGCCAACCACGACACGCTGCGGCGCGGCGCGCAGGTGGACCCCGAGGAGCGCATCAACACGTTCCTCGGCGACACGCTGCCCGAGATCATCGAGAACGCCTACGACAACCCGGCGACGAACATGCTGACGTACGGGTTCTTCCCCGGCGTGCCGATGGACTTCATCAACGCGCTGATGCGGGCGCCCTGGAGTTTCATCCGCAACACGGACGACCAGTACGGCGTGAAGGTCGTCTCGGAAGAGGCGTACTTCCTGGAGTGGCGCGTGACGCCGGAGCGGTTCCGGCGCGACGTGCACTTTGAGCGCCTGAAGGGCCTCGGCTTTACGGACCTGGAGGGCCTGCGCCGCTTCCTCCACACGCTCGACCATGCCGTGCAGGCGACCGACTACGACCTGCCCGCCGTCGCCCGGCTGATGCGCGCGATGGACCCGCCGCTCGACGGTCCGGCGCTCACGGTGGATGCCCTGAAGAGCATCGCCAACGCCTGGATGGAAGACGTGCACGACTACTGCAACGTGACGCACGCCGTGGACCGCCTCGACGCGTCGCGCACGTCGTTCAACCGCGCCGTGCGCCGGTTCCGCAGCGAGCGCCCGTGGCTGATGGGCGACCTGCAGGACGACGAGTGGCTCACCTACCGCGAGCCGTGCGACGGCACGATCTTGTTCTCCGGCTGGCGCCGCAATCCGGACGGCGACGGCGAGGTACTGTTCGTCGGCAACCTGGAAGGCGCCGCCGCGGAGGTCGTCCCGCTGGAGCACGTGCCCGCCGAGAAGCGCGACGGCTGGACCGTGGCGCTCACGTCTCCCGGCGTCACCCTTGACGCGTCAGACGATAGGATCTCCCTCAGGAACAGCGAAGCAATCCTGCTGACGCGGTGAGTTTCGAGTTCCGAGTTCTGAGTTCGGAGTTCCGAGGAGGGTTTCTGGTTCTCACGCCGTCCACGCCCTCGCACTTCCAACGCGTCCAGAGCATCCAAAGCGTCCGAAGCGTCCAGCCCCTCATCACCCGTCACGCCCCACGCCTCACGCTCCATGCCTCCATTGCACGCCCAGACGCCGCTTCTTGAATCCCACGCGCTCAGCAACGCAACCGGCAGCGACGTG
>CAYFSC010000209.1:0-1884 GCA_964345695.1 uncultured Rhodothermales bacterium | reverse complement strand
CCAGACGCCGCTTCTTGAATCCCACGCGCTCAGCAACGCAACCGGCAGCGACGTGTGGGTGAAGATGGAGTCCGTGCAGCCGTCCGGGTCGTTCAAGATTCGCGGCATCGGGCACGCGTGCCGGACGTATGCCGAGCGCGGCGCAACGCGCTTCGTGGCGTCGTCGGGCGGCAATGCGGGGCTGGCCGTGGCCTACGCCGGACGGAAACTCGGCGTGCCCGTGACCGTCGTCGTGCCGGAAAGCACGACCGGGCGGGCGAAGACGCTGATTCGCGACGAGGAGGCCACGGTGATCGTCGAAGGTGCATCCTGGAACGAAGCACACGCGCACGCGCTCCGTCATATGGACGACGACGCGGCCTATGTGCATCCGTTCGACGACCCGCTCCTCTGGGAGGGACACGCGACGATCGTCGACGAGATTGCCGAGGACGGCGTGACGCCGGATGCGGTCGTGGTGTCCGTGGGCGGGGGCGGCCTCTTTTGCGGCGTCGTACACGGTCTGCGGCAGCACGGGTGGGACGACGTGCCCATCATTGCCGCAGAAACGGAAGGCACCGACTCGCTGCACGCCGCCCTCGCCTCGGGGCGGCCCGTAGCCCTCGACGCCATCACGAGCGTCGCCACGTCGCTCGGTGCCAAGCAGGTGGGCGACGAGACGGTCCGCCGCGCCCGCGAGCACCCCACGGAGAGCGTCGTCGTCTCGGACACCGCGGCGGTAGACGCCTGCGTCCGCTTCCTCGACGATCACCGTCAGCTTACGGAGCCGGCGTGTGGGGCTGCCCTGGCCGTGGCGTACCAGGGCCACGACGTGCTTCCCGACGACAGCACGGTCGTTGTCGTCGCGTGCGGCGGGGCCGGCGTGACGCTCGACACCCTACAGGCGTGGCGGGAGGGACAGTAGGTCGGTCTGCCGGGACTGCTCTGGATGCACGGACGCCGTAGTATGGAATGGGCGAAAGGACGAGTGGAAGCGTTCGGACGTGCCGCCAGCACTTCCGCTTTCCCAAACGAGTTGAAGAAAGAATCCTCCTCTCCTGCATTCCTTCTTTCTTCCACTCCTCCAGAACATCCGCAACTTCCACAACCTGCACTGCATCCGCGCCTCCGTTTCTCCAAAGCATCCACAACCTCTTCTCGATCCGTGCGCGCCACCGTCCCGCCCGGCTGCCTGTCCCTCGTTCTGCTCGCCGGACTCCTCGTAGTGCTGCCGCTGTTTCTGGCCGACGCGATGCTCACGGCACTGGGCAAGCTCGGCCTGAGTCCGGCGGTCTCCTTCTGGGTTGCGATCGGGATTTTTGCGGGCGGCGCGATCAACATTCCCGTCAAGCGCATTCCGCGGGAGGAGACGCTCGAAGTGCCCATGGTTCAGCTGTTTGGCATCGGACGCTTCGTTCCGCGCACCGTCACACGGCGCACGTACACGACCATCGCCGTCAACGTCGGGGGGTGTGTGATTCCGTCCGTCCTTGCGGGCTCGGCCCTCACGGGCATTCTGTTCTACGACAACTGGTACCGGCATCTCTTCCGCTGGCGCTGGGAGGACGTGCGCCTCTTCTTTTCGGACGGGCATCGGCTCCTCGGCGTGTGGAGCCTGGCCTTCGCCGTCCTGATCGTGGCGACGGCCGTGTGGTACGGCGTGGAGCTCGTGGCGCCGGCGCCCGGGTTCCGTCCGGGAGAGATCGAGGAAGCCGATCTCGTCGAGCGCGGACCGACGCCGGAGATGCTGCCGCTCGGCGAACAGGTGCAGCGCGCCACCGCGGCATTCCCAGGACTCAAGCCCGTCGACATCATCCCCGGCACCGCCGAGCGCGCCACCCACGTCCGCGGGCAGGCGGAGGCGTGGCTCGTGCGGCCCCGTGCGAACACGGTCCGCGTCGACCC
>CAYFSC010000208.1:0-4911 GCA_964345695.1 uncultured Rhodothermales bacterium | reverse complement strand
CCTGGGGACCCCGAGCCCAGGAATCTGAGCGGCGACCTCGGACGCTAGCCAAGCTGTTGCTGCAGGGCCCGAAGGCGGCTCCGGGCATCGCTGGTGAGCAGCGAGTCGGGATACTTCTCCAGCAGACGGTTGTAGGCGTCGACCGCCTTCTCGAGGCGCCCCTGGGCTTCATGCAGCGCGCCGAGGCGAAACAGGCTCCGATCGGCAAAGGGGCTGCGCGGGTGCATCATCGGAAGCTCACCGTAGGCCTGAAGGGCTGCCGTCGTGTCGCCCCGAGCACGCAGCATCTCGGCGCGGCGAAAGCGGGCATTGTCGCTGAGCGGGTGCCGTCCGTACCGGGCGAGCAGCGTGTCGAGTCGGGCCATGGCGTCGTCATACTGGCGTTGACGCTCCTTGAACCGGGCCTCCGCAAAAATGCGGAGAGGCGTGTTCAAAGAGTCGGGACCCTTGTTCTGCTTGAGCAGGACTTTGAGCCCGATTGCATCGTTGGCCACGTCGGCCGAGGTGTTCTCGTTGGTGGCCTCGACCTGCGTCAGGGCCGCGTCGAACTCGCCGCGATAAAAGTGGAGGAGCGCCAGCTCGTACCGCGCCTGCTCGGCCAGGTCGCCTGTTTGGAGCTGGTCGATGAGCCGGGAGAAGGCTAGGCGGGCCTGCCGAAGGTTGCCGCGCAGGAGGGCGATGCGCCCCAGATCGTACCGGGCTTCGTTGGTGGCATCAGCATCGGGGTGCTGCTGGAGGATGCGCTGGAAGGTCGACTCGGCCGGACTGAGACGGCCCAGCACGTCCATCTGCAGGTGACCGAGCTGCAGCAGCACGGCGGGCGTGGACGGATGGTTCGGGTACTTGCGGAGGAAGGAGCGGTAGGCCGTTGCGGCGGCACGATACGAGGACGAGTCGGTCTGTGCCTGCGCGTCGCTCCCAGGAGTGCCCGACGCCTTCGCCTGACGCAGGTGCATGTCGCCCAGGCCTTTCTGGGCCTGCGGCGCGACCGGTGTCTCCGGATAGCGCTCAAGGATCAGCTCGTACGCTTTCGAGGCGATCGCATACGCATCGCCGTCGGCGGCTTTCTGGGCAAAAGAGAAGAGCACGCGTCCGTTCTCCTCCTCCAGCCGATCCACCGCTCGGTACACGTCGAAGGCCGCGGCGTAGTCGTCGTTCTCCATATGGAGCCATCCCAGAAGCTCGCGGTAGGCTCGGTTGAGTGGCGACTCGCGCACGGCTGACTTCAGCGCGTCGATGCTCGGGCGCAAGCCATCACTTTGCTCTACGAACGGACGCAGGCGGCTGCGCACGAAGTTCAGACGCTCTGGACGGTCGGCCAGCAGATCAACGTACTCCTGCATCGCCTTCCGATGCTCGCCGTTGAGGCTGTACAGGTACGCAAGTTCGGTGCGAAACGCGGTGGGGCTGTCGAGCGCCTCCCGACCCCGCTGCAACACGTCGATGGCCCGATCGAACCGGCGGATGTCTGACAGCGCGTGATACACCACGCGGTACGTATTCGAGCGCTTCGGGGCCAAAGAAATTGCCCGGTCCCATGCCTCGAAGGCTGCCTCCTCGTCGCCTTTCAAATAGAGAAGGCGGGCTTTCTCGGACATGCGCGGCGGAGACGGGGGGCGTCCCATCTGCTCCTCGACCAGCGCAACGGCATCTTCGTATCGCTTTACGTTTTCGTAGGCCTCTTTCAGCTTCTGAAAATAGGCCGGGTTCTGCGGCGCGTCGGACCGAAGATCTTCGAGCAACCGGATGGCCTGGTCGAATTGCCCCGACTTCATGTATGTGTTAGCCAAACGATAACGTTTGACTTCCGCGCTGTCCTGCTGGCCCGTGGGCGACTGGGCGAGGACCGGTCCGCTCAGAAGCGGCAAGAAGGCAAGAAGGAAGCAAACACGGCGGAACGTCCGGAGGAGGGGAGAGGTCACCACGCAACTCGCAGCATTGATCGGGAGGGCGGTTCGCAACGCGGCCGCGGGCCTTCGGCGCCAGAGACAGCGTGTGCTACTCGTGCCCCGTACGCATCGCGCGGGGATCGCGTTTCCCAGGTCGTGGGGAAACCAAGCCCCGGCGCTGTGCGTGCGCCGAAGTGCGCACCGTCTGATTGCTCTGTATCGTCTTGCTCGCCTGAATCTGTATGTCCTCCCGTCCCGCGTCGTCCTCGAACAACGCCCCCCGCGGCATTGCCGTCCTCGGCTCCACCGGCTCCATCGGCACCCAAACGCTCGACATTCTTCGCCTCTTCCCGGACCGTTTCCGGGTTCGGGCACTCACGGGCGGCTCCAACGTGGACAAGCTTGCCGCGCAGGCGCGGGAGTTCCGGCCCGACTGTGTGGCCCTCGGCGACGAAACGAAAGTGGGGCGCCTGCGCGAGGCGCTCTCGGACCTCCCCATTGAGGTGCATGCGGGGGAGGCGGGCCTGTGCGCATCGGCGGAACGCGAAGACGTCGATGTCGTGATGGCCGCCGTGGTGGGGTTCGCGGGTCTGGCACCCGTCCTTTCCGCGCTCCAGAACGGCAAGCAAGTGGCGCTGGCCAACAAAGAAACGCTCGTGGTGGGCGGGCCGCTCGTGAATCGCGTGATGGAGGACGCCGGGGCCAGTCTGGTGCCGGTCGACAGCGAACATTCCGCCATTTTCCAGTGCCTTGCGGGCGAGTCCCGGCCCACGGTGGAAGAAATTGTGCTCACCGCTTCGGGCGGCCCCTTCCGCACGCGTCCCAAGGACACGTTCGGCGCCATCGGCGTGGAGGAGGCTCTGGACCATCCGAACTGGTCCATGGGGGCCAAAATCACGATCGACTCTGCGACGATGATGAACAAGGGGTTGGAAGTGATCGAGGCCCGCTGGCTGTTCGACCTAGAGGTTGACGAGATCGAGGTGCTCGTGCACCCGCAGTCCATCGTGCACTCGATGGTAGCCTTCACGGACGGCTCGGTGAAGGCCCAGCTCGGCGTGCCCGACATGAAGGTGCCCATTCAGTACGCTCTGAGCTATCCGGCTCGGTGGCCGGCCCCGCACGAGCGCCTGGAGTGGAGCGAGCTCTCGCGCCTCGACTTCGAGCCGCCCGACACCGAGAAGTTTCCGTGCCTGCGTCTCGCCTTCGAGGCGCTGGAAGAGGGCGGTTCGGCACCGGCCATCCTAAACGCCGCCAACGAGGCGGCCGTCGACCTTTTCCTGAAGGAAGCGATCGGCTTTCTCGATATTCCGCGCGCCATCGAGCAGGCCCTTGATCAGGTGCCGAAAACGGCGGAGCCGACGCTCGAGGATCTGTATGCGGCAGATGCGGCGGCCCGTCGCGTCGTTCAGGAACTCACTCAGCCGGCCCCAAATTAAACCCGGTTGTGCACCGGTCATGCTGCTGGTGCTGATCGTTCGTCCTGCACCTCTTTCGTTTGCTGCATGGAACTTGCTCTGAGCATACTTTCATCGGCCCTGTGGTTCATCGTCGCGATCTCCATCCTGGTGTTCGTGCATGAACTGGGGCACTTCCTCACCGCCAAGTACTTCGGGATGCGCGTCGAGCGCTTCTCGATTGGGTTTCCGCCGAAGCTGCTGGGGCGCCGCTTCGGCGAGACCGAGTACGTGGTGGGAGCCACGCCACTGGGGGGGTACGTCAAGATCAAGGGCATGATCGACGAGAGCCTCGACACCGACCATGTGGACGCCGATCCCGAGCCCTGGGAGTTTCGGGCCAAACCGGTGTGGCAGCGCATTGTCGTCATCACAGCCGGGGTAATCTTCAACGCCATCCTGGCGGTGCTTGTCTTCAGCGGCATCCGGTGGTCGCAGGGCGAGACCTACATTCCGGCTGAAAACATCGACCAAGTGTACATACGTGAGGGGTCGGTGCCCCATGACATGGGGCTGCGCACCGGCGACCGCATTCTGAAGGTGAACGGCGAGCGATTTACCCGCTTCGATCAGATCATGCCCCCCGCGCTCGTCGCGGCCGACTCGCTGACGGTTACCGTGCAGCGCGACAGCGGACGGGTGACGATTCATGGCCCGCGCGACATCATTACGCGCATCAGCCGTGCGCAGAACAGCAACAACCGGCAGAGTTTCGGCATTTCGTTCTTGCCGCCCCTCGTCGGGTACGTTGAGGACGGAAGCCCGGCCGACTCGGCTGGGCTGCAGACGGGCGATCGCATCTGGTCGATTGCGGGGGACAGCGTACGGTTCTGGCAGGAAATGAGCCTGCAGATTCAGGATGCCGAGGGAGCCCCCGTCTCCGTCCGGTGGTTCCGACCCGACTCGCTGGCTGCCGACTCCCAGGCCACCCCGGCCCAGCTTGTGGGCGAGCGCCCCGATGGGTATGTCTTCGAGGTACCGGTTGCAGCAGAAAAAGACGATGCATCGGGCCGCTATCTCTTCGGCATCGCCGATGCCAGCAGTTCGGAGGTGACCACAGCGATGCTGCACGATCAGTTCGGCATCCGAAGCCGGACGTACAGCCCCGTCGAGGCCCTCGCGGCGGGCACAAACGAGACCTGGACCAGCGGTCGCAACATCGTGGTCGCGCTGAAACGCGTCATCGTGGGGCGGGACGATCTGCGTGAAAGTCTGGGCGGCCCCGTGATGATCGCGAAGGTAACAAGCCAAGCGGCTGAGGCCGGAGCGTCGGCCTTCTGGCGCCTCGTAGCGCTTCTCTCTATCACGTTGGCCATCATGAACATCCTGCCGATCCCGGCCCTGGATGGGGGACAGTTGATGTTCCTGCTCTACGAAGCCGTCACCCGTCGCCGGCCCTCCGTGCGCACGCGTCTGGTGGCCCAACAGATTGGCATGATCCTGCTGCTTGGGTTCATGACCTTCCTCATTTTCAACGACATTCTCCGGCTCTAGCCATGTGGGGCCGCGTTTCGGCGGAGAGATCGAACACGGTCAAACATAATCAAAGCTCCACACGGGACTAG
>CAYFSC010000207.1:0-4936 GCA_964345695.1 uncultured Rhodothermales bacterium | reverse complement strand
CGCAGGTCCTCCTCGCTGATTTCGAAGCCGTCATTCGTCTGCACCATTGCCTTGAGGCGCCGCTTCGCCTCGGCGCTGCGCTTGTAGCCGGCCATGAGGATGCAGTGGCTCTGCAGGTCGCTGCGTCCGACGCGCCCGCGGAGCTGGTGGAGCTGGCTAAGGCCAAACCGCTCGGCGTGCTCGATGATCATCACCGTGGCATTCGGCACATCCACGCCCACCTCGATGACCGTCGTGGACACGAGCACGTCGATCTCGCCCTCCTTGAACCGTCGCATCGTGGCGTCCTTCTGGTCGGACGGCATGCGCCCGTGCACCAGCCCGACGGTGGAGTCGGAGAATTTCTGCTGGAGCGTCTCGTGGCCGTTCTCAGCATCTTTGAGATCCACCTTCTCGCTCTCCTCCACGAGGGGATAGACGACGTACGCCTGCTCGCCGTCGTCCAGCTTCTGCTTGAGGAAGGCATACACCTCGCCGCGTCGCTTCTCGGAACGGAGTTCAGTCTTGACCGGCTTGCGCCCGGCCGGCATCTCGTCCATGATGCTCACGTCGAGGTCGCCGTAGAGCGTCATGGCGAGCGATCGCGGGATGGGCGTCGCCGTCATCAACAGCATGTGCGGGCGCTCGCCCTTCTCGAACATCGTGGCGCGCTGCTCTACGCCGAAGCGGTGCTGCTCGTCGACAATGGCAAGGCCCAGGTTGTCGAACGCCACCTCGTCCTGAATGAGCGCGTGGGTGCCGACGACGACCGGAACGCGCCCTTCCTCCAGGTCCTTAAGGATGGCCGTGCGCTCGCTCTTCGCCTGCCCGCCGACGAGCAGATGCGGGAGGAGCCCCATCGGACGCAGGTACTTCGTGAGATTCTGGTAGTGCTGCTCGGCCAGGATCTCCGTCGGCGCCATGAAGGCACTCTGGTAGCCGCTGTCGTAGGCGTGCATCATCGCCGCGACGGCGACGACGGTCTTGCCGCTTCCCACGTCGCCCTGCACAAGCCGGTTCATCTGATGCCCGGTCTGCGTGTCGTCGATGACGTCGGTGAGCGCGCGCTTCTGGGCGCCGGTGAGCTCGAACGGCAGCACCTCGCGGACGAACTCGCGCGTATGCTCGCCGGGATCGTCGAACACCGGCCCGGCGATCTTCGTGCGCGACTGGCGCATCTGCGCGAGCAGGAGTTGGATGTAGAACAACTCCTCGAACTTGAGCCGCTTTTTGGCCTCCGAGAGCTCGCGCTGGTTCTTCGGGAAGTGAATCGCCCGGAGTGCCACGCGACCTTCCATCAGGTCGAAGTCGTCGATGAGCCCGTCGGGCATCGTCTCGCGGAGCTTCAGGCCGTGCTCCTTGAACAGGGTATAGATGATGCGCCGAATGGACCGGCTGGTGAGCCCAACGTTTTCCATCGCCTCGCCGCCGGGGTACAGCGGAATGATGCGCCCGGTCTCCAGCAACGCGCCGTCGTCGTTGAGCTTGTCGTAGTCGGGGTGCGTCATCGAGTGCCAGCGACCGTACTGCTGCACCTTGCCGTGGAAGGCCACGCGGTCGCCCACGTCGAAGGCCTTCTTCACCCACCACAGGCCCTGGAACCAGGTGCATTTCATGCGTCCGCCGCCGGCTCCTTCCAGAATCAGCTCAAACCGCTTCGAGCGCTTGCCCGGAACGACATTCTTCGTGCGCACCGTGCCGACGACCGTCACCGGCTCCGTCGATTCCTCAAGGTCGCGGACGGGCGTCGTGGTCGTACGGTCGAGGTAGCGGCGTGGGTAGAAGTGCAGCAGGTCGCGCACGGTGCGCACGCCATGCGCCTCGGCCCACACGTCGGCACGCTTCTCGCCAACGCCTTTGACGTAACGGACGGATTGTTGGAGAAAGTCCTCGCTCATTCCGGACAATGCCCGAGGGTGGATGTGTGGAGGATATGCACGCCCTGTGCAGGTACTCTCACACTCACCGCCACGGTGGCGTTCCGGCCAGGTTCGGCCAAGGGGGATGCGAAGCGCGACCGGCAGGGCCAACAGAAAAGGGCCAACAGAAAAAGGAACAGGGACGGCCTGAGCCGGACCGTCCCTGTTCTCCCCCACTTTCCCGCTTGTCAATGCCCGGATCCAGCACGGAGCCTTCCCGCACCCGAGGCGAGCTGAGGCTGTAACAGCCTGTCCCATGTCGCTATTCTTCGCGGCAAACGGGCTGCCCGCCATGATCCGCAAGCGAGAGCGCCTCATGAACGCTGTCGGGCACTGAGACGCACTTCATATAGGTCCCAAACACCATTCCAACTGTGGATCCAAACACTTCCCGGTCTGGCATTTCGCTGTTCGCAACGCGGTTCCGCTGCTCTGCTGAGTCTAAATCGTGGGATATTTCCCTTCGAAGCCCTTGCACACGGCTGCACGCGCCACTTCTGTGAATATGCTCGCCGTGGGGAGTCTCCCTTCATCGACGAAGGTCGCGCTCGGTTCAAAGCGAGCGCTCCCTGCTAAAAGCTACAAAAAGACCCGGCCACTGTCTCACGTCTCCGCCGGGTTGTCTCCCAGCGTACGTGCGGTGAGACGCCATCTGTCCAAGAGAATTCCGGCGGTATTGAGGCATTTGCGAACGACGGTCTTCCCCTCGTCGTAATACGGAGCGGTCGATACTTCCGGGATCTCTTCCGCCATGATGACTCGCTTCGTCTCTCTTTTCCTTCTGGTGCTCCTACCGGCCGTCGCTGTTGCCCAACCGGTCGACTCCTCATGGGCCTATGCGCAAGAGCGGCA
This sequence comes from uncultured Rhodothermales bacterium, assembly GCA_964345695.1. Lineage (GTDB taxonomy): Bacteria > Bacteroidota > Rhodothermia > Rhodothermales > Salinibacteraceae > CAYFSC01. Next base: position 2,186 of record CAYFSC010000207.1, on the reverse strand, counting down.
CGCCATGGTGGCAGAGCAGATCGAGGACCGCGGCATCACGCACCCAGATGTGCTGGACGCCATGCGCCGCGTGCCGCGCCACCGCCTCGTGCCGGATGCCCCACCGGAGCTTGCGTACTCCGATCGTCCCCTCCCCATCGGGCACGACCAGACGATCTCGCAGCCGTTTGTCGTCGCAACCATGACGCAGCTCGCCGAGCCCGAGGCGACGGACCGCGCCCTGGAGATCGGGACAGGATCGGGCTACCAGGCGGCCGTGCTGGCGGAGATCGTCGACACGGTCTTCACCATCGAGATCGTGCCGGAGCTGGCGCAGACGGCGCGCGGGCGGTTGCATCGACTCGGATACGGCAACGTGGTCGTCCGTGCAGGTGATGGGTACAAGGGCTGGCCCGAACACGCGCCGTTCGACCTGATTCTCGTCACCGCCGCGCCCGACGAGATCCCGCCGCCCCTTCTCGCGCAGCTCGCTCCGGGTGGTCGCCTCGTCGCGCCCGTCGGCCCGCAGGACGAGGTGCAGCAGCTCACCGTGGTCACGAAGGACGCGGACGGAATCCAGCGCGAGGAGGTGATGCCGGTCCGCTTCGTGCCGTTTCAACGCCAGGGAGAGGGGGAAGGAAGCGGACGTCGTTAACGCTGTGATGATGATTTTCGCCGCGCGCGTTCTCATCTTGGGTGGTGTCCGCGATGTCTTCCCCATACCGACCGTGTAGCATGTTTTCCCCCTCCCGCCGCCGCTTTCTCAAACAGCTTGCCACCGCCACCGGCGCGCTTGCGTTTCCTGGCACCTCCGATGCATACGATCGCTGGCTGCACTCGGACCCCGTCCGCGTCACCGGCCGCGTCGTCGCCGAGGGAACGGGCGTGGAAAGCGTCGCCGTCACCGATGGAATCAGCGTCACCCAGACGAATGCCGAGGGGCGTTTCGAGCTCACGGCCTCACGCCGGCAGCCGTTCGTGTACCTGAGCATTCCGGCTGGCCACCAGGTTCCGCAGAACGATACGGGCACCGCCCGCTTCTACCGCCCGTTGCGCACAGACGGGGGGTCGATGGAAACGCAGTTCGAACTGTCGCCCTTACGCGCGTCCGACGAGCAGCACGCCTTTGTCGTCCTCGCCGACCCGCAGACGCAGACCGAAGCGGAGATGCAGACCTTCCACGACGAGATCGTGCCCGACGTGCAGCAGACGGCGCAGTCGCTCGGCGGCCAACCGGTGTTCGGCGTGGGATGCGGCGACCTGATGTACGACGACCTCTCGCTTTTCCCCGAGTACGAGCGCGCCGTGCAGCGGATGGGGCTCCCGTTCTGGCAGGTCGTCGGCAACCACGACCTGAACTTCTCGGCGCCGACGGATCGCGGCTCGACGGCCACATTCCGCCAGCACTTCGGGCCCGAGTACTACTCGTTCGACCGCGGCGCCGTCCACTACGTCGTGCTCGACGATGTCTTCTGGCCGGGCAGCGACGGGTTCGGCAGCGACACGGACGACTACGTGGGCCACATCGACGCGGCGCAGCTTGCGTGGCTGGAACAGGACCTCGCGCTCGTCGAGGACGGGCGAACGGTGATCGTGCTCACGCACATTCCCCCGCTCAGCACGGCCTACGCGCGGAGCGGCGAGTCGAGTCCGGGACCGCGCGGACAGATTAAGAATCGACAGGCGCTCTACACGCTGTTGGAGCCCTTTTCCTCGCACATCATCAGCGGGCACGTGCACGAGAACGAGCACCGCTACGACGGCGCCGACCATGAGCACGTCGTGGGCACGACCTGTGGGGCGTGGTGGAGCGGACCCATCTGCTACGACGGGACGCCGAAGGGATATGCCGCCTACGAGGTCGACGGCACGGACGTCCAGTGGCGCTACCAGTCCGTGGGCCACGACGCCGACCACCAGATGCACGTCTACCCGCGCGGCGCCGACCCGGCGGCTCCTGATGAAATCGTCGCCAACGTGTGGGACGCCGACCCGGAGTGGACGATCGTCTGGTACGAAGACGGCGCTCGAAAAGGCGAGATGGCCCAGCGCACCGGCACCGATCCGCTCTCCGAGGCCCTGCACCGCGGTGAAGAGTTGCCAGAAAAGCGTTCGTGGGTGGATCCGATTCCCACCAATCACCTATTTTACGCGCCGGTGTCGGACGATGCGACTGAGGTGACCGTCGAAGCCACCGACCGCTTCGG
>CAYFSC010000206.1:0-4993 GCA_964345695.1 uncultured Rhodothermales bacterium | reverse complement strand
CGAGCTGCAGAGCGAACTGGACGCGCGGCAGAGCTCGTATAAGGTGCTCATCAACTGCTTCGACTCCGAAACGGAAGTCGTAACCGTCGATGGCATCAAGAAGGTGGCAGACATTGAGGTCGGGGATCGGGTGTACTCGTTGAACCCCGAAACGCATGACGTGGAAATTAAGCCGGTGACAGCCACTCAGTCGCAGTATTATGAGGGACCGATGGTGGAAATCAAAAACCAGCACGTCGATTTTCTGGTCACGCCGAATCATCGGTTTTTGACGCAGAAATTTACTGGTGGCGTCTACACGGATTTGGCCTGGGAGGAAGCCGGTGACATGCTTCAGGACCGGATCCGCCGTCGGTTTCCGTCGCTACACCCCCTTCCCGGGGTGACGTCAGCTCCCGAGTCGGTCTCCCTGGCCGAGGCGTGTGAGCGGCTGAACATCGAGCACAAAACGGGAGCCCGTGGGATCAAGGAGTTGCGGCAGCAGGGGCGATGGCAACCGGAACAGTACGATCTCGTCGACTGGCTACAAATCTTGAGCTGGTACACGACAGAGGGAACCCAATACAAGAGCACACCGCGCCGTTATGCCAACGGGAACGTGCGTGGCGTGTCCTACCGAACGACCCTCTGTCAGAAGAATACGGCAGGCCGGTCTACCATTTCCGATCTCTTGCATAGAAGCGGCATCGCATTCTCCGAGCACCAGAATGGCTTCTCATTTTGCTCCAGAGTGCTCTATGACATCCTCCGCGCCGAGTGCGGGGGCAACAGCTTTGAGAAGCGGCTTCCGCCATGGGTTTTCCGTCTGCCTCCCGACTCCCTTCGGCCGGTTTTCGATGCCCTCATGCAGGGAGACGGAAACAAGCGCGGCACGCGCTACACGACCTCCAGTGACCAACTCGCTGAAGATTTCGTTCGCCTGGCGATGCATATCGGTCGGCGTGCCTTCCCTATGAAGAACGACGGGAGCCACCGCATTCAAGTCAACCGCGTGCGTGGCCAGCGTCCGACCGTGAAGCCGGAGCACCGCCGGGAGGTCGACTACGAAGGAACGATCCACTGCCTCACTGTGGCCGACAATCACACCGTGCTCGCTGGCCGAAATCGGACGTTCAACTGGACGGGACAGAGCTTCTACGGCGTCCTCGGCTTCAGTCTGTCTGCGTTCAACGACTTCGAGGAAGCCGATCGTGTGGCGCGCACCGGACAGAAGATTCTGCGTCAGTTGATCGACGAAATCCGCGATCGCGGCGGGCGCGTGATCGAGGTGGACACGGACGGCGTGCTGTTCGTCCCGCCCGACGGCGTGCGCGGCGAGGCGGCCGAGGTCGACTTTACCGTCGGGCTCACCGAGGCGATGCCGGAGGGCATTCGCGTGGGGTTCGACGGGCGATACAAGAAGATGCTGTCGTACAAGAAGAAAAACTACGCCCTCCTCACGTACGACGACGATCTGAAGTTTAAAGGATCCTCGCTCATCTCGCGCTCCAACGAAGAATTCGGTCGCCGCTTCGTGCGCCAGGCCATCCGCCTGATGATGGATGAAGACATCGAGGGCCTGCACGAACTCTACATGGACTATCGCGACCGGATCATCGAGAGCGACTGGGAGAGCGTGGACCGCTTCGCCCGCACCGAGTCGCTCAAAGACACTGTCGCCGACTACGAGCAGGCCGTCGAGGAGGGGCAGCGGCCCCGCGCGGCGGCGTATGAACTCGCCAAGCAGCGCGCCGACGACACCGGGCAGCCCGTGCGCAAGGGCGACCGCATCCGCTACTACATCACGGGCGACAGCGCGGACGTGACAGCGTTTCAGCACTGCGCGCTCGCCGACGCCTGGGACCCGGACGACCCGGACGAAAACACCGCGTACTACTTGAAGCGCCTGAACGAGTTTGCGCGCAAGTTCGAACCGTTTTTCGACGACGCGGACTTCCGCCTCATCTTCTCGCCGGAGGACCTGTTCGGCTTCTCGGCCGACGGCATCGAGATCCAGACTACCGAGCACGAGGCCGACACGCCCACCGAGCCGGAGGAGGAGGTTCCGTTCTGAGTTCGGAGTTCGGGATTCGGGGCCGGGACGCGGACTCCAGGATCCACAACAGGATCCACAAAATGCAAGGATGATGTGACGAGCGGCTCGTTCCCGGCGAAAGAGCATAGCATTTTTCTCACTGTTCCCCACGGACGAACCCACGCCTCCTTTATGGATCGCTCCCTGATTGGAATGGCCTGGACGGTACTCGCCGGCGTGCTCACCGTCTTGTTGATCGTCGCAGTGTTTTACTCCTGTCGCAGCGGCGAAACTGCTCACGAAGCCGAATACGGGGCTGCCGCTCCCGCGTCCGTGGTGCAGTCGGATCAGGAATGGGGTTGATCTTCCAGTCCCGAGAAGAGTGCCGTGTCAGTCCTGATTGTTTGGGTCGCACCCGCGATCTCAAAACCTGTTCAACGATCGTCATCCCGACCCACGTGGAGAAAACGAGCGAAGCGAGGGCCGAAGGTCATGCCCTTGCGGTACTCACGAACAGAGTGAGTCATCTCCGCGGGGTTGACGACGGGGTTCGGGGAGGCCCCTCGGCTTCGCTCGGGACGACGTGCCAGGAGTTTTGAGATCGTTTTACCACGAAGAATGACAACCGACAGAGCAGTAGACTCTTTCGCTCTGCTTCTGTTACTTTGAGTTCAAGGATTCCGGACGCCGGGCGCCGGCCTTGCAATCCCGCAGATTCGTCCTCTCCGCAGACCTGCCATGTTTGAACTCATCGTCCTGCTGATGAGTGCAGTGCCGTTCGCTCTCGGCCTGTACGTGCTGCGCCTCCTGGACCGCCATCAGGGCGACGATCCTGATGACCTGCCCCCACCCGATCCGGGTCCGCCTCCCCCGGTGCCCCCTTCCCCGCCGCGTCTCTACCGCTCGGTGGACGACGGCCCACCCGACCGCCCGCCCCGCGACCGGCGCCATCCTCACGTGCGGCACCGCTCTCCCTCCACCCTGCGTCGGTAGCGCCCTGCCCTCCTCGCAGCTTGCCCCAGCCTCGATGTCCCCCTCGCCCGACGATCCCCCACACGGCCTCGTCTTTCGCTCGCACGACACCTCCCGCCATCGGCGCGGCGTGGTTGTCGTCGTGCTGGTAGCAACGATCGCGCTTATCTGGCCGGTCTATCCGCAGTTTTCCAGTGTGGAACCGTACGTGCTTGGTCTGCCGCTTTCGCTGGCGTGGGTGGTCGGCTGGCTGGTCATCGTGTTCATCGCGGTGGCGCTGTTGTACCGCCGTGAAGAGCAGGACCCTGACGCCGAGGGTGGCTGACGGTCTGCCCCCACTCGATCGTTCGTCGTCGTTCCTGTCTGCCCCTTCCCTGCATGTCTACCCCCACCATTGTTCTTCTCATCTGCGGTCTCTATCTCCTGCTCACGCTGGGGATGGGCGTGTGGTCGTCGCGCACCGTGTCGTCGAGCGTGACAGGCTATGTCGCCGGCGACCGCACGCTGGGCACGCTGGTGCTCTACTTCGTCTTGGGGGCTTCGGTCTTTTCGTCATTCGCCTTTCTGGGCGCCCCCGGCTGGGCCTATTCGCGGGGCGCAGCGGCCTTCTACATCGTCGCGTACGGCGTGGTGGGGATGGTGCCGCTGTACTTTCTGGGTCCGCGCGCCCGCCGCATCGGCGCGCATTTCGGGTTCGTGACGCAGGCCGAGATTCTGTCGCACCGCTACCGGAGCCGCGGCCTGTCGGTCCTGCTGGCGGTGCTGAGCGTGATCGTCTTCATTCCGTACCTCACGCTTCAGATGAAGGGCGCCGGGTACATCCTGTCGACGATCTCGGAGGGACTCGTCCCGCAGTGGCTCGGCGCGCTCGTGGCCTACGGCGTGGTGCTCCTGTACGTCTTCACGAGCGGCATGGTAGGCATCGGATGGACAAACACGTTCCAAGGCCTCTTCATGATGGCCGTTGCCTGGTTTCTGGGCCTGTATCTGCCGTACGAGATGTATGGCGGCATCCAGGCCATGTTTGAGCAGATTGCGGCGAGCGACATGGGGGCCATGCTCAGCGCGCCCGGACTGTCGGCGGACGGCTCGACATGGTCGTGGGCCGGATACAGTTCGGCGGTGATCGTCTCGGCGGTGGGCTTTTCGATGTGGCCCCATCTCTTCATGAAGGCCTTCACGGCCAAGAGCGAGCGCACGCTCAAGTTCACCGTCGTCCTCTACCCGACGTTTCAGCTGTTCCTCGTGCCGGTGCTGCTGATCGGCTTCTCCGGCGTGCTGGCCTTTCCGGACGTCTCGCCCGCCGACACGATCGTGCCCCATCTGCTCACGCAGATCGAGCTCTCGCCGGTCCTCATCGGCCTCGTGTGTGCCGGTGCGCTCGCGGCATCGATGTCCTCGGGCGACGCCATCCTGCACGCGGCGGCGTCGATCGGCCTCCGGGACGGGGTGCGCCCGCTGCTCTCCGAGGGAATGACCGATATGCAGCAGCGCCGGTGGATTCGCGTGTTCGTCGTTGTCATCAGCGCGGTGGCGTACTACTTCGCCGTGTTCTCGGACGTGGGGATCGTCGCGCTCTTGCTCGGCTCCTACGGCGGCGTCGCACAGATCTTTCCGCTGATGTTTGCCGCGTTCTACTGGCCGCGGGGCACCGGCGCCGGCGCGCTCTCCGGACTTGCAACGGGCGTGGCCGTCAACACCTTCTTCCTCGTGGCGCCCCACTTGCGCCCTCTTCCGCTGCACGAGGGGGTGTACGGACTAATCGCCAACGTCGCGGTGTTTGTCGCCGTCAGCTTTCTCACGGCGCCGCACGACGTCGAGCACCTGCGGGCCTACACGCATCCGCCCGTAGACCAGGACGAGGCCGACGCCGCGACGGCGCAGCCGCTCGAGGCGGTGTGAAGCTGGGTTGTGGGTTTTGGGTTGTGGGTGGTGCGTGTGCATCGCAATCGTGCGACACGTTGCGGGAGGGGTGACAGTCGTGGCCGCAGCATTCTTCATCGTGCT
>CAYFSC010000205.1:0-5024 GCA_964345695.1 uncultured Rhodothermales bacterium | reverse complement strand
CGGATGCTGGACAGAAAGGGCGTGCACGGAGGAGGGCGCAAAGGGCTGCGCCCGCACACTACGGAGCCTGCGGAGTTGAACGAACGGGCTCCCAAACGCCTTCCGCCATGAGGCGCTGGACCATGCGCTTTGGCCAGGCCTTATAGCGAATTTCGGGCGGATAGTCGACGACGCGCCCGTCCTCTGTCAGCCACTCGAAGCAGACGTCCACCGACGTTTCGAAGAGCACGCCGAGCGTGCAGCCTTTTCCGCGGAGGCAGTATTTGTAACGACCGCAGCATGGGCGATCGGAGACTTCAAACGCGGTCGGAGCCGCCTTCTTGAATTCGTTCAGGCACATGAGCGACAGCCATGGGTTCTCTTAACTAGAACTGTTCTAAATAAACGGTCGCGGCTGGAGCTTCGTCAATCCCTTATCTGTGAAGTTAAGACGAGATTGTTTCATTGTCCGTCGCAGCAGTGTTTTGGTCCTTGTACGCCGCTCGTGTCTCCACTGCGTTTCGCCCGCTCATTCGCTCCCCGATTCGGGCGCTCCCACATTTAGACTGCCTCTAAATCTGCTCCGGCGTGGATCTCCCCCAAGTGGCCTACCGTTTTAACGGCTGAAATGAAGGAAGGGAGAACTGTCACCGCGCAGCCTTTGAACAAATGAGCAGACCAGCTATGAGCTACGATATTCAGTCGATGTGTACGGCGTGCAAGCATTTGGACCGCAACGCCGACGAGCCGACGTGTGAAGCCTTTCCGGAAGGCATCCCGGAAGAGATCTGGACCAACAACCACGACCACCACAAGCCGTATCCTGGCGATCAGGGCGTCCGGTTTGAGATTGCGCCGGTTCCGGAAACGGAAGAAGAGCCGGAGACAGTGTCGTAGGCGCCACGGTCATATGGAGTTTTCTGCGTCGATCTGCCGAGAGGTGGATCGGCGCTTTTCTATTGGGTGTTGTCTATTGGGTGTTGCCTGTCCCCCTGGCGTCTCGGCCATCCACCGTTCGCGCTCTACGAGCAGCCAGCAGATCGCGGTACACGTCGACGAGTCGCTCGCCCATAGGGGCCCACCGGTACTGCGGAGCCGCTGCACGCGCGTTTCGGGCACACTGCCGGTACCGCTCCGGATCACGCTGCCAGGCATCGAGCACTTCAAGCACAGGCTGAGCGCTGCCGGGCGGGACGACGGCGCCACAGTCGTGGGCCTCCACAAACCGTCGCCAGAGCGGGAAGTCGGAGCAGATGATGGGCAGGCCGTAGTGGAGATACTCGTAGAACTTGGTGAGCAGCGAGCCGGTGTGATTGGGGTGAGGGTCACAGAGCGCCAGCCCGACGTCGGCACGGCGATAGCGCGGCGGCATGTCCGACGGCGGTACGTACGTGTCTCGGCCAACCCATTCGAGGACGGACGACAGGCCACCGTCCTGGATGCGGCGCTCTGCACGTGCTCGCTGGTCGTCGTGATGGCAGACGCCGACGAGCGTGAGGGTCTCTGCACGCTCCGCCTTCCGGAGAGCAGCCGCGAGGTCTACCATTGTACGGAGGCCGCGGCTGTCCGACACCGTGCCGGTGTACAGCAGACGGGTCGGGGCCTTCGCTGGCGCAGGCGACAAGGCCTCGCCATCGTCTCCGATGGGTACGAAGTAGTTGCCGATGAAGGTATGGGGCACGCCTCGTCCGGCCACGACCTGGCGGTAGCTGCGTTCTGCCAGCAGAACATGGTCGAGCCACGTGAAGCCCCACCGTTCCAGCAGCCGGAGTCCTCGCCCCAGCAGACGGCCTTTGGCGCGGTAGTTCTCGTGCATGTCGTAGATAACCCTCGCACCGCTGGCGACCGTAAGCAGGAACGCTAGCGGGAGAAGCTCCGGATCGTGGATCTGGTAAACGTCGGCGTCCAGTGCACGGGCCTTGCCGAACGCCTGCGGCTGCAGAGCCAGGCGCTGCCATCGATCCTGCGGCTGCGGGAGGGCATGAATGGGAATGCCGCGGACCCGCTCGTCCGACGCATGCGGCGCGATGAGATGCACGTCGTGCCCTGCGTCGCGGAGCGAGGCGAGCTGCTTGTAGAAGATGCGCGGATCGAACGGCGGATGCACCGTCGTCACGTGCACGACCCGGGGGGGAGGCATGGACATGCAAAATTCGCGGTTCAGGTTCGAGCCGTCGAGGGCAACGGGTTGCGATCCAACACTGGGTTCGCGATTCAAGACGGGGGACGGGCTCCGCGCGTCCCCGCCGTGTGCGCCTCTCGTCTGGTTTGCCTACCTTGCGGGCGCTGCCCGAACCAACGCCGCGATTCGCTTTCATGTTCGACGTCTTGCGTGTGCCGTCCTGGCGGTCTCTGTCGCGCGGGGCGATGATCTCGTTCGGGATTCGCGTGCTGGGAGCCGGACTGCTCTACGCGCTGCACGTGCTGCTGGCGCGCTGGATGAACGCGGATGGCTACGGCGTGTACGTTTTCGCCATTAGCTGGACGAGCTTTCTAGCGCAGTTTGCTGCGCTGGGCCTTCCGAATGCGGCCCTCCGGTTCGTGCCTGAGTATCGGAGCACCGACCGGCCCGCGCTGCTCGGCGGATTCCTGCACACGAGCCGCCGATTCATCGCGGCCGCGGCGCTCCTCCTTGCCGTCGGGGCGGCTGTCCTCATCGCCGTCGTGCCGACCGGCGACATGCCGCGGCCAGCCCTCCTCGTGGGCGTCGCGCTCACTCCACTCATGGCGCTGCTTCTCTTCGAGACGGAAGTGCTGCGCGCCTGCAATCGGTTTGCCTGGTCGTATGCCCCGAACCAGGTGCTGCGTCCGCTCGCAGTCGGTCTCGGCGCCGGCGGGCTGGTGGCGCTGACGGGCACGGTCACGCCCTTCCAGGTTCTGATCGCGACCGGCGCGGTGTTCGTCGTAATGGTCGGCCTTCAGCAGTGGCGCACCCGTACGCTCTTGGAGCGTCCGGCGCCGGCTTCCGAGCGGCGGCCCCGACGCTGGCTGCGCGTGGCCGTCCCGCTGCTCCTGACGGGCGGCTTCCAGCTGCTCCTGCGCAAGACCGACGTCGTTCTCCTCGGTATCTTCGTCGGATCCGAGGAGGTCGGCATCTACTTCGCCGCCCTGCGGACTGCACAGATCGTCACGTTTCTCGGCTTTGCAGTGGACGCCGTGGCGGCCCCCGAGATCTCGCGTTTGTACCACAGCGGGAGCGACGACCTGCAGGCCACCGTGGCACGGCTCGCTCACTGGTACTTCTGGCCGACGCTGGTTGCAGCCGTGGGACTGGCTTTCGTAGCCGAGCCGATTCTTTCGCTCTTCGGCGCGGCCTTCACGGCCGGCACTCCGGTGATGGTCGTGCTCATGGCGGGCCTGGTCATCAATGCCGCAATGGGGGCGCAAACTCACCTCCTCACCCTCACAGGGCACGAACGGTCGTGCGCATCCATTTACGGCGCGTGTGCTGCCCTGAACGTGGGACTCAACCTTGTAGGAATCTGGCTGTACGGCGCCCTCGGGGCGGCCCTCGCCACGGCCGCGGCGCTGACCGTTCGCAACCTGTGGATCCGGCGGCGCGTCGTCGCTCGCACGGGCATCGCGCCGTCGGTGCTGTCGCTCGTCCGCACGCCCCCCTCTCCCGACTCGTAGCGACATGACCATCCCTACCGACGTCTCGGAGGCCATCGTACTCTGCACGCGAAACCGGCCGGTGGAGCTGCACCGCACCCTTGACGGCATCGCGGCACATCCGCCCACGGCCCCGACGCTCCTGGCCGTAGTCGACGCCAGCGACGCCTCTGCGCGTCGGCAGAATCGGATGCGCATCGGCGACGTCGAGGCCACCCCCACGGTGCACTGGCCCTATCCGGCAACGCCCTCCCTGCCCCGCCAGCGCAACCACGCGCTTGAGCGCCTGCCCCCTTCCGTCACGATCGTGCATTTCATCGATGACGACGTTACCGTGCGGGCCGGCTACTTCGATGCGCTCTCGCAGGTGCTGCACGCACGCCCGGCAGTGGGCGGCGCAGGCGGAGTCATCGTGGAATCAAACGTGGATGCGGTTGCAGCATCACCAAGCCTGCTTCACCGCTTGTTTCTCCTGGGGCACGCCGAGCCCGGGCGTGTTCTGCCCTCCGGATGCACGTCGTCGGCGCAGACCCCGGCGCTCCCGGATGAGGGGCTGCGCGCCACGGAGTGGCTGAGCGGCTGTTCGTCATCGTACCGCCGTTCTCTGCTCGACCGGCATCGCTTCGATCCGGCGCTGACGGGCTATGCGATGCTCGAAGACCTGGACCTGTCCTACCGCATCGGGCGCGAGGCCCACCTCGTGGTGGAACCCGCGGCTCGGCTCGTCCACCGCCGGGCGCCTCGCAACCGATGGGACGCCGAGCGCTACGCCCACGCCCTGACTGTGCACCGAGGCTGGTTCGTGGAAAAGCATTTCGACAGCGTTCGAGCGCGCGCTGCGTACGGGTGGAGCCTCCTCGGACGCCTGCTGGCCGTGGCCACGTCGTCCAGCCCGCAGCGGAACGCCGCCTTCCGCGGTCTGCTCCGGGGCATCCGTACCGTCCTCACGCGCGACCATCCGCTGCTTCGGCATTGATCGTTGTCTGGGCCGATCGGTCGCGATGCCTCCAACCAGAAGAAACCACCTGGAGCGTGCCTCATCAACTCGGAACATGCGAACGCTCCCCGTTTCGAACGCTCCCTCTTTCGAGGGAAGCCAGCCAGGCGGGCCGCCACGAATCGCTCGTTGTACGGGGTGTACAGTGGCACGTCGAACTCGAAACGGCACGACACTACTGCTCTGATGTCGTCGGCCGCACGGGCCCGAGGGGCACGTACGGCTGGTCGTGCTGACGCGGAATGAGGTGGAGCGACGTCTGCCGCCCGTCGAGGTAGCGCACCTGGTCACCATCGAAGTACGCATCTTCTTCCAGCTTCACAAGCACCTCGGTGCTGTCCCACTCGGGAATATCGACGGCTGCATTGAGCTCAATGGAATGAGCCGTATTCGCGTGCAGCGGGTAGTCGCCGCGGCCCGGTACGCCGTCCTGCTG
>CAYFSC010000204.1:0-5036 GCA_964345695.1 uncultured Rhodothermales bacterium | reverse complement strand
TCAACACCAGCGGCGTGGCGGCACGACGCGCCATCAGAGCGACGTCAATGCTCGTGTTCTGCCCATGAACGATGTCGGCTGCATCAATGAAGGAGGCGAGTTCTGTCGACGCCCGCCCAACGAACGCAACTGTGGCAGGCGTACGGTCAACGTACGCCTGAAGCGACACATCCATCGCGAATCGACCGGCCACGCGCTTGAATGCGATCGTGGTGTCCACCCCGTGCGCGACGAGTTCGTCGGCAAGTGTAAAAATGAAGGCTTCGAGTCCACCAAACGTCCCGAAGCTAGGCGAGACGATGAGTACCTTCATAGTGATCTTTCAGGAGGTGAGCAGGGGGATGAGAGCACGTGGGAGAACCACTGGGAACGAGGTCGGCGACGGTCGCAGCAAGAACCGGCCAGTCAAAGTGTGACTGATAGAAGGCACGACCCTGACGCCCGAGGGCCCGTCGCCACACCGGCTGTTCATAGAGCCGGACGGCAGCGGTTGCAAACGCGTCGGTGTCGTGCTCAGGAGCGAGCAGAAGGGCGTCGCCATTACGATCCAGAAAAATGGAGTCCGTCTGTTCTCCGAGCGTCGCAACCGTTGGAATGCCGTGCTGCAGACTCGTCATGAACGATCCGCGTCGGGTCGACACGCCGGCGACAAACGGGGCGAGGTACAGGTCCATCGCCGCGAAGCAGTTGCCGACGTCGGCTGCTGCAAGGGGACCGGCATCATGCATCGGAAGATCGCTCAGGGCGGTGCGCAGTGCGGAACCGTGCATGCCGACATACAGCAAAAGAACCTGGCCATCGCTCACCTGGTGCAAACGCTCCATCGTCCTGCGGACGGGCGCGAGATGGCGGGAGCCCGCGACCGATCCGAAGTACCCGACGATAAACGGCGTTTCGATGCGAAGCCGTCGCCGGGCCTGATTACGAGATAGCAAACTGCGCGGGATATTTGAGCCGACCGGCAAATGCCGGAGTGCGGTGTTTGGGAACCACGGGCGAAATTTCTCGACCCACGCCGACGTGGAAAATCCAACGACGTCCGCCGTCCGTCCGAGCGTCCAAAACTGCGTGCGCTGCCAGGTCGACATCAGGGCATTCTTAAGACTCGTCAGCGGAACGAACTCCTCGTGCGCCATCAACACAATCCGCGTGTCAGTGCATTCGCGTCGGATTCGGTGAAGAGTCCACGGCAGAAACGGGTTGAAGCCGTAGGTACCGTAGCTGAACTGGTTGAATTGGAGAAACAGAAGCGAGGGAGGATCCTGCCGAACCGTGTCAGCGAGTCGAAGGGTGCCGCTCAGCGCGTTCGTTGTGAAGGCATCGACGACGTCAACACCTGGCACCGTCGTGCGCGCCGCCGTCGGCGTCGTGAGGATGCGTACGTGGACTCCTAGGGACGCCAGATGTTGAGCGAGGTGGGCCGTGTGGTCGCCAATCCCGTCGAGAATCGGCGGAAGGACTGGAAACACCAGATCGATCCTGGGAGGCGTTTCGTCGAGATCTGAGAGAGACACGGTCAGCGAACGAAAAGAGGAGGAGAATACCCGACACGGTCCCAAGAAAGCACGAAGTTACCCTACGCGAATCAGCCGGACTCGCAAAGCACCACGATCATGGGCGCAGGTAGCCGGGACTTCTGGATGAGCTTCCCGCCCGTGGGGAGGACTGATGAATCGAGGGACTGAAGAGACGAGGAACGACGAGGCGGGACTACTGGCATTCTGGTCGCGGTCCAATACGCCCGAAGGTCCCAACGCCAACTATGCTGGCGCAGGCGTCATCACGGCGTCGTAGTGAGTCGACAGTCCGTCGAGGAACGCAGCCATCGAAAACCGTGTGGTTGCGAGGGCCCGTCCGGCCCGGCCCATGGCAGTGGCGCGTGCGGGATCGGCGGCGAGGCGGTCGATGGCAGCGGCAAGTTCAGTCACGTCGCCTGGGTTCACGAGGTCGGCGAAGGTGGGATCGGCGTATTCGGGAATGCCGCCCGCTCGGCTTGCGATGACCGGGCGACCGTACGCGGCAGCTTCGAGAGTTACGAGACCCGCCGGCTCTGCCCACATCGACGGAACCACGACGGCGCGAGCGTGGCGAACGAGGGCATCGAAGGCGTCGCCGCGCACCCACCCGTGAAACGTCACGCGTTCGCCGAGGCCAAAGGCGTCAGCGCGGCGACGGTAGAGAGCAAGGCTGCCTTCGGGCCCCTCACCAGCCACGTCGATCCGCACGTCGCCGTCCACGCGAGATAACGCCTTCAACAGCCAGTCGAGCCCTTTTTGTGGAACCAGACGGCCCAGAAACAAAAAGTGAGAAGGCTCATCGGCCGCCGGGTCTAACGGCGGCATTGGATGAGAGAGGTCGGGTGCGGCAGACGGCAGCACGTGCACGTTGCGGACGTCAACGCCGGAAGCGGCCATCTGGTCGCGCAGAAATCCGCTGACGACCAGCGTGCGGATGGAGGTCGCTGCTTTCATTTCCAGACGGGTCCGCGCGACGTCGCTAGCAAAGCGATGTGGGCGCACGCTTCCACAGCGCTCTGTAAGGCGGTGCCAGAAGCAGCCAGCGGGACTGTATGCACGTGTGCAGGGGACGCCCGAGACCGACAGGTACCGCTCGCCGCCTGGACACGAGCCGTGGTTGCCGTGCATGGTTCGCACGACCGGTACTTTGCCCGGCGGCAGGTCCACCAGCCCGTGCAGGTGCAGCACGTCGGCACCGGCGGCGTGGGCCATGGAGGCAAGGTCCTCGCCGCTGGCGACTGCACGGTAGGGGCGTAGGTCTTCGGACGCCGTCGGCATCCAGCCTGCGTACTCCACGGTGCATCCGGCACGGCGCTGCGCCTCGCCGAGGCGCTGCACGTATCGGTTGATGCCCCCCGGGGCACCGAGGTTGTAAGCGTAATGAATGACGTGCATGACAGAGAGGGCAGGAGGAAGAGAAGCAGTGTCTCGACTGACGAGGACGGGCGCTCACGACCAGTCTGGATCGGACTCGTAGCCGAGATTGAGCACAAGACTATTGTAGGTCGCCTTGAACGCCCGGACGTGCTCTGGTGAAAAGTGGTTGCGCCAGTCGCCCGGCACGCCTTTGCGCAAGTGACTGTGCGCGTTTTCCTGGCCCTTCTTGCGCCCAGTCAACCGCTCGAAGGTCCGTGACGCAACAATGGCTTTGACGCCGTCGACGGGCATGGTGCACATGCGGTGGCGCGGCGCCGGAACCAGTGGAACGCCGCCGGGCATGAAGCGGCTGCCCTTGAAACTCAGCCGGTTTGACCGCCGCGCCCACTGCCGAAATTGATCGCGCAAACCCGGCGCCGGATCGGAGTCGATCATCTCCAGATACGACATGATCTCCACAAACGACGGCAGGGGACGCTGTGTGAGATCTTCCATGTGAATCTCAAGCACGTTGTCCTGCTGGTAGTCCCACCCGTCCATGTCCTCAAAAAACGGGCGGCTGAAGTCCAGTTCCAGCATGAGTCCCTCATCTTTCGAGACCGACTGCAAGCGGGCTCGGTGGTCTTTCAGTTCCGGCCATTCGTCGGTGGGGTGGCTGTTCAGGTGCGAGAAATAGGCCGAGACGAGGATATCACGGGGGTCGCGCACAACGTGAAAGCCGCGGTAGAGCGGCAGGTCACGGGCGTGTTTCGCGTTGGCATTGGCGTGCACGAGGACATCGACTCCTTCGGCGGTGACGAATTCGGCGAGACCGTCGTAGCCGGAAAAATCCTTGTCCTGGTTCACGATCCGGATGTGCAGGTTGAGATGCATGCAGATCTCGTGCAGGATGTTACCGGTCCATCCGGTGGCGCACTTGTGATGACCGAAATAGGCGCGTAACGGAAAGTGCGAGGTGTCGGTCGAGTCCAGAGTGGGAGCGATGCCGGAGGAAGAATCAGGCATGAGAGGCAGAAGACGAGCGGACGGGAAGGAAGACAGAAATGGAGCATGCCGGCTACCGAACGGCCGGGGCGCCGGGCAGGGCCGCGACGTAGGTCGGCGGAAGCAGCGACGATGATCGGGACAGGGGGTGGTGGTGCAGGGCCTGGAGGGCAGACACTATGGCGTCGACGTCGCCGGTGGGCACGACGAAGCCGTTATCGCTGTCCCGGACGTATTCCTGCATACCGGTGTCGGTCGTCACAATGACGGGTGTACCGCAGGCGAGAGCCTCCATCGGGGCGTAGCCGAAGCCGTCCTCGAAGCTGGGATGGACGAATACGTCCGCGCGCTGCAGGGCCGAGAGCGGGTCGCCGGGAGCAACGGTAATGCGGGGATCGGCGTGTAGATGCGGCTCCATAAAGCGCCGCATCGCTGCGGTGCTCCAGCCGCCGACAATGGTCAGCTTGGCGCGGCTGATCGGTAGTCGCCGAAAGGCTTCGACAAGCAGAGGCACGCCCTTGGTCGCGTCGACGCGGCCGACGTACACGAGGCGGAAGACGCCGTCGTCGGGGCGCGCCGGGGGCGGCACGAAGCGCGGGGCGACGCGGAGGACGGTGCGTTCGAGCTTTGACGCGGGAATCCCGGCGTCCAGAAACGACTGGCGCGTCGACTCAGCGTGGACGTAGATAACGTCGGCGTCTTCGTACTCCTGAAGGGTCTTGCGACGCTGGGCTTCATTCAGCCACGTGTCCGTGATGCCAGTGATGTGGGCGGCCTCCGCGTGAAGACGGCGCACGTTGTCGACGTGGGTGTTGGCGGCAATCAGTTCTAGGCGCGTGCCATTCCGAGCGGCGACGTGGAAACTGTGCAGCGACTTGCCAACAAACCCCATAAAGGCGTCGGGAAAAGAACGATGGTCATGGCCTGCAAGTGCCGCGGCGACGGTGCGGTCGTATAGGTCGTTCAGTAGGTGGTTTTTCCAGGACGGTGAGAACCGAACTGGGGTGTACTGCACTGCCCATCGGTGCCAGGCCGGCGCGGGCAGGGCGCGACCGAGGGCGTCGTCGGGACGGGGCGCCGGGCACAGGTAGCCGCTGAGTGCGTCGTCGCGTCGTGCTTCTTCGACGAGTTGCGCAAAGTGCTGGCCAATGCCGCCCT
>CAYFSC010000203.1:0-5101 GCA_964345695.1 uncultured Rhodothermales bacterium | reverse complement strand
TCAGTCAGGCAGACCGATTCCGAGCTGAAACGATCATCTTGCATTCCGTCCGACCTCTTGGAGGACAGCCTCCCGCTCGAGAACGCCAACAAGCGTCCCGTCGGCATCCACGACAGCGATCGGACCGCTCGCCTCCAGCATCTGGGGGAGAACCTGCGCGAGCGGCGTGTCGGCGGCCACCGTGGGCGGATCGGCGCGGGACGACAACGCCTCCACGTTGGCAGCCTTCAAGGCTCCATCGAGATGCGGCGCCGATACGTCGGTCATGATCGCGTCGGTCGTGAGGACCTGCAGGCGATCCACGTTCTGTACAAACGAGCGCACATACTCGTTGGCCGGAGCGCGCAGGATCTCTTCCGGGGTTCCGATCTGAACCATACGGCCCTCGCGCATGATGGCGATGCGATCGCCCAGCGTGAGCGCCTCGTCGAGGTCGTGGGTGATGAACACGATGGTGCGGTGCAGCTCCGCCTGCAGTTCCAGGAGCTCCCGCTGCATTTCCGCGCGGATGAGCGGATCGAGTGCACTGAAGGCCTCGTCCATGAGCAGGATTTCCGGATCGTTGGCCAGCGCCCGGGCCAGTCCCACGCGCTGCTGCATGCCGCCGCTGAGCGCCGTGATACGGCTCTCGGCGTAGCCGTCGAGCCCGACGAGCGACAGCGCCCACTGTACCTGCTCTTTCCGCTCATCACTCGCCGCGCCGCTGACTTCTAATCCGTACTCGACGTTGCCCCGCACGGTGCGGTGCGGAAACAGGCCAAAGTTCTGAAAGACCATCGACATCTTCGTCCGCCGCAGCGCCAGCAGCCGGTCCGAGGACGCGTCCAGCACGGCCTCGCCGTCGACCCGTACCGCGCCGCGGGTCGGTTCCACCAGGCGGTTGATGCACCGCAGCAGGGTGGACTTGCCACTTCCCGACAGCCCCATCACGACGAAGATCTCGCCCGCGTGCACGTCGAAGCTCACGTCGTTCACGGCGACAACGCTGCCGGTGGCCTCGCGGATGTCGTCCTTGGCCTCGCCCGCCTGCAGTCGCCTCCACGCCGCTTCGGGCGCGTCGCCGAAGATTTTCGTCACATGTCGAGCTTCAAGGAAAGCCATGCGTCGTTGGGGAGGTCGAGGGAAATGGAGCACATCGCTGCGGGCATGCTCGCACGTGCTACGGGCATGTGCTACGGGCCGTCGGGGAGGGTCGTTGTTCATTCTGGTTCTGTTGCACATGAAGGGCGGCCCCCGTCGGAGCGGATGCCGGGGAGCTCCCGTGATCGCACGCAGATCTCGTCGGGGAGGGGGCCTCGCCGCGCGGACAGTCTCCGCCCTCACGGCGCCTCGCCTGCCGGTGAACCGCCCTCACAGAAACTTCGATTCTCGCCCTCCGCAGGGGGAACAAATCCGGCCGCCCAAAGCCGACTGAGAGGCTGCAGAGCCAGGTTCCCACGTAATTTAGATACGGTCCAAACTCAGCGTTTTTGTTGACTCTCGGTGTTCGTATGGCGAATGTGTGGATGGTGTCCACAGCAGGGGATTACCGTGGGGGTGCGCCCTACATCTGAGGTTGAATATACTCTACGGCACACCCCGTGATGCCACCTACTGACGGCGCGCGTGGAGTGTCCTACTCTGCATGCTCCATCGACGCCGCGTGTACCCGTTACAAGTTTTCTTCGATCCCTCGATACCATGACGAACGACGACAATCAGAAGCGCGTATCTCGCCGCCGGTTTCTTGAATCCCTAGGCATCGCCGGGGTAGTCGGTGCAAGCGGCTCGCTCCTGGCTGCCTGTGGAGGCGGTTCGGGCGACGGCTCCGGCGGAGACACCCAGCAGCAAAGCGGCTCGCAAGGCGGTGGCGAGGGGCAGACCTCGGGCGCCACGGCCTCGGCGGATTGCGGCGACCTGTCGCAGCTGACCGACGCGCAGAAGCAACAGCGCGAGCAGATGGTAAAGTCGCTGCAGTACGTGGAGGAAACTCCGAATGCCGAGAAGAACTGTGCGAACTGCCAGCTCTACCAGCAGCCCGGCCAGGAGGAAACCACCGGCTCGGAGTGCGGCGGCTGCCAGCTCTTCCCCGGCCCGGTAACCGCCAACGGCTACTGCAACTCCTGGGTACAAGCCTCCTAACCTGCGGTTTACCGCAAAAATCACCCCGGACCGTCCTTCCGGGGTGATTTCTTCTGCGGTGTTCTTTACCGTATGCTCGACTCTTTCGTAGTGCTAGAGCGACCTCTTCCTTACTTTTTCCTTCGTACCTATGTCTGATTCTCCGACCGCGTCGGACCCCCACGCCGACGACGAGCCCACCATGGAGCAGGAGGGAATTGTCGAAAACATCTCGTTCGACGACTTTGACCCCACCGGTACGCTCGCCGTGGCAGGGATGTACTTCCTGCTTCTCCTTGTTCTGTACATCCTGCTCTACTTCGTGGAGTTTGCCGGACGGGACGTAAATATCATCGGCTAACGCCTTCTCCCTGCGGACGGACGCTCTGCCTTCACCAATTACCCCCTGGCTCTATGCATATCCACCGGTTCGAGAAAATCTGGATCGGGCTGTCGCTCCTCCTCATTGCCTGCTTCGTCGGCATCGTGCTGTATGGGTTTGCGGTTCTGGACCTGAAAGTTCCTGGTATTGAGGAAAGCGACCCGGTCGACCCGTTGGCCCTTCACGAAACGGACTTTGCCACACCTGGTATGCGCCAAGTTGGCGACAACAAGTACGAGGTGTACATGGTCGCCCGGCAGTTCCTCTTCATGCCCGGCACCGGCCAGCCGCTGGTCCTTCCCGAGGGGGCCGAGATCAAGTTTCATGTGACGAGCCCGGATGTCCTCCACGGCCTGCATCTGGCCGGTACGAACGTGAACGTCACCGTGGTGCCCGGCCAGGTCTCCAAGTTTACGACTCGTTTTTCGGAGCCCGGCGAGTACGGAATGATTTGCCACGAGTACTGCGGTCCGGCCCACCACACCATGGAAGGGCTGATCAAGGTCGTGCCCAAGTCGGAATTTGACTCGCAGTCCCTCGTTGACGCGAGCCGCTAACCGGCACGTTTGCCCTCGCTTCCCACCCTCCGTCTCACGATTTATCCCTCTCCGTCCCTATGACTTTCGTCGACAGATATCCGAACGCTGCACGCGTGGCGAAGGCCAACTTCATTGTCGCGTTCGCGGCCCTCGGGATCGGTGGTTTGTTTGGCACGGTTCAGGCCCTTCACCGAACCGACGTCTTTCGCGGCTTCATCACGTCGGTGCAGTACTACGACGTGCTAACAGGTCACGGCGTGCTGCTGGCCCTCGTCTTCACCACGTTCTTTCTCGCCGGCATCTACACGTGGGGCGTCACCCGCACCCTGCAGCGCGAACCCGAGAATCTCACCTTCACGTGGTCGTGGTTCTGGATGATGACCATCGGCACGGTGATGGCCGCCGTCGCCATCCTCGGTGGGCTCGTGCCGGGCAGTTCCATCAGCGCCGCGGTCCTCTACACCTTCTACCCGCCCCTTCAGGGCCACCCCCTGTTTTACATCGGCGCCACGCTTCTCGTGGTGGGCTCGTGGCTGGCGGGCTGGGACTGGTTTAAGTCGTACTGGTCGTGGCGTGCCGAGCACCCGGACGACTCGATTCCGCTGCAGACGTACATGACGCTCTTCACGATGCTGATGTGGTATCTCTGCTCCATCGGCATCGCGCTGGAGATGGTCGTCCTGCTGATCCCCTGGTCGCTCGGCTTCGTGCAGAACATCGATCCGATTCTCCCGCGCACGCTCTTTTGGTACACGGGCCACGCCATCGTGTACTTCTGGCTGCTGCCGGCGTACTTCGTCTGGTACTCGATCCTGCCGAAGCTCTCGGGCGGCCGGCTCTTCAGCGACTCGCTCACGCGGATCGTGTTCATCTTCTTCCTCCTGCTCTCCACTCCGATCGGCTTCCACCACCAGTACGCCGATCCGGAGATCGCCATCGGCTACAAGATGTGGGCCGTCGTGGCAACGCTGTTCATCGTGCTTCCGAGCCTGATCACGGCGTTTACCGTCATCTCCTCGATGGAGCACGGCGCGCGGCAGCGCGGCGGGTCGGGCTACTTCACCTGGATGGGCGCGCTGCCGTGGGATCGCCCGGCGTTCGTCGGCTGCGCCCTGGCGGGCATCATGTTCGCCGCAGGCGGCTTCAGCGGCATCATCAACGCGTCGCTGAACATCGACATGCTCATCCACAACACGATCTGGGTGCCAGGTCACTTCCACCTCACGGTGGGCACGGCGGTCGCCCTCACGTTCATGGCGGTGTCGTACTGGATCCTGCCGCAGCTCACGGGCCGCGAGCTGAAGTACAGCAAGATGGCGCTCGCCCAGCCGTACACGTGGTTCATCGGCATGACGCTGATGTCGAACGCCATGCACCGCGAGGGCCTGGCCGGCGTCCCGCGCCGGACCGCCGAGCCCGAGTACACCGGCTTCGCCTACGAGGCGCCGTTTGGGACCATGGCCGAGATGAAGTGGCAGATCGCCATCGGCGGTGTCATCCTGTTCGTCTCGCTCGTGATGTTCTTCGTCGTGATCGTAGCCAGCTGGCGCAACGGCGAGAAGTCGGGCACCATCGACGATTACCTCCCGCCCGCACTGTCGGGGCCCGAGCAGTCGCCGAAGATTCTGGACAACATGAAGCTGTGGATGGGCATCGCCATCCTGCTCTGCATCCTGGCGTACACGCTCCCACTCGCCGAGATGGTGATGGACGGGCTCTTCTACCCCGGCGCACCGCCGTCGCCCGTGTAGGGAGCCTCATGGCGTGGACGGGCACCCGTCGAGCGGTGCTGGAATTGCGCGGTCGCACGCCGCTCCAGCACCGCTCGATCCTGTCGTATGGCCCTGTGTTTTGATCCCGACCGCACTCCTTCATGGCTGAAGATGCTTCGCCCTCGGACGGCGACTCCGACCCCTTCGAAAAATGGCTGGTCCGCATTTTTCTGATTCTGGCGTTTGGCGTTGCCTTCGGCATTGAAGGCATGACGCTCATTCGCGGCTACCTCATTGACGACGGGAACGAGTCGGAGCAGGTTGAGCCGTCGCCCGAGGAGCAGGGCCCGATCCTGCGGAGCGGAGAG
>CAYFSC010000202.1:0-5102 GCA_964345695.1 uncultured Rhodothermales bacterium | reverse complement strand
GGCCCGGACGTGCGGCGCGTGGACGTCGAAACCTTTTGCGAGCGATTCGACGGCCGACGTGGTACCATCAAGGGCGCCCTTCTGGACCAGAGCCTGCTCGCCGGGCTCGGCAACATCTACGCCGACGAGGTGCTGTATCAGGTCGGTGTGCATCCGCGCACGAAGGTCAAGCACCTGGACGGCGACACCCTCCGCGCGATGTACGACGCCATGCACCGGATCATCGACGCGGCTGTGGAGGCCGGCGCCGACCCAACGGCCATGCCGCCCGGCCGCTTCATGCTCCCGCACCGTTACTCCGATGAGCGCTGCCCGGACACCGGCGTCGAGCTCCACACCGAGACGGTCTCCGGGCGCACGGCGTACTTCTCGCCTGCGCGCCAGCCGCGCCCTTCCAATGCGTAGCGAAGAAAGAAACGCCGCTACCTCCTCTCCTCACCCTCCGTTTCCGCCATGGCGAACGCCTATGTCGGCACCTCCGGCTGGCAGCACGACAACTGGGACTTCTACCCGGCGTCCGTCTCGAAAGACGACTGGCTCTCGGCCTACGCCGACACGTTCGCGGCGGTGGAGGTCAACAATTCGTTTTACCAGCTTCCGAGTGCCTCCACCCTCCGCCGATGGCGCGACGCGACGCCGAACGGGTTTACCTTTGCCCTGAAGGCCAACCGCTACATCACGCACCTCAAGACGCTGAAGGACCCGGAAGAGCCGATCCACAACCTGTACGACCGCATCGAGACGCTCGGCGACAAACTCGGCCCGATCCTGTTTCAGTGCCCGCCGAACTGGCATCAGAACGTGGAGCGGCTTCGCCATTTTCTTGACTGTCTGTCGGAGGCCCACCGGCACGTCTTCGAGTTTCGGGATCCGACGTGGTTCAACGCCGCGACCTACGACGCCCTCCGCGATCACAACGCCGCCTTTTGCCTCTATGAACTCGGCGGCATGACGACGCCGACGAAACGGACGGCCGACTTCGTGTACATCCGCCTCCACGGGCCCGCCGAGAAGTACGTCGGACGCTACAGCGAATCGGCACTGGCGACGTGGGCCGATGCCGTCCAGGATTGGATGGAGCAGAATCGGGACGTCTACGTTTTCTTCAACAATACCGCCGGCGAGGGACACGCCCCGCACGACGCCGAGCGCTTTCAGGCCCTGCTGGCAGAAAGCTGACCGGAGTCCTCCTGCTTCCGTGAGATGTCGCTGCGGGCCTCACGCCGGAATGGGCACTGTCGGCGTCTTGCGTGCATTACAGGTCCCGCACGATTGTTCACGAACCGAGCCAACCCAGCCGTATGGTCCTGAGGCGACTTCCGATGATCCTCCTCCTGCTTGTGCTCGTCGGCTGCGAGACGCTGGGCATCCCGTCGGGCGACGGCGCGATTCAGTACGACTACGAGACGGAGCGGGCCCGCATTGCACCCACCGACAGCATCGAGGCCACCTTCGTAAACCGCTCGGCACAGACCATCTACGTCTTCCCGGGCTGCCCGACGGTGAAGCTGGAACGGCGCACTGAGGGATCCTGGCCAAACGTTCCGATTCCTGTCTTTTGCACGATGGAGGCGAAGCCACCGCGGCCTGTTGCCCCCGGCGAGACCTTCGACGGCGGACTTCGCGCCCGTCTGCTGAAGGAGGCCGGCGCCGAACCCGGGACGTATCGCCTCGTGCTTTCCATCGGCGCCTCGACGGAAGGTGTCTCTCAGCGCGCCACATCCAATCGGTTTGAAATCGTGGAGCCGCAGCCGTGATCGAAGGGGGTTCTTCCGAGCCTGTGCATTGTCTCGTTCTCACGTGCAAGAAGGAACGGAACCCAGGCGGGTGGACAGGCATCCGTTCGTTTCTACAAGACCTACGCAACCTTTGACTGCAATGACTGCACCAAGCACCACGACTCGACCGTTGCTCTTGACCGTCCGGGCGCTCGTCACCACCGGGATGCTTCTTCTCGTGGCTGCCGGATGCGACTTCGGCGCCACCGATGACGACGAGGACGCCCCGCCGCCGCGACCGTTGACGGCGGTCGAACAGCAGGTCGTCAAGGCCGACAACGCGTTCGGACTGAAGCTCCTGCAGAGCACTGTGGACGCCGAAGGCGAGCCGGCCAACGTGTTTGTCTCGCCGATCAGCGTGTCAATGGCGCTCGGCATGACGCTGAACGGCGCACGCGGCGAAACGCGCGAGGCGATGGAGACGGCCCTGCGGAAGCAAGACCTTTCCCCGGGCGAGATCAACGACGCGTATCGCGGGCTCATCGACCTGCTCGAAGGCCTCGACCCGGACGTGGACGTGGCGCTCGCGAACTCGATCTGGTACCGAAATACGATCCCGGTCCGCCAGGCCTTCATCGACACGAACCGTGTCCACTTCGATGCCGAGGTGGCGGGGCTCGACTTTTCCGATTCGGGCGCGTCCGAGCGCATCAACGGCTGGGTGAACGACGCGACGCACGGCAACATTCCGGACATCGTGCCGGCTCAGATCCCGCCGGAGATCGTGATGTACCTCATTAACGCGACGTACTTCAAGGGCCCGTGGCGGACGCAGTTCGACCCGTCGAACACGGAGGACGGAACGTTCCACCGGGCCGACGGATCGACCGCGACGGTCCCCATGATGACGCGCACCGAAGCAGTGACCCTCCCCTTCGTGCAAACCGATCGGTTCCGCGCCGTTGACCTTGCATACGGCGACAGTCTCTACAGCATGACCGTCCTCCTCCCTAACGAGGACACCTCTGTTCAGGGAGTGGTGGACAGTCTGGATCCCGAGGCGTGGAATCGCCTCACCGACCGGATGGCTCCGAAGAGCTTCAGCCGTCTTCAGCTTCCGAAGTTTACGCTCCGCTACAAGAAGCAGCTCAAGGACGTGCTGACGGACCTCGGGATGGGGATCGCTTTCACGAAGCGGGCCAACTTCCGCAACATCGCCGACACCACCTTGGCCATCAGCAAGGTGACGCACAAGACGTTCCTCCGCGTCGACGAAGAGGGGACGGAAGCGAGCGCCGCCACGTCAGTCGGGATCGGGGTCACGTCCGCACCGCCCGCCTTCGTCGTTGATCGGCCCTTCCTTATGGCCATTCGCGAGAACCACTCCGGCACGATTCTCTTCATCGGCACGGTGGTGGATCCGACGGCGTGAGATCCGACGCCGTGAGAGCCGCCGGGGACGGGACGCGCAACAGGACGCGCAACGGCTGAGGGTGCGGCAGGCGCCGGACCGTGCGGTTCCCTACGCCGCTCGGGCTTCCGTCGTGGCCGGCGCTGGATGGCGCTCTACGGCCTCGGCCGGCGGGGAGTTAACGTCAAGGGTGACGCTCGTCGGTGCCGGGTCGCGGCGCTGCCGTAGGCCGTGGCGGGCCAGGGCCTGTCCCGTCTGATCGACGGAGAGGTACACGGCACTGGCCCCAGCCGCGAGCAGGCGCTCGCGCTGCTCGGGCGTCGTGGTGAGGGCGATGATGGCGCCGTCGAAGGCCGCATCGCGCAGCGCGTGGATGGCGTCGAGAGTCGTATCGAGGTCCGAGATGGCCAGCAGCACAGCCTCCAGCGGCTCTAGGTCCAGGTCGCTCCAGAGCGAGGTATCGCGTGCGTCGCCGTACACGACGCGGCGTCCGGCTTCTCGGTGCTGCTTGATCTGTCCCGGGTCCTCGTCGAGCCCCACAAGGCACTGCATGAGGTCGGCCAGGTGGTCGTAGGCAGCCGTGCCGACGCGGCCCATGCCCACGACCAAGAACTGGGCGTGGCCCAGCGTCGTCGGGTGCCGGTCGGGGTGCGGCCCGTCGCGCTCGAAGCGCTCCAGGCTCGAGGCCACCTGCTCCCAGAGCGACGGGGCAAAGCGGCTGACGGGCGCGTTCACCAGGTACGACACGGCGGTGGCCGTACCCAGCACCGTGAGCACCGAGGCGTCCAGCACGCCGGCCTCCACGGCGGCCGAGCCGATGATGAGCGTGAAGCCGCTGTAGGTGGTCACGGGAAGGGTCGTCAGGAACGCCGTGCGCGCCTGCAGCCGGAACCCCGTGAGGAGTCCGAAATGGAGCGCGCCCTTAACGAGAAGCAGCGCAGTGAGGACCGCCACGACCAGCAGTCCCTGCGACGACGGTACGCCGAGCAGGCCGACGCCCAGAAAGAACGCGGCGAGGCCGGCATCCTTGAGGCCACGAATGGCGTCCGCGAGGTCCTCGGCTCGGTCGTGTCCGGCCAGCAGGACGCCGGCCGCAAGCGCGCCCAGTTCGGCGCTGATGCCGACTGCCTCGCATACAAGCGTTCCGCCAGTGACGAGCGCGAGGCCGAGCATCACAAGCAACTCGTCGCTCTCGATCTGCGCGAGCAGACGGCGCAGCACCGGGCTCAGCGCCGGGAGCGCGAGCAGCGCCAGGGCCCACAGGCTGGGTGTCTCCCCCAGAGCAGCCATCACCGCCGTCGCAGCGATCGTCTGTAGCAGCACGATGCCGATGGCTACGCGCCCGTGGTACGCGCGCAGGCCCCCCTGCGCTTCGAGCGCCTTAGCAGCAAGCACGAGACTGGGCACTCCGAACGACACAGCCACCCCGACGGCACCGAGCGGATGGAGCCCGAGCACAAGCCCGAGCGCCGTCCCGATCCCGGTGACGACCAGCAGATGCAGCCCGCCCACGCCGAGCACCTCGGCCCGAACGAGGTTTTTCCAGCGTACGTCCAGGCCCACCATGAACAGGAGCAGGGCCACGCCCACCTCTCCGATGCGCCCGATGACCGGCCCTTCGCTCACGCCGAGCGTGGCGAGCCCCATGCCCGCGACCAGGTATCCGACCAGCGGCGGTAGGCGAAGGAGCCGAGCGCTCGCCCCTGCAGCAAAGGCAATGATAATCCATCCTACTTCAAGAAGAGACTCCGTTCCCATCAACGCTGCAGACTGTGATTATTGCGGCGAGTTGCACCGTGGACTCCAATCTGCATCGAGGGTCGCAGGTCCCGAAAGCCGCACGGAAAAGGGCTTCCGTCGAAGGATTTTCATGCCGGTCAAGCCCGGGTGAACGCAACCGTCGCGAGGGGCCGGAGAACCGCGTGTGAGTTGCGCCGAAACTGTATCCGACGAGATGGGCGGGGGAACTCCTC
>CAYFSC010000201.1:0-5124 GCA_964345695.1 uncultured Rhodothermales bacterium | reverse complement strand
GAGGAGCGTCTTGAGCGGGAGGGGGGCGTCGCCGGCCCAGCGGGGAAGCATCGCCAGGAACAGCTCGGCGGTGGCCAGGGCATCCGTGAGGGCATCGTGCGCCGGATAGCGCGGCAGGTTGAACTCCCCACGCAGCGCATCGAGGCGAAGGGCTCCCTCGCGGGCCTCCTGCCGTCCGCGGCTCTTCCGCGCATGGGCCAGCCTCAGCGTGTCGACGACTCGCGCGTGAAGCGGCACGCTGCAGTGGCGCCGACACGCCGCATGCAGAAACCGGAGGTCGAGCGGGGCGTGGTGCACGAGCAACACCCGGCCCTGGAGGGCATCAAGCGCGGCGTGCAGGGCCTCCTCTTCGGGCACGCCCGCCGACAGATCGCTGTCGCGAATGCGGTGGATGGTCGCGCTTTGTGCGACGGAACCGTCGATGGACACGAAGAGGTGTCGCGCACCGCTCATCCGGATGTGTGCGTCTGCAATGGGCACCCAGCCAACGCTCACGATCGTGTCGGCCGCGGGGTCGAGGCCGGTCGTTTCGAGGTCCAGCGCGAGATAGGACACCGTCTGCGCATCGTCGCGTCGGCGCGGCAGTGGCGTGTCCAGGTAGGCCTGCATCGCGTCCGAGGACGTCCGACGCCGATACCACCACCGAGTGAGGCGAGAGATCATAGCCGTCGGCGAGTGTGGTCACGAGAGAAAGTGGGTTTGATACCGCTGCGCCAGAGCCGACTGCATGGTGCTCACAATGCGAAAGGCATCTTTAAGGTGCCGCCGCTCAAAATCGGACAGGGCGTTGGGCGACACGTAATGGGTCGGCGTCTCGCCCCGCCCGATCTGTGCGGCCTGGTGCTCCAGTCGTACGCGGGCGATGAAGGCATGCGCGTCCTGCAGATCGGTGGCGTCGTCGGGGCTCATATGACCGGCGTCGGCGAGTTGCTGCAGCCGCTTTCTGGTATTGACGGCCGAAATACCGCGTGCCAGCGCGTAGATCCGCGCGATGTCGATGATGGGAACGACGCCGCTGTGCTTCAGGTCGAGCGTGTCCTCTTCACCGCCGTGCTCGTCGAGCACAAACTGCCGGAAAAAGCCCAGCGGTGGTGTTGCCTCCAGGGCGTTGGTTGTGAGGCAGGCGAGGAAGATCGAGTTCTGGGCGGTCTGGTCGAGAACGAAGGACTGGAGGCTGCGCGTCAGTCCGGCCGCGCCATGCACGTGGCGCAGGTCGAAAAAGATGGTCGAATGCATCAGCGCCTTCGGCGTCGGCTCCTGGATCCACGCGCGGAACGTGCGCTTCCATGCCGCGAGCGGTTGGCGCCAGTCGTCGGTCGTAGCCATGACGCCGCCCGGACAGTATTCGTATCCGCACGCGTTCAGTCCGTCACATACAAATTCGGCGAGCGCCAGAAAGTAGTCGTCGTGAGCCGAGAGATCGGCCTGGTCCGACAACAGCAGGGCATTGTCCTGGTCGGAGTGGGCGGTTTGCTCGAAGCGGGCTTGCGAGCCGAGGGCCATCCAGGCGTACGGAACGGGCGGTGGACCCAGCTTCGCTTCGCCCATCTCCAGCAAGCGCTGCGTGAGAGCGTCACTGACGGCGGTCACGACGCGCGCCACGTCATGGGACCGCGCGCCGCTCTGCACCAGATCATGCACGACCTGCGGAATGCGTCGGCTCACGTCCACCAGTCCGTCCAAGTCGTCCTGTTTCCACACCTCGCCCACGAGGTAGACCGGATTGTCGGCCTGCAGCCGCATGAGGTCTGTGATCGTAACCACGCCAGCGAGCGTCTCGCCGGTCCGGACCGGCAGGTGATGCACGTTGCGCCGGCTCATCGTGAGAAGCGCCTCGAACGCGTACTGATCGGCCGCAATGGTTGCGGGATCGCTCGTCATGATGTCGCGAACCGGACGCTCGGGATCGACCCCGGCGGCCAGGACGCGTACCCGCAGGTCCCGGTCGGTCACGAGTCCGACAAGCGTATCGTCGTCACAGAGCAGCAGGCAGGAGACCCGCTCCTCGCGCATCGCTTGAGCCGCGCTCCGGATCGATACGTCGGGCGACGCCGTGATGGGCGCGCGCGAGAGGATGGAGCGAACCGGCGTGGCGAGCGGCGTCTCCTGCGGTTTCTCGAGGACGGCGTCGCGGATGCGGTTGCTGTGGGCCCGTGCAAAGAAGCGATCCACAGCGTCCGACGTCGCGCGAACGGCATCGAAGTCTGCTTCTGGAATCAGATAGAACAGGCAGTCCTCGATTGTCGTCACGCGCCGCTGCACCGGGTCGCCGGTCAGCAGAGAGGGGTAGGCGAAAAACTCGCCCTCGCCGAGTCGTGCAACGAGAGTCCCGGACGTATTCTGCAGTTCGACCGCGCCCATGCGCACCAGGAACAGCGTCTCAGGTGTGTCGCCGAGGTCCAGCACGCACGTGTCCGCCGGAACGTAGGTGATGTCCAGGTTCCGCGCCACGCGTGCCAGGTGATGCCGAGAGAGCTCCGTAAACGGGGGCGTGGCCCCCAGGAAGTCGACCAACTCGGTCACTTCCACCGGTTCCGCTGCGCCAGAGGACGAAGACGACATGATACCACGCAATAACAATAGAGAGCCTGAGAAGAGGTGCGTCCTTCGAGTCCGTCTGCGAAAAGGTTCGCGGGCCCCACCGGAGTCCTTCCTCGCTGCGGTCCGGGCGCTTCGACCTCGCGGAATCGGCGATATCTCGTCTTCCCGCGACCTTCATAAAGACGTGCCTGCACTGAACGTACCGGGTATTCAAGCAAACTGCAACGGGGACAGCGGAATCACAAGAGACTCCCCACGGACTTATGGGAGACATCCCCACGGGCGACTGGGAACCGTCCTTTTCAAAGCGCAGGCAACTCTGGACGATCTTGATATTGAACACTCTAAGCCGCGATTTCTGCTTGGCGCAGCGCCTGAAGGTTTGTTGAAATTGTGAAATAAGTGTGGTAATGTTATGAAAGCGTTTCCGGGTCTGCCCCGCACGACGGCCCCCTGGGTCCGGCGCCAGGCACGCTAGCCGTCATGATCCCACACATCCGCGCAGCCTCTTTTACCTACACACTACACAGAATCATGGAAGAGAAAAACACGGAGATCACTGCGGCCTACTCAGGCGTCGACGAGTCATACGATCCGCCGGCCTCCTTCCGCGAGGAGGCGCACGTCTCCTCGCGGGAGCAGTACGAAGCGATGTACAAGCGTTCGGTGGAGAACCCGGAAGCATTTTGGGACGAGTGCGGCGACCGGATCGACTGGTTTGAGCCCTACGATACGGTGAAGAACACGTCGTACGACCCGCATGACGTTTCCATCAAATGGTATGAGGGCGGCGTCACGAACGCGTGCTACAACGCGGTCGACCGTCACCTGGAGGCGCGCGGCGACCAGACGGCACTCATCTTCGAGCCCGACGACCCGCGCGAGCAGGATGCCGAGCACATTACCTACGCGCAATTGCACTCGCGCGTGTCCCAGTTTGCCAACGTGCTGAAGGCGCACGGCGTGGAGAAGGGCGACCGCGTGGCCATCTACCTGCCGATGATCCCGGAAGCGGCGTACGCCATGCTGGCCTGTGCGCGCATCGGTGCCGTCCACTCCGTCGTCTTCGCGGGCTTCTCGCCCGACTCGCTCGCCGACCGCATCAACGACTGCGACGCGAAGGTGCTCGTCACGGCCGATCAGAGTCGGCGCGCCGGCAAGCGCGTTCCGCTGAAGGCCAACGCCGACGAGGCGCTCGACATGGCAGAAGGCGTCGGGACGTGCCTCGTCGTGCAGCACACGGGCGCCGACGTGGAGTGGACCGAAGGGCGCGATGTGTGGCTCCACGAGGCCATGGCCGCGGTCGACGACGAGTGCGAGTGCGCCCATCTGGACGCCGAACACCCGCTGTTCATCCTCTACACCTCCGGCTCCACCGGCAAGCCGAAGGGCGTTCTCCACACCACCGGCGGGTACTGCGTGTACACCAGCTACACCCACGAACTCGTCTTCGATTATCACGACGGCGACATCTTTTGGTGCACCGCCGACGTGGGGTGGATCACCGGACACAGCTACATCGTCTACGGCCCGCTCATCAACGGCGCCACGCAGGTCTTCTTCGAGGGCACACCGACGTTTCCGGACGCCTCGCGCCTCTGGAATGTCGTCGAGAAGCACGACGTGAACCAGTTCTACACGGCCCCGACCGCGATTCGCGCGCTCATGCGGCACGGAGACGAATACGTGGAGCAGGCCGACCTGTCGTCGCTGCGCCTGCTGGGCACCGTCGGCGAGCCGATCAATCCAGAAGCCTGGCGCTGGTACTACGAGAAGGTCGGCGGGGGGGAGTGCCCGATCGTCGACACGTGGTGGCAGACGGAGACCGGCGGCATCATGATCACCGGTCTGCCGGGCGCCGTGTCGCAGAAGCCGGGCTCGGCCGCCAAGCCGTTCTTTGGCATTCAGCCCAAGGTGGTGGATAGCCGTGGCGAGGAGCTGCACGGCGAGGCCGAGGGGGTGCTCCTTATCGCCGACTCGTGGCCCGGTCAGATGCGCACCGTGTACCGCAACCACGACCGGTTCGTGGACACGTACTTCTCGCAGCACCCGGGCCACTACTTTACGGGCGATGGCTGCCGTCGCGACGAAGACGGCTACTACTGGATTACCGGGCGCGTGGACGACGTACTGAACGTGTCGGGCCATCGCATGGGCACGGCGGAGCTCGAGAGCGCGCTCGTCGCGCACGACGCCGTGGCAGAGGCCGCCGCCGTTGGTTTTCCGCACGAAGTGAAGGGCCAGGGCATCTACGCGTATGTCACGCTCATCAAGGGGCACGAGCCCAGTGATGCGCTGCGCAAGGAACTCGTCCAAACGATGCGCGACGAGATCGGCCCGATTGCGACGCCGGACCACATCCAGTTTACCGACGCGATGCCGAAGACGCGCTCGGGCAAGATCATGCGCCGCATCGTGCGTAAGATTGCTGCTGGCGAGTTCGACGATCTCGGTGACACGTCGACCCTGGCCGATCCGGGCGTCGTCGAGGAGCTCATTGACACCCGCAAGCGTGTCGAGGTGGGTCGCTGATCTGAACAAAAACAGGACGCTTGGTCTCAGGCATCGGAAGCCGCAGAGACC
>CAYFSC010000200.1:0-5201 GCA_964345695.1 uncultured Rhodothermales bacterium | reverse complement strand
GTGGGCTCGTCGAGGATGTAGAGCGTGTCGCCCGTGCCGGGGCGGGAGAGCTCCTTCGACAGCTTCACGCGCTGCGCCTCGCCGCCCGAGAGGGTGGTGGACTGCTGGCCGAGCGTCAGGTAGCCGAGGCCCACGGCGTCGAGTGTCTTCAGCTTGCGAAGGATGCGCGGCTGGTTTTCGAAGAAGTCGAGCGCCTCGGCCACGGTCATGTCGAGCACATCGGCGATGGACTTTTGCTTGTAGCGCACCTGCAGCGTCTCCTCGTCGTAGCGCTTGCCGCCGCACTCGTCGCAGGTCACGTCCACGTCCGGCAGGAAGTTCATCTCCAGCGTCACCGTGCCCGTCCCGCCGCACTTCTGGCAGCGGCCGCCCTTCGTGTTGAACGAGAAGCGGGACTTGGTGTACCCGCGGATCTTGGCCTCGGGCACCTTCGCGTAGAGGTCGCGCAGGTAGTCCATCAGCTTCGTGTAGGTGGCCGGATTCGAGCGCGGCGTCCGCCCGATGGGCTGCTGGTCGATCTCGATGACCTTGTCGATGTTGTCGATGCCGTCGATGTCGTCGTAGGGCAGCGGGACGCTCTTCGCGCCGTGGTGATGGCGGTGCAGGATCGGGAAGAGCGTCTGATTGACGAGCGTCGACTTGCCGGAACCGCTCACGCCCGTCACGCAGATGAACGTGCCCAGCGGAACCGTCACGTCCTCGCCTTTCAGGTTGTGGCCGGTGGGGCCTTTCAGCGTGATCGACGTTCCGTTCCCCTCGCGGCGCGTCTCGGGGACGGAGATCGCGCGCTCGCCGCGCAGATACGCCGCCGTCAGGCTCTCGAAGTCGTAGTGGTCGCTGTCGTACTGCGCCGCGCGTTCGGCGACCTGCGCGCTGGCGATCTGCCCGTTCCCGCGCGGCGTCCCGTTCTCGGCTCCCTCGGGCGTTCCATTCTGATGCTGATCCGGGTCGATGGTGAGATCGGACGGCGGGCCGGCGGTAATCACGTGTCCGCCGTGCGTACCGGCGCCGGGGCCGAGGTCCACGACATAGTCGGCCGCCTCGATCATCTCGCGGTCGTGCTCCACCACGAGAACCGAGTTGCCGAGGTCGCGCAGGCTCTTGAGGCTGTCGATGAGGCGGTTGTTGTCGCGCGGGTGCAGCCCGATGGACGGCTCGTCGAGCACGTAGAGGACGCCGGTGAGCTGGGTGCCTACCTGCGTGGCGAGGCGAATGCGCTGGCTCTCGCCACCGGAGAGGGTGCGCGCCGGGCGGTCGAGCGTCAGGTAGCCGACGCCCACGCCGATCAGAAAGTCGAGCCGTTCCTTCACCTCCTTGATGATGGGCTCGGCGATGGTGCGCTGGCGGTCGGAGTCAAAGTCGACCGCGTCAAAGAACGCACGGAGGTGCTCCAGATCCATGTTCGCCAGGTCGGCGATCGTCTTGCCGTCGACCTTGTAGTGCAGGCTCTGGGTCTTGAGGCGTCCGCCGCCGCACGCCGGGCAGTCCATCTCGCGCATAAACGACTCCGCCCAGCGGCGCTGCTTCGACGAGTTGGTGTTGTCGTACGTGTGCCAGATGTGCTGCTTGAGGCCGCCGTAGCGGTGCTTGTAGCGCACCTCGCGCCCCTTGTAGCCGTAGACGATGTCGAACTGCTCCTCGCCCGCGCCCTCCAGAATGACGGAACGCTGTTCGTCGGACAGTTCGTCGAGCGGCGTGTCGAAATCAAAGCCGTACGCCTCGGCCACCGCCTCGAGCTGGCTGAAGATCCAGATGTCGCGCGGTTTCCCGAGCGGGACGAGCCCGCCTTCGTTGATCGTCTTCGATGCGTCGGGGATGATGAGGTCCGGATCGAGCTCGTTCGAAACGCCGAGGCCGTCGCACTCCGGGCACGCGCCGTACGGAGTGTTAAACGAGAACATGTTGGGCGACGGCTCCTCGTAGGAGAGGCCCGTCTCGGGGTCGACGAGGTGGCGGCTGAAAAGATGATCGCCCGGTTCGACGTCGCCGGGACTGTCTACGACGTTCGCAATCAGCGTTCCTCCGCCCATGTCGAGCGCGGTCGACACGCTCTGGTTGACGCGCGAGCGGATGCCGTCCTTCACGACGAGCCGGTCGATGACGACCTCCAGGTCGTGCGTCTCGTAGCGCTCCAGCTTCATGCCGTCCTCGTACGTCCGCATCTCCCCGTCGACGCGGAAGCGCTCGAAGCCCTGGCTCGCCGTCTGCTCGAAGAGCTCGCGGTAGTGGCCCTTGCGGCCCTTTACGACGGGGGCGAGGATCTGGAGGCGTGTGTCCTCGGGGAAGCCGAGAATGCCGTCGATGATCTCGTCGTCGGACTGCTTGCGCATCCGGGTGCCCGTCTCGTACGAGTACGCCGTGGCGGCCCGGGCGTAGAGGAGGCGCAGGAAGTCGTACACCTCGGTGACGGTGCCCACCGTGGAGCGTGGGTTGCCGCTCACGGTCTTCTGCTCGATGGAGATGACGGGGGAGAGCCCGTCGATGTAGTCGATGTCCGGCCGCTCCATCATCTCCAAGAACTGGCGGGCGTAGGCGCTCAGCGACTCCATGTAGCGCCGCTGTCCCTCGGCGAAAATCGTGTCGAACGCCAGCGACGACTTGCCGGACCCCGACAGGCCGGTGATCACGACCAGCTCGTTGCGGGGAATGTCGAGGTCGATGTTCTGCAGGTTGTGCTCGCGCGCCCCGCGAATCGTAATGCGTTCGTGCATGAAGACGGTTGGACGACTGCGGCGGAATCGGTGGAGGGGGCTCCGTGCCGGGACGCGGACGGTGTGGGAGCGCGTCCGCGGTCCCTGGTCTCTCGTCCCGTGAGATTGAGACGAGAGCTTTTGCTCGGAGCGACATCGCACTTACACGACGGGGGACATGGGGCGTTTCCCACTGGGACGAGGGGAGAGCCGGATGTGCGGTAGACGTGGAGAATGTGACGGAGTCGTTGCGGATACACACCGGAGCTGTGGGAAGCGCGACGAGAGCAGACGTGGCACCACCGCACCATCTCTCCCCATATCCCATCCGCTCCCTTTCTCACCCGCGCTCAACTGGTCAGTCGATCTGCAGCGTCGCGCCGAAGCGCCAGTGGCGTCCGGCCGCCGGCTCGTAGAAGCGGCCGCCGAAGGCGTTGACAACCACGTCGCTGTAGCGCACGTCGAAGGCGTTGTTGACAGCGACGAAGGGCGTCACCTGGGTACTCGCAGTGAGGGACAACCCCGGATGGCTCAGCCGGAGGTCGACGGTCGTGTAGGCGTCAATCGTGGCGGTGTTCTCGCTGTCGCCGTACTGCTCGCCCACGTGCTGCACGGTGAGTCCGGCGTGGGCGACATCTGTGCGGAGTTGAGCTGCGGCCCCGAGGCGCTGCGACGGCACGCCGGGCAGTTCATTGCCGTCCAGGGCCGTGGTGGACTCCGGCCCTTCGATGGTGCCGGCCGTAAACTGGGCGTTGGTGTACGAGTAGCTCGCTCGCACGGACAGCGGATCGGTCGGCTGCCACTGGACGGCGACCTCAGCGCCGAGGTGACGCGCCGCCCCCTGATTGCGGAAGAACGTCGGCCCGAACGCTCGCTTCTGAAAGGGCACAAGCACGTTGTCGACGTCCTGGTAGAAGAGCGCCACATCGTACGCCAGGCGCGGGGCGGCCCAGCGACCCGTGACGCCCCCTTCGACGGCAAGGACGTCCTCGGCATCGAGGTCGTTGAACCCGCCCTGCCCGTCGGGTCGGTTGCTGAGTTCGGTGGTGGTAGGCGCCTCCAGGCCGGTGCTTGCGTTGGCAAAGAGGCGGGCCGTTTCGAGCTCGAACGACAGGCCGACGGACGGGCTGAGGGCGCGGAAGGTCTGCGTGCCGTCGTCGGTGCCAAGGCGGTCATCGGCCTCAAATTGCAGCCCGTCGTAGCGCAGGCCGGCGTCGATCTGCAGGCGGCCGAACGGGATGGCGAGGCGCGCGAAGGCCGCGGCATTGTCGACCGTCTCCAGCTGGTCGAGAATCAGGCTGTCGGGGCGGCCGCCCTCGCTTGTGAACTCCATGCGCTCGTCATGCTGCCGCTTGCCCTCAACCCCCACGCCCCACCGAATGCGGGAGGCGTCATCTTCCAGGGTGAACCGCAGTCCGCCCGCCGTCCGGTTGAGGTCGATGACGCTGAACGGAATCGGGTTCTGCAGGTCGCGCGCCACGCCGTAGGCCGTTGCGTTCAGCGTGCCGACACCCACGTCGTCGTAGTACGTCGCGCTGAGTTGGCCCTGCGTCACGTCCTTGCCGACGTCAAAGTCGAGGATCGTCGAGCGCGCCTGCTCGGGCGCTCGGCGGGCCGCCTCGCGCTGCAGCGACCCGGGCGAATCGGCACGGGGCATGTGCTGGAGCGCCCCCGTCACTCGCACGCCCGCGTCCGTGCGGAGCCGAAGATCGCTCGTGACGCCGGTTCGCAACAGGCGCGTGTCGCTGTGCTGGCGGAATCCCTCCTGCGTGAGGTAGGACGCGTAGGCACTGAGCTGGTGCACCCCAAGATCGGGCGTCACCTGCACGTCGGTCTTTGACAGCCCGTAGGAGCCGACCGTCTCCTTCAGCCGAACAGTGTGCGTCGGGTTCTGGGGCTGCGTCGACAGAGCGAGGACGCCGCCGCTTGCGTTCCCCCAAAACGTGGATGCTGGACCGCGCAGGACCTCCACGGAGCGGACAAACGACGGGTCGACGATGTGCACGATGGACTGCCCGTCGGCCATCGTGAGCGGAACGCCGTTCAGGAGCATCTGGATGCCCCGGACGCCAAACTGCGCGCGCCAGCCGAAGCCGCGGATCGTAATGCGGTCGCCGAGGGCGAAGTGGGTGCGGCTCTGTACACTCAGCCCTGGCAATCCGGCCGTCACCTGCTCCAGCGAAAGCGACGGCGTGGTATTCAGGTCGACGTCGGTGCGCGTGCGCGTCGCAACGGAGAACGAGGCCGACTCGCCGGCAATCTGAAACGGCGTCGCCGTCACCTCAACAGGGGCCATCTCCACCTGCATGGCGACCGCGGTGTCGGGCGGCGCTTGTGCGCGCCCCATCCAGGGACTGCCGAGCAGAAGGGCGACGGGCACGAGGACACGGAGAACACGGAGCATCGCAGACACAGGGCGTTCGCGAAGAACCATACGAACGTATTGTATCCTGCGCACATCGCCATGCGTTCCGCGCCAGGCCGAAGGAACGTCGGAAGGTTACAGATCCG
>CAYFSC010000199.1:0-5234 GCA_964345695.1 uncultured Rhodothermales bacterium | reverse complement strand
AACCGGTTCTACGAGTGGCAGCAGGACCGGGTGAATCTCATTCCCGCGTTCGCCGCGGAGGTGGCGGGCGACCCGGTGCTCAACCACGAGCACGACGCCGCTGTCTGGCTCGACCCGGAGGCCGCCGTCGACCGGCTGGCGTGGCCCGAGCAGCAGCGCCTCCTCCGCCTCGCCGTGCGCCTGCTCCGAGACGGCATTCCGCCGGAGCTCGTCATCGACCGCTGACCGACCGCGTCCCCAACGCCGCACCCCCCTCCATCCTCCATCTTTCCATCCTCCACCTTCCAGTACCCCCACATGCGCAAACAACTGGTTCTTCTCGCACTCGCGTTCTTTCTCGTCCCCAGCGCGTACGGATGGGGACAAATCGGCCATCGCGTGGTGGGCTACATCGCGCAGCAGAATCTGAGTCCTGAGGTCGAGGCGCGCGTCATGGAGGTGCTCCGGGGCCACTCGCTCGCCGAAGCCTCCACGTGGATGGACGAGATCCGCTCCGACAACGCCTACGACGACACGAGCACCTGGCACTGGGTGACGATCCCCGATGGCATGCGCTACGCGGAAACCGAGAAAAACCCGCAGGGAGATGCGCTCGGCACAACGAAGGAGATCATCGGCGCCCTGAAGGCAGACACCCTGTCGGCCCAGGAGGAACGGAACTACGTGCGCTTTCTCGTGCACCTCGTGGGCGACCTCCACCAGCCGCTGCACGTGGGCGACGGCACCGACCGCGGCGGCAATGAGGTCACGGTCGTGTGGTTCGGCGAGCCGTCCAACCTGCACCGCGTGTGGGACAGCGACATGATCGATTCCAAGCAGCTTGGCTTTCTGGAGCTCGCCCGATTTGTCGGTCCGACCTCCGACTCGGCGAAGGCCGCCTGGCGGAGCCATTCCGTCGAGACCTGGGCCCACGAGTCCATGACCTACCGCGACACGGTGTACGATCTGCCCCAGGACCGCGAGATCGGCTACGAATACATGTACCGAACCTTCGACGTGCTGAAGCATCGCCTGCACCAGGCCGGCGTCCGCCTCGCCGCCGTTCTCAATGAGATCTACGGGGCGTAAGCGCATGGTGCGTTGTTGCGCGTGACCCGACGCCGCGATCCATCGAGCGAACGCATTCGCATCGTGCTGCTGCGTGCGGAGCGTGAGAACGTGCACCGTTGAACGTTCTCGCGTCACAGGGCGAATTCGGTCACACGGATCGTTCAAACGGTCTCCGTGCAGAACACTGTTTCGAATCCAAAACGATCAACCGCTCTCATGCCCATTCGCCACGCCATCTGCACACTCGCCGTCCTCCTCCTGGCCGCTCCGTCCGCCGCGCAGTCGCTGACCGGCTTCACCCCCGACCAAGCCGAGCCGCAGCGTACGTGCGAGGCGCAACTCCTGGAGCATCCGCAACCGGAGACGTTCCGCCGCCACCTGAAGCGCCTCACGCGCGAGCCGCACCCGGCCGGCTCCGACGCAAACGCGCAGGTCGCCGCGTACCTCGACTCGGTGATGACCGCGGCCGGCCTCAGCGTGACGCAGTATCCGTACGACCTGTACATGCCGTCGCCCGAATCGGCGCACGACACCGAGGTCGCGCTCGTGACGCCCATCCGCAAGCCGCTGAACCGGCAGGAGTATGTGCTGGACGCCGATTCTTTTTCGGCGGACCCCGACCTGCGGCCCGCCTGGAACGCCTACTCCGGCTCCGGTACCGTGACCGGCGAGGTCGTCTACGCCAACTACGGGCGGAAGGAGGATTTCGAGCAACTCGCGAAGATGGGCGTGGACCTCTCCGGGAAAGTCGTGGTGGCGCGCTACGGCGGCAATTTCCGCGGCTTTAAGGCCAAGTATGCCGAGGAGTACGGCGCCGCCGGGCTCATCATGTACTCCGATCCCGCCGACGGCGGCTACGCAGACGGCCTTCCCTACCCAGAAGGCCGTCACCTCAGCGAGAGCACGATCCAGCGCGGCTCCGTGCTCACCCCGCTCGGCGGCGACCCGCTCACGCCCGAAGGGCCGTCGCTCCCGCTCGACAGCGGCGCCGACGTCGACCGCCTCGACCCGAGCGCGGCCGATCTGCCCGAGATTCCCGTCACGCCCCTGCCGCACGGCTCGGCCGTCGAGATCTTGGAGCGCATGACCGGCGCCGCCGTGCCGAACGGCTGGCAGGGCGCCCTGCCGTTCCCCTATCGCGTCACCGGCGGGCCGGACCTCACGGTGCGGCTCTCCGTCGACCAGCCGAAGCAGATGGTGCGCGCCACGAACGTCGTCGGCACGATCCGCGGAAGCGAGCACCCGGACGAGTGGATCGTGCTCGGCGCGCACTTCGACGCGTGGACCTTCGGCGCCGTCGACCCGAACAGCGGCACGTCGATGCTGCTCACGCTGGCCGAGGCGCTCGGCACGCTGGCCCAGAACGGATGCCGCCCGCGCCGCTCCATCCGCATCGCGCATTGGGACGCCGAGGAGTACGGCATCCTGGGCTCGACAGAGTGGGTGGAGCAGCTGGAGGACTCGCTGAAAGCAGGCGCCGTGGCCTACATCAACGCGGATGCCGCCGTCTCGGGCGGACGCTTCGGCGGCGCGTCGGCCCCCTCGCTGAAAGGCCCGCTGCTCGACGCGGCCCGGTCCGTCGCATACCCGGGCGGCGAGGGCTCGGTGTACGACCATCTGGCGGATCGGCGCGGCGACCGATCGCTGCTCGGCAACCTGGGCGGCGGATCCGACCACGTGGGCTTCTACACGTTTGCGGGCGTGCCGTCGCTCGGCGCCGGGTTCAGCGGATCGTCGCCCATCTACCACTCGGCGTACGACAACTTCGCGTGGTACTCGCGCTTTGCCGACACGAGCTTCGTCTACGGCCCGGCGCTGGCGCGCGTGGACGGCGTGCTCGCCCTGCGCCTCGCCAACGCCGACGTGCTGCCGTACGACGTGTCCCGCTACGCCACCGACCTGCAGTCGCACCTCGCGTCGCTGGAGGAGCGTGCCGCTGAGGACAGCGTTGCCACTGACTTTGGCTCCCTCCGCGCTGCACTCGACGCGCTCGCCGCTGCCACAACGGCGTACGCCGATGCTCGCGAGACGGCTCTCGCCTCGGATGCTGACCTCGACATGGACGCGATCAACCGCGCGCTGCTGGATCTGGAAGCCGCCTTCCTCCACGCCGAGGGCCTGCCGTTCGGCGACCGCTACAAGTCGCTTTACGCCTCGCCCGACCCCTTCAGCGGCTACGCCTCGTGGATGCTTCCGGGCCTGCGGTATCCCGTGGAAACCGGCGACGCCGATCTCCTCGCGGAGTGGATTCCGATCTACGCGGACGCGGTGCAGGACCTTGTACAACGCGTTCAAACTCTGACGGCGATGCTACAGGAATAGCGACCGCTTCCGCCAGGCGCGCCCTGAGCGGTACAACGTTGGAACGTTGAACGTTGTCACGTTCCGAACGAACCGGCCCCGAGCGACGGTGTCCGTGTCACCCCATGGCGAGGTTTCCGATGGAGAGACAAATTACTTCGCGACGCCCGCGGGGACGTCGCACGTATCGGCCGGGCGACGCGTGTAGGTGATCCGCAGGATTTTCCATGCCTCGCCCTGACGTGCGAGGTGGAACGCGTTCACGCCGCAGTGGGTGAGCGTGTCGCCGAGGTAGAACGCGTAGGGCGTGCGGGCCGTGGCCATCGGGCCGTCGACCTGGATCTGCACGTCCCAGATCCGCTCGTCCCACGTCGCGTCGTGCGGTGCGCCGACGGCGGCGACGAAGTCGTCGTCGGTGCGCGTGTCGAGCGCCGTGCGATTGTTCTCGACGTCGACGGACTGAATCCGGGCGCCGGGCGCAAACACGGTGCGGACGGCCGTGCTGTCCCCGGCGCGCATGCCGTCGAACAGCCGGTCGATCGTGGCGCGAACGGCATCGGCAGCGCTGCCCGACTGGGCCGAAGCGCTCGTCGAGACGGCCAGAAGACCGAGGAGAACGGCAAGGAGAGTTCGCATACAGAGGAAGGGTGGATGAGAGGAGGAACGGGCGCCCAGCGGTCATTCCATCGCCCGTCCGAGCAGGAGACGGTCGACCGTGCCGCGGCTGCAGAGGAAGAGATCAGTGCGGCCGTCGCCGTCGACATCGGCTGCTTCGGCATCGAGGCCGCGGCCCATCACGCCGTCCGGAAAAACCGCGTTCGTTGCGTCTGCGAACCGTCCGGAGCCGTCGTTGCGCCACACGCGGTAGGGGCTGCTCGTGATGCTCTCGCCGTCGTAGGCCACCTCGGAGGTCACGACGTCGAGGTCGCCGTCGCGGTCCACATCGACGAAGTCGCCGTCGAGGGCACTCCGGTCCTCCGACGGAAATTGATCGGCGGTGACGTCGGTGAACCGACCGCTGCCGTCGTTGCGCAGGAGGCGGTTCTGTCGGTTGGCGTCCTCGACGAAGAGGCGCACGTTGGCGAAGAAGAGATCGAGGTCGCCGTCGCCATCGACGTCGCCGAAGTCGGCCTCGCGCGTCTCCTCGGGGGTGTCGCGCAACGGAAGGGCCCCGTCCTCGGCATCGGAGAACGCGCCGTTGCCGTCGTTCAAAAGCAGCCGGTTGTCGTCCTCGTTGCCCACGATGAGGTCCAGATCGCCATCGCCGTCCACATCGCCGAGTTCCACATCCTGCGTCACGTCGTCGCGCTGCGGGAGGCGGCTCTCCGTTTCGTCGGTGAACTGTCCCGTGCCGTCATTCACGAGCAGGACGTTCTGCCCGTTGTTGCCCACGATGAGGTCCGGCGCGCCGTCACCCGTCAGGTCGTGCGCGACGACGGCGTTGGAGGTGCCCGCCACGGGCCAGCGGGTGCCCGCGTCCTCGAACGTGCCGTCGCCCCGGTTCAGGTAGTACTCGTTTGTTTGGTCGTCTTCGGTGACCACGACCGCGTCGAGGGTGCCGTCCCCGTCGAAGTCGGCCATCGCCACGTCCTCGCTGTCGTGATTGGCGCTCGGGATGCGCTCGGAGACATCCGTGAAGCGGCCGCTGCCGTCGTTCAGGAGCAGGATGTTGGGGCGGAACTCGTTCGCGATCAGCAGGTCGAGATCGCCGTCGTTGTCCACGTCGCCGGGCATGGCGTCCATCGAGAGTCCCGTCAGCGAGTCGGTGGGAAGATGGCTTTGCGTGACGTCTTCGTAGAGCGGACCCGCGTCCTCGGGGGATTCTGTCGCGCAGCCGACGAGGACGAGCGCGAGGACAAGACTGCAGGCTGTGACGAGGCGTG
>CAYFSC010000198.1:0-5376 GCA_964345695.1 uncultured Rhodothermales bacterium | reverse complement strand
GCAGACGGCGGACAGCAGCAGGGTGAGACATCGTTCAGAGCGCAGCCGCGGTCGGCTGTCTGCCGTCCTGAAACCCGAGGGCAGCGGCGCCGAGAACGCCGGGGTGATCGAGGCACCGCCCGAGCCTGAGCCCCCGAGCCCCGGAGCCTGAGCCCCCGAACACCTGAACACTTGAATCACGCCGTCTCCGTCGCCTCGCGCGACATGTCCTCCAGCGTACGTCCCTTCGTCTCCTTGACGAACAGCCTGACGAAGAAGTAGGCAATGATCCCGAACGTGGCATAGATGCCGTACGAAAAGCCGAGTCCGATCGAGCCGAGCAGGATCGGGAAGGTCATCGTCACGAGGAAGTTCGACAGCCACTGCACGAGTCCGCAAATCGACAGCGCGGCACCGCGGAACTGGTTCGGGAATATCTCACCGAGCAGAACCCACATGATCGGCCCCCACGAGAAGGCGAAGAAGGCGATGTAGGCGTTGGCGGCCACGAGAGCGATGAGGCCCATGTTGCCCTCCATCTGTAGGTCTCCGGACGCCGCGACGGCCGACGTGCCGAACACGTACGCCATGATGCCCAGCATCACAGCCTGGCCCAGCGAGCCGACGAGCAAGAGCGGTTTTCGCCCGACCCGGTCCACCAGCGCGATGGCGACGAAGGTAAAGATGACATTCACCGAGCCGTTGATCACGTTCGTCAGCAGGGCGCTCGCCTCGGTGAAGCCCGCCGCCTGCCAGAGCGTCCCGCCGTAGTAGAAGACGACGTTGATGCCCGTGAACTGCTGCAGCGATGCCAGCCCGATGCCGACCCACACGAGCGGGTGGACCTTGCCGGTGTGCTCCATAATCACATCCGTGAGCCTCGGACGCCGCTTCTCTTCGAGCGTCGACCGGATGTCGGCGATCTTGGCGTCGGCGTCGCCGGCGGTCGACAGGCTGTTGATCACCGTGCGGGCTTCGTCCTCGCGCCCGGCGGCCACCAGGAAGCGCGGCGATTCGGGGATCAGCAGCAGCGTGCCGAAGAAGACGGTCGCCGGGATGAGTTCCATCCAGAACATCCACTGCCACGCGTCGAATCCGAACCAGAAGGCGTCGGCGGCACTTCCGGCGGCCCCGGCAATGAGGTAATTGTTGAGGAAGGCGATGAACAGCCCCACGACGATCATGAGCTGTTGCAGCGTGGCGAGGCTCCCGCGGATGCCGGCGGGAGCGATCTCGCTGATGTAGGCGGGAGCCAGAATGCTGGCCGCGCCAACGGCGAGTCCGCCCGTGAGGCGATAGATGACGAACTCAACCGATCCGCCCGCTGCGCCCGACCCCCAGGCGCTGATGATGAAGGCGATGGCCGTCAGAATCATCGTAGGGCGTCGGCCGAGCTTGTCCGCCAAGTTTCC
Source organism: uncultured Rhodothermales bacterium (assembly GCA_964345695.1). Lineage (GTDB taxonomy): Bacteria > Bacteroidota > Rhodothermia > Rhodothermales > Salinibacteraceae > CAYFSC01. The sequence goes on along the minus strand of CAYFSC010000198.1, from coordinate 3,985 downwards.
GGCGAAGAATGCACCCACGGCACTTCCGAGCAGCATCGACGCCACGTTGAATCCTGTACCCACCTCATCGGAGCCAAACTCGCCCTGGATCGCCTCGACGGCTCCGTTGATGACCCCGCTGTCGAACCCAAACAGGAACCCTCCCAGGGCCGCAACCAGCGAAAGGAAAATAATTTTCCCAACGTTGTCATCTGCAAGCTCTGAGAGGGAAGCGTCGTCCTTGCTCTCTTCCATGGTCGATAACCTCGTGCAGTGTATGGTGAGTGTTGAAGAGGACCCTCCGAGGGGAGCGTTTCCTCCAAGTGCAGTGCACCGAATCCGGCGTTACTTAGACGGCAGGGCAAACAGGCGGCGGATCTCGGCGTCGGTGGGCTGGCGTCCGTACTCGGCCACCTGGAAGGACTCGGCGTACTGTGCGGCCTGCGCCCGATCTTCGCCGTACCACGTCGCCAGGCTCTCGCGCGCGCCCTCCGACACCGCGCTGGTCCAGCGATCCTTCAGCCAGTCTTTGCGCGCCGCCTCGCCTTCCGGCACCTCGTTGAGCGCATCGCTGACCCACGGCAGCCACTCGTAAAATTGGGACTCGTGCGCGTCGAGGGCACTGATCTTTTGATCAATGACGTCGTCGATGGCGACTGTAATGTCGTGCTCGAACGGGGTCGGCTTCTCGAACCGGTCCTTGAAGTAGAGGAACACAGGATTGCCGTCGGTGGGCTCGACCTTCGGGAGCACGTTGGGGACCTGCACCATGTAGGCAGCGTCCTGCACGACACGTCCGGCGTAGCGATGGTCCGGATGGTAGTCGTTCGGGCGGTGGCCCACGACGACATCGGCGTCCCACTCACGGATCAGGCGGATCACGTCATGGCGCACGTCGAGCGTCGGCATCAGCTCTCCATCGTGGTAGTGCAGGACCTCGTACGCGTCGATGCCGAGCCGACGCGCGGCCTCCTTGGCTTCGGCGCGGCGCCGTTTCGCAAGCGGTCCGCCGCCCATCTCGTGGTGCCCGGCGTCGCCGTTGGTCAGCGACACAAACTTGACGGCGTGCCCCGCTTCTGCCAGCAGTGCGGCCGTGCCGCCGGCCTTCACGTCGCAGTCGTCCGGGTGCGCGCCGACGAACAGGATGCGCGCCGCGTCGGTGTTCTGCGCGTGGGTCTGAGGAACGGCGACAAGCAAGAGCGGAAGAAGCCAGAGCATCATAGTGCGGCTCAGGAGGGCCGGGTTAGGCATGTTGTCGACGCCCCGAGAGGAACGGGAAATGGCGGATGGAGGATGGCGGATGGGAAATGGAGGATGGAGAATAGAGGATGGAAGGTCTCCGTATTCCCCATCCTCGGTTCAGCGAGCGACCCATCAGTACCCGATGGCTTCGCCGAGGCGGCGTGGATCAGCGCCGCCGTAGTAGGCGCGGGGCACGCCGCTCATTTCGGGCTCGTAGACCGCGTGGATGCCCTGTGCGCGACCCCACTGCGGGATCCCGCCAAAGACGCCCATGGTGACGTCCCAGCCCCGCGCCTCCAGATTGCGGATTGCGTCCCGCGAGAGCGAATACTTCTCGTAGCTCAGGGCGCGCGGCTTCCACTGGTGATGAACGCGTCCGGCGGTAACGGCCTGCTCGATATCCATCCCGTGATCGATCACGTTCATGATGACCTGCGCCGTCGTCGTGATGATCGTCGACCCGCCCGGCGCGCCGATCACCATGAAGAGGCGCCCTTCTGGATCCTCGACGATGGTGGGCGACATGGAGGACACCATGCGGCGGCTCGGGGCGACGAGGTTCTGCTCTGAGCCCGAGAGTCCGTAGATGTTGGGCACGCCCGGCTTGAGCACAAAGTCGTTCATCTCGTTGTTCAGGAAGAAGCCTGCGCCGTCCACGACGACCTTCGAGCCGTAGCCGCTGTTGATCGTCGTGGTCACGCTCACGGCCATGCCGCTGCTGTCGGCCACCGAGTAGTGGGTCGTTTCCATCGATTCGCCGGCCATGGCGAGCTGCCCGGCGGCCACCGAGTCGGTCGGCGTGTAGCGCGCGGAGTCGAAGGAGGCCATGCGCTCTTGCATGTACGACTTGCTGGCGAGCCGGTCGGTGGGCACGTCAACGTGGTCGGGATCGCCGAGCCACTTGGCGCGGTCGGCGAAGACGCGTTTCATGGCTTCCGCGAGGTAGTGCACCGTGGCACTGCTGTTGTGCCCCATGGCGCCGATGTCCTTCATCTCCGCCGCGTGCATGAGCTGTCCCACGGCCACGCCGCCGGAGGAGGGCGGTCCCATGCCGTGCACCGTGTAGCCGCGGTAGTCGACGGTCACCGGCTCGCGCTCGACGGAGGTGTAGCTCTGAAGATCCTGGTGATTGATGAGCCCGTCGCCCCGCTCCATCTCTTCGACGATGAGATCGGCCGTCTTCCCGTCGTAGAACTCGCGGATCCCACGATTGCGGATGCGCTCCAGCGTGTTCGCCAGGTCCGTCTGCACAAACCGCTCGCCGGGACGGTACTTGTTCGAGGGGCTGCCCTTCGTGAAATACTTTTTCGTGCTCTCGAACGCGGCAAAGGTGTCGTGCGACTCATTGAAGTTCTGCGCCTGCAGATACGTGAGGTGAAACCCCTCGCGGGCCAGGCGAATGGCCGGCGCCATGACGGTGGCGCGGTCGAGCGTGCCGTACGTGTCGAGGGCGGAGAGCAGGCCATGGACGGTCCCCGGCACGCCGGACGCGAGATGGCCCTGGCGGCTGCGCTCGCGGGCTGCCTCGCCGTCCTCGTTCAGGTACACCTCCTGCGTGGCGCCACTCGGGGCTTCCTCGCGGTGGTCGATGGTGGTGACGGAGCCGTCCGGTTGCCGGATCACCATGAAGCCGCCGCCCCCGATGTTGCCGGCCAAGGGATACACGACGGCCAGTGCAAAGCCGGTGGCCACGGCCGCATCGACGGCATTGCCCCCCTTCTTGAGCATCTCCACGCCGGCCTGACTGGCCTCGCGGCGAGCGGAGACGACCATGCCGTGTTCGCCGTACTCTGGGGCGGGTGCAGTCCGCGGCGGCTCCGCCGTTCGCGGCGTGGGCGCGGGATCAGGCGTCCATGCCGGGAAAAGGAGGATCGCCAGCGTGAGGAGGAGCGCGCCGCCGAGGGCGCCGACGTTCGTTCGCAGCATCACAGTGGGAGCGGATGGCGGGGAATTTCGACGTCCCTTAACGTATCTGCCCCGCGAGGGAAAGGCAACTGTGTTTCGGGTGCGCGCTTCTGGTTTCCGGTTTCGAGTTCCGGAAACCGACGACAGGCGTCCCTTCCGCGTTTGTTTCCTTCACCGCCTCTTCCCTTCCGAACGGCGCATCCCACACGATCTGGGTTCACTCCAGGCGGCTGAGGATGGTCACCTGCTCGTCGCTGCGCGTGAGGAGCGGGGCGTCGATGTGCGAGCTGTAGCGGTTTAAGATCCAGAGCTCGGGAATGACCTCGGCCACGAGCACGCCATCGTCGAAGAGGCGAACGATGGCGCTCGTGCTCACGACGACCGACACGCAGCGCGTGTGCTTCGTGATGGCGGCACCGGCCATGTGGCGGCTGCCGAGGCCGAGCGGCATGTTGATGCCTGTCGTGTCGGCGTCGAGGTAGCGGGCCGCAGAGAGGGTCGCCCCTTGATTGTCCACGACAAATGCGCCGTCGAGCTGGGCGAGCTCCTTGAGCGTCTCGCGCACATCGGCGTCCCGAACGGACGTGTCGGCCGGGGCGTGGCCCTTCAGCGGGTCGAGGATCATGAGGCGCGAGTGCTCCAGCACCGCCTCCGAGTCCCCGACCGTGAAGATGGTTCCGATCTTTTGCCCTTCCCGACCCTCGCGTGCGATCTCGACCCCCAGGATCAGAATCTGCTCCAGCGTGCTGGGGTCGACGGCGTCGCGCTCGGTGCAGATCTCCTCGAGAAGGTCGGAGGCGGAATCGGACATCGCGGGACAACAGATCGAATGAATCGGTGGCAGGTCGCACGTACGCGC
>CAYFSC010000197.1:0-5411 GCA_964345695.1 uncultured Rhodothermales bacterium | reverse complement strand
TTTTGACATCGTCTCACCACGAGGGACAACGACGAACGCAGCTCCACGGTCTGCACGCTATGAATGAATCCTACCGAATTCTCTGCGTCGGCGACGTGCATCTCGGTCGCCATCCGACGCGAGTCCCGGTCCAGGACAACGCACTCACGGTGGACCACGTATGGCGGCGGGTCCTTGACACGGCCGTCCGCCGCAACGTGAACGCCGTCGTGTTGACGGGCGACCTCGTCGACCGCGAGAACAAAATGTACGAGGCCTTCGGGGCTCTCCAGCGTGGCATCGAGCGGCTCGCCGATGCAGGCATTGACGTCGTGGCTGTGGCCGGAAATCATGACTTTGACACCTTTCCACGACTGGCCGATGCCCTGGACGTTTCCCGATTTCACCTGCTGGGTCGTGGGGGACAGTGGAGCACAGTGTCGCTCCCGGAAGCATCCCCTCGGGTCCGTTTCGTGGGCTGGTCGTTCCCAGAGGCTCACGTTCTCGACGCCCCGCTGGAAACGCTCGAATTCCCCCCTGCCTCACAACCGACAATCGGCGTGATGCACGCGGACGTGGGTGCCCGACAGGGACGATACGCTCCCGTGACGCGCCGAGCATTGGCGGAGGCTCCCGTCGATGCCTGGCTGCTCGGACACCTCCATACCCCGGCAGATCACTGGGAGGGTGGTCAGCTCCAACTGTATCCTGGGTCCCTGCAGCCCTTGGATCCTGGAGAGCGCGGGCCCCACGGGGCGTGGACCGTTACTGTAGCGCCTGAAGGCAGACTGGATGCACAAGCGGTTCCGTTGGCCACGGTCCGCTACGAGCGAGTGACGGTCGACGTTACGGAGCTGGCGACGACCGACGCCGCGGAGCAGGCTCTCCTGCGAGCGCTCCGCAGCCGGCTGGAGACGGTGATTCAGGAGACCGACTCGGTGCGTCGTCTGGTGGCCCGGTTGCACATCGAGGGGCGAACGTCTCTGCACCAGGCTCTCGAAGCGCGGACCGAAACGATCGAGCGCGATCTGACCGTCCACGTCGGCGAGGCGACGGCCACGGTCGACACCATCACGCTCGATACGCGTCCCGAACACGATCTGGAAGCGCTGGCGGAAGGCCGAGACGCGCCCGCTGTGTTGGCTCAGCTTCTGCTCGACCTGGAGCGCGAACACGACACAGAGGCCGTTGCCGACCTCCTTCGCGATGCCCAGAACGCGGCACAGACGGTCCACGAAGCGTCGGGATATGACCCTCTGCGGCGCGACCCTGACGTTTCAGGGTTGCCTTCCAGTGACGTCCTGCGTACGACCCTGTATCAGCGCGGGCTGCTGCTTTTGGATGCTCTGCACGCCCAGTCCGGCGCTTCTGGATAGCGTCGCGTTCCGCCCCTGAAGACAGCCAGCATGCAAACTCGCTACGTCCTCCACTCCCACAGAGTCCGCTCGCCGCAAACGAACCGCATGGATCGCTCCTCCCTTCACGTTCGCACGGTGACCCTGCGGCGCCTCTACGGCATATCTCACGACCTGCAGGTGGACGACTGGTGCCGTGGCGTGAACGTAGTATACGGACCCAATGCATCGGGCAAAACGACCCTGGCCCGCGCGCTCCGGGGCCTGCTGTGGCCCTCAACCTTAGAGGGAGAGACGGCGCCCCAACTGGTGGGCCAGTTCACGGTGGACGGCGCGCGCTGGCGCGTCGAGATTGACGGCAGTCGCCTTCAGTACCAGCGGGACGGGCACCGCGCAACGCCGCCCTCACTCCCGCCGCCAGAGCATCACGACCGCTATCATCTGTATCTCCACGACCTCCTCGCGGCCATCGACGGCCCGGATGCCTTCGCCGAGCGCATCATGCAGGAGGCCGTGGGCGGGTACGACGTGGAGAGCGCGGCCGACACGCTGGGTTTTCAGACCGTAGTGCGTCGCGGTGGGCGCGATAAAGAGAGGGTGGAAGAGACCCGGCAGGCTCTTCAGGAGGTCCGCGAGACGCAGCGTGCCCTGCAGGCGGACCATCGGCGGCTGGATCGGCTTCGCGACGACCTGGCAGATGCTCGAAGGGCCCGGACGCGGGCTCAGGCTTTGGAACAGGCCGTTGCCGTTGCAGAGGCCCGGCACGACCGCCGCGAGGCGAAGGCAAAGTGCGATGTCTTTCCGGAGGCCATGGAACGGATTCGCGGGGACGAGGCCGAGCAGATCGAAGATCTCCTGGCGCACAAGAAAAAGGCTGCAGAACGGAGGGCGACCGCCGAAGCAGAGATCCGTGAGGCGAACAAAAGGCTCGCGGCGAGCCCGTTGCCGGAGGACGGCCTGCCCGACGGATATCTGGAGCAGTTGCAGGCGTCGGTGCGGGCGCTGGAAACGGCAGAAGATGCGCTGGCTGATGCCCGTCAGGCGCGCGCCAAAGCCCCCCGGGAGGAGAAAGCGGCCTGGAACCGTCTGTCGGTAGGGATGGACCGGACGCCCGCCGCTGCAATTGACCTGCCGGACATGCACGCCATCGAGGCGCATGTGGAGCGGGTCGAGTCGGTGCAGGGACGGCGATCGGCCCTCGACATGATGGAAGAGCTGCTGACAGAAAAGAACACCGCTGCGCCCCCTGCCGAAGCCGCTCGCGACGGGATCCAGGCGCTGATCCGCTGGCTTCAGGTGCCCACCACCGACGCTTCCAGCGCCGTCCCTTGGGTGCTCCTGGCACTCGGCGTGGGTGCGGCGCTCGCCGGCGGGATTCTCGTTGGCATGAGCGGCGGCGTGCCCTCTCTCGCGACGCTTCTGTTGCTGGTCCTCGGCGTGCTGGTGGCGGGAACCGGTCTGGCTGTGCGGATGCGCGCCACGTCCCGCTCCGATGGCGAGCAGAGCGTTCACCGCCGCGCGTTTTCGCGCACGGAGTTGGAGCCGCCGCCGGCCTGGACGCGCGATGCCGTGGTCCGGCGGCTGCAGTCGCTGGCCGATCGGTGGGCGCAGGCGCACCTGGAAGAGACGCTGAAGCAGGAACGCGAGCGCCTACAGACACGGCGCGCACCGGTTGAGGAGGAGAGGGAGGCCCTGGAGCGCGAGCGCGCCGACCTTGCCGACCGACTCGGCGTGTCGCCCGAGGTCGACGGGGCGCGCTCACTCCGGTGGATCGTCGAGCGCCTGGGCCGCTGGCAGTCCCTCTACGATGCTCGCGCGGCCAAGACGTCGGAGGTGGAGGCTGCTCAACAGCGCGTCGCAGCGTGCCGGGAGGCAGTCGAAGATCAGGTCGCACCGTACGGCGTGGACGGCATCGACGATGCGGCACGGGCTCATGGCGTGCGTTCAACGCTGGAGGCGGCGCAGCAAACCGTCCGCCAGGCACGACAACGACGCCACGATGCCCGCCAGCGTCGAAAGGAGGCCCAGGAGAGCTACGCGAAGGCCACCGCAGCGGTCGATGATCTGTACCGCCGCGCAGGAGTGGAACCTGGATCACGGGCCGCGCTGGATGCGCTCTGCGACCAGTACGACGCATATCAGCAAGCCAAGACCGACGCCCGGGAAGCCGCGACCCGCCTGGCGACCAAGCGCGAGCACCTGCAGTCGCTTCCAGGGTACGACCCGGCTATGGAAGAGGCCGCCCCCGATACGCTTCGGTCGCGACGTCGGGCCGCGCAGGCGCAGGCCGACAAAGCCGACGATCTTTTTGCTGAGATCGAGCGGATCGAGCAACGGGTGGAAGACGCGCAGGCCGGACGGGACCTCGAAACCGCGTACGCCGAGTACCGCGCTGCACGCGACACGCGGGTCCGCCAGCGGAAACGCGACGTGGCGGCCGCCGTCGGAAAGGTCCTGGCCGACCGCATCCAGGCTCGCACGCGCGACCGCGACCTCCCAGAGGTCTTCCGCCGGGCCCGGGCTCTCTTTGCCGACGTCACGAACGGCCGCTACGCGTTGCACCTCGACCGCAGCGAACGCGTCTTCCGGGCTACCGATCACTCGACAGGGCGGGGCCTGCCGCTGAAGGCGCTGTCGAGTGGTACCCAGGTGCAGCTGCTGCTGTGCGTGCGGATGGCATTTGTGGAGCACCAAGAAGACGGTCTTCGCCTTCCCCTGGTGCTGGATGAGACCCTTGCCAACAGCGACGACGCCAAGGCCAATGCCATCATCGACACGGTGGGGACCATCGCGGAGCGCGGCCGACAGGTCGTGTACCTGACCGCCCAGCAGGACGAGGTCGCCAAGTGGGAAGACCGGCTAGCGGCGGGGTCAACGTCGTACCGGCGCATTGCACTGGCCGACGCTCAGCTTCCCACTGCCTTGCATGGCGACGGTCCGCCCGCCGCCCCCGTCCGCCCCGACGTGGCGACACTTCCCGACGAGGTTTCCGTGCACGCCGACGTACCGTCGGTCATCGATGTGCCCCCGTGGACGCCGCGCGAGCCGGTCGAGGCGCTTCACCTGTGGTATCTGATTGAGGACGTGGACCGGCTGCGCGAGACGCTCGATCGTGGTCTTTCTACGTGGGGCCCCTGGTCGTATCTGTGGAACAGGGGGGCGGGGACGGGCGCTGCAGGCCTCGCGGTGTCGGATCCGGAAGCCCGGCGCATCGAGGCCCAGGCCTCCGCAGTCGAGGCCTGGCGGCGCGCCTGGCACATCGGACGGGGCCGCCCGGTAGACCGCGCTGCACTGGAAGCCACCGACGCCGTCTCCAATCGGTTTTTGGAGGACGTCACCGAGCTTGCAGAGGCTCATCGGGGCAATGCCGATGCCGTTCTGGCGTCGCTGCGAGAAGGGGCCGTGCAGTATTTCCGGAGCGACAAGGTGGAAGCCCTGCGGACGTTCTTCCGCGAGAATGATTATCTGGATCCGCGCGATCCCCTCCCGCCCGAATCCCTGTGGCAACACGTCCTGGCAGACGTTGGTGGCCCGCTGGAGGCAGGCACCCTCACGCCCGACGACTTGGAGCGCCTCTTCGGGCGCTTCCGAGCGCGCACCGTCGAGGCCGCGACGCCTCAGTCCGAGCCTGCCGACGCGGGCTCGTAACGAGCAGTCCGACGGCGAGGGGAGAAGCCGTGGTCTCGATTTGTCGGGCCGGCATGCCTATATTGGACGTGACGTCTTTTCTGTTTGACCAACGGTCGCACCATGGCAACCCCCGGACGCAACGACCCCTGTCCCTGCGGCAGCGGCAAAAAGTACAAGCACTGCTGCCAGGACGAAACCTCCTGGACCGACAACCGCCTGATCACCGGGATGGGCATTGCTATGCTCATCGTCATCGGCCTCGTCGTGATCGGCGTCGCCGTGTCCGAACTCGGCGGCGACGCCCCGCCCGAGTGTCCGCCAGGGCAGGTCTGGTCGGAGGCCCATGGGCACTGCCACTAACCCGCATTTCTCACGGGACGCTGCTGCGGCTTCAGGAGCGGGACCACCGGGGCCGTTGTGCAAGAGGACTCCACGCGCGACGCAGGA
>CAYFSC010000196.1:0-5546 GCA_964345695.1 uncultured Rhodothermales bacterium | reverse complement strand
CCGCGGCTCCCTCCCCGTGGCGCGGAGGGCTCATTCCGAGAACGGAGTGCATCCAGCACATGCGTACCCGTACCACCGGACCGCTTGAAGCGTCCCACGCCGAACGGTTCTCGGCCCTTACTCCTGCTGCGAGGAGGACGGGTCGTCACTGCTCGACGCCTCAGAGGCCGACCACGTGTTGTTCGGGCGGTTCATGTCCGGCAGAATCTGGGCGGGATCCAGCGTCACCTTCTGCAGCGGTCGCCCCGAGAGCGCCAGGGTGTGGGTGTCTTTCGTGTAGAAGGCCTCGGGCGGAATCCGGCGCTGCTCGCTGGATCCGTCGCCGTACGTGAGCCGGACGGTCATCGGCAGGATGAACTCGCTGCGCTGCTCAAGCGTGACGCGGGTGGTTTGGGTCGTGTCGGACATCGTGACGCTCGCGACGGCCTGATCGACCGTGTCGTTCTCGTAGAACCAGCTGCGCCAGAACCAGTCGAGGTCTTCCCCGGTCACGTCTTCCAGGGTACGGAAGAAATCGGCCGGCTTCGGGTGCTTATAGGCCCACCGATCGACGTACGCCTCGAAGGCGCTGTCGAAGAGCTCGGGGCCTACCACGTACTCGCGCAGCAGCATCAGGCCGTAGGCGGGCTTGCTGTAGGCCAGCGGGCCAAGCGCCTGCGAGCGGATGCGGTCGGCATACGTCATGATCGGCTGGTCGGCGTAGCCGGAACGCATGAAGCGAGGGATGCCGCGCGCCAGTCGCTGGAGGCTCTGCCGGCTCGGACGGTCGTAGAAGGCCGCAGTCGAATACTGGTTGATGAACGTGTTCAGCCCCTCGTCCATCCAGGCCCAGCGCCGCTCGTCGGACGCCACGACCATCGGAAACCAGGTGTGGCCGAACTCGTGATCGGTCACCCCGAAAAGGCCGCGTCCGCGCGACTCCACATCACAGAACACGATCTGAGGATACTCCATGCCCGCCACGACCCCGGCCACATTGATCGCCGTCGGGTACGGGTACGGCGACACAAAGTCGGAGTAGAACTCGACGGAATGCTGCACGTAGCGGGTCGATTCCTCCCAGCCTGGTGTCGTGCCAGAGCCCAGCCCCTCCTTTGGGTAGAAGGACTGCGCGAGCACGGTTCGGTCGCCGGCGTCGGCGCGGGCTGCGTCCCAGATGAAGGCCTGCGAGGCCGACCAGGCGAAGTCGCGCACGTCCTCGGCCCTGTAGCGCCAGGTGAGCGGGCCCTCGCCGTCGGGCCGTGTCGACGGATCGCCCACCTCCGTGCTGTCGATGATCATGACTGTCTCCCGGCTCTCGCGGGCGCGCTCCAGCCGGTTCCGCTGCGTTTGGGTGAGCACCTCACCCGGGTTCTGCAAGGTGCCCGTGGCGGCCACGATGAAGTCGCGCGGCACGGTGATGTTGATCTCGAAGGTGCCGAATTCCAGGTAGTACTCGCCCTGCCCCAGATAGGGCAGCGGGTTCCATCCGTGCACGTCATCGTAGACGTACATGCGCGGATACCACTGCGCGAGCTGGTAGACGGTGCCCTGGGCCACGTCGAGACGCCCGTGGCGGTCGGCGCCGTACTGCGGGAGGGTGAAGCTCCAGTCGAGCTGGATCTGCAGCGACCCGCCGTTGGCCGCAAGGGGCTCGGCGAGCGAGATGCGCATGCGGGTGCCGTCGACCACCGTGTCGGGCACGATCGTTTCACCATTTCGGACCAGGCGAACGCGGGACAGGTCGTAACCGGCGTCCTCAAAGAACCCGCTGAAGCGGGCCCCCTGCGGCACGGCACTGGCCCCGCGACTGCCGGGCTTGAAAAAGTTCTGCTCCAGCTGCACCCAGAGCCGATCCAGCGCCTCCGGAGCGTTGTTCGTGTAGGTGATGGTCTGTGTGGCGGAGACGCGGTTGTGCTCGGGATCGAGCGTAACATCAATCTGGTAGTCGGCCTGCTGCTGCCAGTACTCGTAGCCCGGACGCCCATCGGCGGCGCGGTACTCGTTCGGGTCGGGGAAGTCGACTGGCTCGAAAGCAGGCAGGTTGTGCGGCGGGACGTTCTGGCCGACGGCCGGCAGCGTCCAAAGAAGAAGGAAGCCGACCGCGAGCCCGAGGACGAGGCGGAGACGATGCGTCATAGGAGCCATTGCGTTTGTGCAGAAAAAACCACGGTCCCAACGTACGGCTCCGGCGAAGAGATTCAGGCAAAGATCCGGGCAAGTCCGGCGGCAACGCGGCGAGGGCCGGGTTCGGGACCGCTCGTGTTACTTTTTTTGCACCTCTCCTCCGGGGCCGCCGAACGTCCGGCGGGACGCCACGTACATTCGATGGCGCTGTTCCCAACCGCCCCGCGCCGAGCCGGTCCTGTGCGGTTGGACCGCCCCCTCCACTGCAGTTCTCACCCGCCGACTGTCCTCCTGTATGCGTCGCATCCAAATTAGCCGCCCCGAGCCCAAGACCCAGGTCGATGCCGATCCGGAGGCCACCGAGCGCATTCTCCAGAGCCTCAACGACGAGCAACGCGAGGCCGTCGAGGCCACCGAGGGGCCCGTCATGATCATCGCCGGGCCGGGCTCCGGGAAGACGCGCGCCCTCACGCACCGCATTGCCTACCTACTGGCGACCGGGAAGGCCCGTCCGCACGAGATTCTTGCGCTCACGTTCACGAACAAAGCCGCGCGGGAGATGAAGGAGCGCGTGCAAAAGCTCGTGGGCGACCAGACGCGCGGCATGTGGGTGGGTACCTTCCACGCGTCGTTTGCGCGCCTCCTGCGGATGGAGGGCGACAAGATCGGCTACTCGCAGGACTTTTCGATCTACGACACCGACGACTCGAAGCGCATCGCAAAGCAGCAGATGAACCGGCTCAACCTCAACACCGACGAGGTGAAGCCGCGTGCGGTGCAGCGGATGATCTCCGGCGCCAAGAACCAGATGATTGGGCCGGAGGAATACCGGAGTCTGGCGCGCGGCAAGCAGCAGGAAGCGGCCGCGAAGGTGTACCCGGCGTACGAGAAGGCCCTCCGCCGCGCCAATGCGATGGACTTCGACGACCTGCTCCTCAAGCCTGTCGAGCTGTTCGACGAGCACCCCGACGTGCTCGAAAAGTACCAGGACCGCTGGCAGTACCTGCACATCGACGAGTACCAGGACACGAACCACACGCAGTACCGGCTCTCCAAGAAGCTCGCGGCGAAGCACAAGAACCTGTGCGTGGTGGGCGACGACGCGCAGAGCATCTACTCGTTTCGCGGCGCCGACATCACCAACATCCTGTCGTTCGAGCGCGACTATCCGGACGCCACGACGGTGCGCCTGGAGCGCAACTACCGCTCGACGAAGAACATCCTGCGGCTGGCCGATTCGATTATTGAGGAGAACGACGATCAGCTCGAGAAGTCGCTGTGGACGGACAACGCCCAGGGCGAGCACGTGGCGCTCATGGAGGCGCTCAGCGAGAAGGACGAGGCGAAGAAGATCGAGCGCCGCATCCGCGACCTGCACGCGCGGGAAGGGCTCACCTACGGCGATTTCGCTGTGCTGTATCGCACCAACGCGCAGAGCCGGGCCATTGAGGAGGCGCTTCGCAAGGAGAACGTGCCGTACCGCGTCATCGGCGGCACGTCGTTCTACCAGCGGAAGGAGATCAAGGACGTGCTGGCGTACCTGAAGCTGGTCGTGAACCCGAACGACACGGCGAGCCTGCAGCGCGTGATCAACTACCCGACGCGGGGCATCGGCAGGAAGACGCAGGAGCGGCTGCAAACGTACGCCAACGAGCACGGCCTCTCGCTCTGGCAGGCCATCGAGCGCGTGGAGGACATCGACACGCTCGGCACGCGCGCCGAGAACGCCGTCGACAGCTTCCGCTTCCTCATCGCCAAGTACGCGTCGAAGGCCAGCGGCGCCCCGGCCGACGAGATTGCGGGCGACCTCATTCGCGACGCCGGGCTTCTGAAGGAGCTGCGCAAGGAGCACACGCGCGAAAACCTGATGCGCTGGGAGAACGTGCAGGAGCTCATCAGCGCCATCACCGAGTACACGGCCTCAGAAGAGAACGCCACGCTCAGCACATTCCTGCAGGAGGTGGCTCTGCTGACCGATCAGGACGAGGATGACGATCCCGATCAGGTGACGCTCATGACGCTTCACGCGGCAAAGGGGCTCGAATTCCCCGTCGTGTTCGTCACCGGACTGGAGGAGGGCCTCTTCCCGCTGCAGCAGGCCACGCAGGAGAAGGCGGACCTGGAGGAAGAGCGGCGTCTGTTTTACGTGGGCGTCACGCGGGCCGAGAAGCAGCTCTACCTGAGCTGGGCGCGCAGCCGCTACCGCTACGGCGAGCAGACGACCAACACGCGCAGCCGCTTCCTGGAAGAGATCGACGCCGACGTCGTGCGCACCGAGGCCGGCGGCGAGCTGGAACAGAAATCCGACCGCTTCAAGACCGGCGGCGGGCCGACGGAGAGCTACGACGAGATGGACCCGCATTACTACCGGCAGAATCTGCGCGACGGATCGGGCAGCGGGTCGTCCGGCGGCAAGAAACGACGCCTCAAGCGGATCGAACATTCGTCCGGCGGCGGGCGACGCGTCGTCTACGATGAAGGCGAGGGGCAGATCGTCCCCGGCGTGCGCGTGGAGCACACCAAGTTTGGCGAGGGCAAGGTGCAGAGCGTGGAAGGCGAAGGCGAGAAAGCGACCGCCGTCGTCTTCTTCGGCTCGGACGTGGGCAACAAGAAGCTGAAACTGAAGTACGCCCGGCTGCGAGTCATCGGGTGAACTTGAGCGAGTCGCAGGGACCGCAAGCGATGCATCGGATGAAACAAACAGATATGGAGCAAGAAACGGACGGAGCGACCATTCGCCGTGCGAAGACAGAGGACGCGGACCGCATCGGCGAGCTATGGCTGGCGCTGCTCGAGGAACAGGCAGAGCACGACGCGCGGATCGGGGTGGCCGACGATGCCCTCGAGCGCTGGCAAAACGACTTCCCGATGTGGCTCGACGGCGAGACGCGTCGCCTCTTCGTCGCGGAGAAGAACGGTACGATCCAGGGCTTCGCTTCCGCGCACCGGTGGGGGCCGCCGCCCATCTACGCCGAGAGCGAAGAGGTGTACCTCGATGAGATCTACGTTTCTCCAGAAGCGCGGCGGTGCGGACTCGGATCGGCGCTCGTGGCGTCTGTGCGGGAATGGGCCGAAAGCGCCGGCGCCGAGCGTGTGCGCCTGCAAGTGCTGGCGCAGAACGAGGCGGGGAACCAGTTCTGGGAGGCGCACGAGGCGGCGCCGCTGGTCGTGACGCGGACCATCGAATGCACGCCCGCCGAGGGCGCTGCCGAAGACGAAGGATCGAAAAAGATCGGGTTCTGACAGGAACCGATGGCGTTTCGGCATGTCGAATCGGTGCGGTCGAGCGGGCGGAACGATCCGCGGTCCAGAGGGTTTTCGCTCATGACGGCCGACATACGAACGCACCAGCGGGTGTAGCTCAGCGGCTTAGAGCATCTGCTTGCCATGCAGAAGGTCGTGGGTTCGAATCCCATCACCCGCTCCACGAAGGCGAACCA
>CAYFSC010000195.1:0-5563 GCA_964345695.1 uncultured Rhodothermales bacterium | reverse complement strand
CGTAGTCGACGGCGCGGGCGGTGAGCGCCATGTAGGTGAGCGATGGGTTCTGGCATGCGGCGCTCGTCATGCACGAGCCATCCGTCACGAAGAGATTCGGCACGTCGTGCGCCTGGTTGTAGCCGTTGAGCACCG
This sequence comes from uncultured Rhodothermales bacterium, assembly GCA_964345695.1. Taxonomy (GTDB): domain Bacteria; phylum Bacteroidota; class Rhodothermia; order Rhodothermales; family Salinibacteraceae; genus CAYFSC01. Next base: position 5,428 of record CAYFSC010000195.1, on the reverse strand, counting down.
AGGTCTCGGGGTCGCGGCCCATGCGCGCACCGCCCATCTCGTGGATGCCCTCGCCCGGCCAGTAGCGGCTCTCGAACTCCGTCACGTTTTTGCCGCCCACCGCCTCCAGGATTTCGGCGGCCTGCGCCTTCATGTCCTCGCGCATCCGTTTCGCGTTGTCACTCAGCGTCACGTTGGCGTGCAGCGCCGGCATGCCCCACTCGTCGGTGACGTCGTCGTTGAGTTCCACGTAGTTCTCTTCCCGCGGGAGCATTTCGCCGAACCCAAGGAGATACATCTGCCAGGGGCCCGGGTCGCGCAGGTCGTGCTTAAAGTCGGCCCCGAAGCCGGCCTTGCTCGTGCCGCGGCCCCAGCCCTGGCGCGAGGCGCCGCCCTGGTAGCCGTAGCCGCGCAGAAAGTCGGTCTCGGTGCTCGGCTGCCACGGCAGGTTGCGGAAGCGTGGAATATAGATGCCGTTCGGGCGGCTTCCGTAGTAGTACTTGTCGTTGAACCCGTCGATCTGCGCCACGGCGCCCACCTTAAAGTGGTGGTCCATGATGTAGTGGCCGAGCGCACCGCTGGAGTTGGCCAGCCCGTTCGGGAACTCGGGCGAGGTGGAGTTGAGCAGGATCTTAACAGAGCCCAGCGCCGAGGCGTTCAGAAAGATAATGTCAGCCTGGTAGGTGCGCTCTTCCTTCGTCTCGGCGTCGATGACGCGAACGCCAGAGGCTTTGCCGCTGTCGGCGTCGTACAGCACCTCTGTCACGATGCTGTTGCACTGCATCGTCATGTTGCCAGTGGCGCGTGCCGCCGGCAGCGTGGAGCTCTGGCTGGAGAAGTAGGCACCAACGGAGCATCCCCGCGAGCAGGGGCCACAGTAGTGACAGGCCCCGCGGCCCTTGTGTCCCTGCGTGAGCACAGCCGTCCGGCCGATCGTCATCGACCGGTCATTGAAGCGTGACGCGATGCCGTCGCGCACGTGCTGCTCCACTACGTTCATGTCCATCGGCGGGAGAAACTGGCTGTCGGGGAGCTGCTGGAGCCCCTCCTCGGCCCCGCTGATGCCTGCATGCTGCTCCACGTAGTCGTACCATGGCGCCACGTCTTCGTAGCGGATGGGCCAGTCGACGGCGACGCCTTCGCGGGCGTTTGCCTCGAAGTCCATCGGGCTCCAGCGGTACGACTGCCGGCCCCAGGTCAGCGAGCGGCCGCCTTTGTGGTAGCCGCGCACCCACAAAAAGGGCTTGTCGTCATCGAACGTGTACGGGTGCTTCGTGTCGTCGACGAAGAAGTGGCGGTTGTACGGATTCACCGGTCCCGCCATCGACTGGCGCGGCTGTTTCTCTTTCATCTCCTGCTCGTTGCCCCGCCCATTGTACTCCATCTCCCACGGCGGCGTGTGCTCCGTGTTGTAGTCGTCGCCGTGTTTGACGTCGCGACCGCGCTCCAGCACGAGCGTCTGGAGCCCGCGCTCGGTGAGCTCTTTCGCGGCCCACCCTCCGGTCACGCCGGAGCCGACGACGATCGCATCATAGCGCTCCTGCTGCGGAGCGACGCTGACTGACTTCTCCATAAGACTGCTGCTTCGTGCGGTGTGTAGAGTTCCGAGTTCGGAGTTTTGAGTTTCGCGAACGCGAAACGTTTAACGTGAAACGTTCAACGCGAAACGGCTATGCGGCCCATGTGCGACCAATTTCTTCGTACGGCACGTCGCCGTCGTAATAGCCAGGGACGATGTTGATCTTCAGCTCCTGGGAGGCACCGATCTCGGAGGTGTAGTAGCCTACGACCACCAGCTCCTTCATCATGCGGAAGAAGGAGGGATTTTCCGGATCCGGTGCCGGGGCGTCGTCGCCGAACGTTTCGTCGTCCACCTCGGCGATGAGCGCCACCTGTTGCTCCTCGGTTGCATCGACGAAGCTCGTGTCGTGCACGTCCTGGCAGCGCTTGTCGAAGGCCGTCAGCCCCTCCATGAAGCGGTCGCGGTCCTCGGGGAGGAAACTCTCGCCCACCATCTTATCGATGAACCGGTTGACGTTCGCGGCCTGGGCGCCGGGCGTGTCGGTTGCGGGGATGATGCGTTCAGCAAGAAGCGTCACCATCTCGTTCTGCTCGGTCGACAGAATTACGGGCGACCAGTCGGCGCCGCCATCGGCGGTGCATCCGCTTAGCACGCCACTCCAGACGGGCATCGAGATGACGCCCCCCAGCAGGCCGGCCGTGCGGCGAAGCGCCTGCCGACGGGTCATTCCTTCGGAAGTGCTCATGACAATTCAACCATTCGATAGAAAGAAAACAACAGGTCGTTAAAGTCCGTCTGCGGCAATCCCCTCAGGGAGGGTACGGGGAACCGCGGCAGGCGCGGCGTTACGCGTTCTCCGACGTCTCCAGGCGACGGATCTTGAGGTCGCGGAACCAGACCGGATCGGTGTGATCCTGCAAACAGATGTGGCCGCTCTCGGACTGCCCGTAGCCGGGCATGTCGCCAAACTTCGTCTCGGAGACCTTCTGCGCCCACGCGTCGCTGCCCATGTCGTACTCCAGCAGCTTCGTGCCGTTCAGGTAGTGCTCCACGTGTCCGTCGTTGACGACAATGCGGCTCTCATTCCATTCGCCAGCAGGCTTCGCCACGTCCTGAGCGGGCGCGTGCAGGGCATAGTTGGCCCCGGCCGAGGTCAGCGGATCGTCGCCATTGGGGTGGTTTTCGTTGTCGAGGATCTGGTACTCCGGGCCCGACTGCCAGGGCCACTCGTGCTCCTCGGAGACGTGAAACATGACGCCGCTGTTGCCCCCCTCCGAGATCTTCCACTCGAAGCGAAACTCGAAGTCCTCGAACTCGGCGGTCGTGATGATGTCGTCCGGCGCGTCGTCCGGCGCACCGGTGAAGTGCATGGTACCGTCGTCGACAATCCAGTCATCGGCCATCGAGTCGGCCCCGTAGATGCGCCACTGGTCCATGGACTGGCCGTCGAAGAGGAGCATCCACCCGTCGTCGCGCTCGGCCTGCGTCAGGGTGTTGACGGAATCGGTCGCGGCGGCTGGCTCGGTCGCGGACGTCGCGGACGAGTTCGACTCATCGGCCTGCCCGCAACCAAGAGCGAGGAGGCTCATTCCTCCGGCTAGACAGACCACAGCGAGAAAGCGGTTCCACATCATGCTCGATAAAGACTCGTCGGTGGGAAAGCGAGGATGCGGTGAAGATAGGGGCCAGCACGCACCTTTTCCAATCTACTCCAGACGCAGCGTTTGCACCAACTCGCCGATCCGAAGGTCGACGTGCCCCGGTTCCACCGTCGGCTGGTGGGTGCGGCCGATGAAGGCAAAATCCTCGCGCGTCACATCGAAGGAAACGGTCTGCACGTCGCCCGCCTCGAGATTCACCGTCTGAAATCCACGGAGTTCCCGACCCTTCGGCGTCACGGTGGCCACCCGGTCGTGGGTGTAGAGCTGCACCACGTCGCGGCCCGCCCGGCCGCCCGTATTCTCGACGGTCACCTCGACGGTGATGGATTCCCCGTCGGCCAGCGTCGTGTCGCTCACGGTGAGGTTCCGATAGTCGAACGTCGTGTAGCTCAGGCCGTGGCCGAACTCGAACTGCGGGTGGTAGCGGTCCGCCTCGTTCGTCTTGTGGTCGTACGTCATGAGGTTCCCCGTGTGACGCGGAACCGTGATGGGCAGATGCCCGCTCGGGTTGACCGATCCGCTGAGCACGCGCGCGATTGCGGGTCCGCCGTGCGGGCCGGGCTGGAACGCCTGGACGATGGCGCTCATGCCGTCGACGATGGGCCGAATGATACGGGGGCGATTCTCGACGAGCACGAGAATCACCGGCGTACCGGTGGCCTGCATGGTTTTCGCCAGCTCCAGCTGCTGTTCGGGGAGCGTCAGGTCGTGGATGTCGCCGGGCATCTCGGTGGACGGCCGCTCGGCGAGGCAGAGCACGACGGCATCAGCCTGCTGCGCGGCGGCCTCCAGGTTGAAGGCCTCCTGCATCGGGTCGCCGCTGTGGTGCGACACCCGATCGGCCCCCAGTTCGGTGCGCAGGGCGTCGAGGATCGTCGGCACGTCGTCGGGGTACATCGCCTCGTTGGTGCCCTGCCACGTGTACGTCCAGCTACCGTGCAACGCCGTCACGTTCTGGGCGCCCGGTCCCGTCACGAGCACGTTCGCGGTGTCGGCGAGGGGGAGGGTGCCATCGTTCTTCAGCAGCGTGACCGACTGCTCGGCGGCCCGGCGGCTGACCGCAGCGTGCTCCCGCATGACATCGTCGGTGAGGCGCTCGATCTTCGGGTACGGATCGTCAAACAGGCCCAGCTCCATCTTGAGGCGCAGGATGCGGCGGGCGCTCTCGTCGACGCGGTCTTCGGAGATCGTGCCCTCTTCGACGAGCTCCACCAGCAGGTCGTGGAAGTCGGTGGAGTACGGCGTCATCGCCATGTCGATGCCGGCCTCGACGGCCATGCGCACCGCCTCTTTGTGCGTGGCCGCCACGTGGTGTTCGTACTGCAGCTTCTGCACGTCCTCCCAGTCGGTGACCACGACACCCTCGAAGCCGAGTTCGTCGCGCAGCAGGTCCGTCAGGATGCGCCTGCTGCTGTGAACCGGGACGCCGTTGATCTCGCTGGAGTTGACCATCATCGACTTGATCCCGGCGTCGACGGCCGCGCGGAACGGGGGCAGAAAGATCTCCCGGAGCGTGCGCTCGGGGATGAGGGCCGGCGTGCGGTCTTTGCCCGAGCGCGGCATGCTGTAGCCGAGGAAGTGCTTGCCGGTCGCCGCCACCCGATCCGGGGCCGAGATGTCGTCGCCCTGCAGGCCTTCGACGGCGGCTCGCCCGAGCACGGTCGCGAGATACGGGTCCTCGCCGAACGACTCGAAGGTGCGCGACCAGAGCGGCTGCCGCGCCACGTCGAGCACGGGCGCAAAGTTCCAGGGGAGGCCCGTCGCGCGCGTCTCCATGGCCGTAATCTCCTGCGCGCGGCGCACGAGCTCGCGGTTCCAGGTGGCCCCCATGCCCAGGTTCTGCGGAAAGAGCGTCGCGCCCACCATGTAGTTGTGCCCGTGGACGGCGTCGATGCCGTAGATCACGGGAATGCCGTGCTCCCGCTCCGTCGCAATGTCCTGGATCGTCGTGACGATCTCAGCCCAGCGCTCGGGCGGGAACGCAACGTTGTAGTTGTTCAGGATGGAGCCGACGTGGTCCTCGGTGAGCACTTCGCGGAGCCGCTCCTCGTCGAGCCGGTGCTCCTGCGTCGCCGTGCCCTCCTGCGCCGACACGGCCTGCAGCGTGAGCTGCGTCATCTCGCCGACCTTCTGCTCCAGCGTCATGTCGTCGAGGAGGGCGTCGACGCGCTCCCCGACGTCCGCGGGCTGCGCCGCGACGGGATGAATGATGAACAGCAGCAGGAGGGAGAACAGCGTTGCGCGCAGGGTCATGGGTTGGGCGTTG
>CAYFSC010000194.1:0-5633 GCA_964345695.1 uncultured Rhodothermales bacterium | reverse complement strand
CAAACTCCATGCGGGGAAGACGGGCGAACCCGCTCTTCAAACCAAAAAAGGCGTTCGGTGCACGCATAAAGATCCCTCTACAGAACTTCTCTCGCGGAACCATTATAGGGGGGAGGGGTATCCGGAACGTCATGAATCGAGACTCTTCCTTCCATCGATGGATCGCGGCGCTTCTGAGCGTCGCCATGTTCGCCGGCATCCTTCTGCCCGCGGTGCAGCGCGTTTGTGCGACTCCGAACTTCTTCGGAGAGGCTGCGGTGGACGTGTCGCCGTCTTTCGCGGCCCACCACGGAACGGGAAGCCACGACGGGCCGCACGGAGAAGCCAGCGTATCTGCCCTCGATTACGATGCGGAAGAGAATCCTGTCCGGAAGGCCGCCCCCCCTTCCGCTGACTGTGTCGATCTCTGTCTCGACGGATGTGGCTGCACGGTGCAATCGATTCCCGTCGATGTCCCGGATCTGCATCAACCTGAGCGGAGCGCACAGGATGAAGATTCCCTCGTGCTCTCGACCGCCGACCATGCAGCTGTTCCGACGCTGGATCGAGCCACTCGGTCCACGATTCTCGGTAATGCAGTTCCTCTCTTCCCTGTCGTCCGTCTTCACGTCTGGACGGCTACGTTTCTGAAATAGTTGCGAGGCATCCCGTTCGTCTCTCGCCCTGCGGCGCGGAAGCGAACGGTTCTGTTCCCTGCCTGGCATCGGGCGTCATCGCGTTCCGCCATGCCTGCAGGGACGATCAGCTCGTGCGGAGTTCGTTGCGCTCCGCCCCCGTTGCGTTGATGCCTCTATCTATGTCTTGTTCTCCCATTTCGGGAGGCGTATCGACCGCCTTGCCGGCACTTGTCGTCCTTTGGGGCGTCTGTTTCCTCGCCTCTCCCGCTGTTGCGGCTCAGCCCGCCTCTTCGTCCGTGCCTGTGCCTGCACACACGACGGCCGCTTCGTTCCTGTCCCCCCGCCCTCCCGAGCCTGCCTGTAGGGACTCTGCGGTCTCGGGAGCTGCTTTGCGGCGCGGCTTCCCAGCCCCTCCTCCCTGCTCCGCCGTAGCGTCGTCTGATTCGACGCTTCAGCTGTCGAGTTTGCTTCAGGATGCGGCACGTGCCAATCCGTCGCTGCAGGCAGCTCGTCTCCGTGCCGCGGCCAGCCGGTCCCGACCGGAGCAGGTGAGCGCGCTGCCCGACCCCGTCGTGGGGGCGACGTACTTTCCATATTCTGTCGTCACCGCCCGCGGGGCGCAGCGCACGCAGTGGCGCGTCCAGCAATCGATCCCGTTTCCGGGCACGCGCTCCCTGCGCGGCGACGTCGCTGCCCTGAAGGCCGACGCCGCCCGCGCCGACGCAGACGCGATGGCCCAGACCCTCGCCCTGCAGATCCGCCGTGCCTATTACACGCTCTATCGGGTGCAGGAGCAGCGGCGCGTGATTCAGCGCTTTCAGACGGACCTCCGGCAGTTTGAGGATGCTGCTTTCGCGCAGTACGAGGTCGGCACCGAAGGACAGCCAGCGGTTCTGAAGGCCCAGATTGAACGGCAGCAGCTGGACCTCCAACTGCAAGCCTTGACCGCGGAGCGCCGCTCGGCACTACAACGCCTCGCTCGGCTCACGGGCCGGCCCTCGCTGGCTCACGCGGTAGTCAGCGTGAGCCCCCCCTCCGATCTGTCGTCGATCCGTTCAAGCCGTGCCTTGGCCCGGCGTCCAGAGGCAGAGGCGCTGCGAGCCGACATCGACCGGACTGCGAAAGAAATCGCCCTCGCGCGAAAGGAGACCTGGCCGGACGTTACCGTTGGCGTGGAGTATGTCGATATCGAAGCCCTGGATCTCACGCCCACGATGACCGGACGGGATGCCTTCGCTCTGCGTGTAGGCATTCAGGTTCCTCTGTGGCGTCACAAGCAGAAGGCGCACATCGAAGAGTCGAGAATGGAGCAGCGACGCGCGAAAGCGGAACTGAATGCGTTTGAGCTAGCGGTCCAGACCCGGATCGCCGATCTTCGAGGACAGATCGAAGACGAGCAGATCCAACTTCACCTGCTGCGCGACCGGCTTCTTCCCAAGGCCGAAACTGCCTTTGAGGCCACGCTGAGCGCGTACCGGACCGGGACGAGTGACTTCCTGGATCTGCTCGACGCTCAGCGGACCCTCTTCCGGCTGCGTCTGAACAGCATTGCCGTGTACACGCGCCTTCTTACAGCGACCGCCGAACTGGAGCGCGAGGCAGGACGCCTCGACCTGTCGTCAGCTGAGGACTCGCCAGCACCCAGGTAGTCGCCCGCCTCTCCGATGCGTTTCCCTCCAACTTTCGACCCCCCATGTCTACGTTTCAATCTTTTCTCCGCAGCAATGGCGTGCTCTTTCTCGTTGCTCTCTTAGTTGGAAGCGTTATCGGCGGCGGCATGACCGCGTGGCAGATGAGCGACGCCGACAGCGTTGGCCCTTCTCTTGAGGCAACGGCCTCCCGCGACTCGTCGGCTGCTGCATCCGGTGTCTCGTCACCGTCGGCGTCGGGGTTGGCCGCCTCCGACAAAAACGGCGACGGCGTCGTCTACCAGGGCGGGATGCATCCGGAGGTCGTGCAGGACGAGCCCGGCGACTGCCCTGTGTGCGGGATGGCCCTAACGCCCGTACGCATCGACGGCTCGCAGGAGGAAGGCACCGTGCGCATCTCATCGGTGACGCTGCAGAACATCGGCGTGCGCACGGCAACGGTGGCGGTTGAACCCCTCACGCGGCAGGTGCGCACGACAGGGCGCTTCGAGACGGACGAGCAGCGGATGCACGCCGTCGCGCCCAAGATCAGCGGCTGGGTCGAGACGCTGCACGTCGATTACGAGGGCGCCCGCGTGCAGCCGGGCAATCCGCTCTTTGCCATCTACAGCCCGGAGCTCGTCGCCACGCAGGAGGAGTACCTGACGGCGCTTCGCAACGCCGAGCGGCTCGGCGCGGAAGATGGCAGCGCCCAGCGGCTCGTCCAGGCGGCCGAGCGCCGGCTCGCGTACTGGGACGTCTCGGACGAGCAGATCGAGCGGCTGGCGGCCACGGGCACGCCCCAGCGGACGCTGACGTTTTATGCGCCGTCCGCCGGCACCGTCACGCGCAAGAACGTGACCGAGGGGGAGAAGATCACCGCGGGACAGACGCTGATGCACGTGACCGATCTCAGCACGCTTTGGCTGATGGTCGATGTCTACGAGCAGGATCTGGCCTGGATTGAGGAGGGCAGCACCGCCCGCGTCGAACTGCCGTACGCGCCTGGCCGCACCGTGGAGGGCCGCATCGACTACATCTACGACACCCTCGACCCCAACACGCGCACGGTAAAGGCGCGCGTCACGGTGCCCAATCCCGATCGCACGCTCAAGCCGGGCATGTACGCCACCGTCACGCTGCGCGGCGGCCGCACGGCGCCGACGCCGCTCGTGCCGGACGCCGCCATCGTCAGCTCCGGCGAGCGCGACGTGGTCATCCAGGCGCTGGGCGACGGGCGCTTCCGGCCCGTGCCCGTACAGACCGGCCTCGCCGCGGACGGACGCGTGCAAATTCTGAACGGCCTCCGCGGCGGCGAGCGCATCGTGACGAGCGCCCAGTTCCTCATCGACTCGGAGGCCCGCCTGCAGGGCGCGCTCGGCGCCATGGCCAGCGGGCACCAGCACGGCTCGGACGCGTCGTCCATGCCGTCTATGGACGGGCAAACGGCTGGTGGGTCGATGGACATGGATCACGCGATGGATGTGTCGTCGTCATCGTCGATGGAAAGCCACGCGGGACACGAATCGTCCGCCGGGATGCAGCACGATGCCGACCAACGTGCCACCGGTCAGCACGCGGCGATGGCCGACAGCGTGCAGACCGTCGACGTTACCATCGGCCCGGAGGGATTTTCGCCGCAGCGTATTCGGCTTGAAGCTGGCATTCCGGCGCGGCTCGTCTTCACGCGCACGACGGAATCCACGTGCGCGACGAACGTGCAGGTCCCGGCCTTCGGCGTCGCGCCCACGGACATCCCCATGAATGAGCCGACAGCGATCACCTTCACGCCGGATGACGCGGGGTCGTTCACCTTCGCGTGCGGCATGGACATGATCAAAGGGACCCTCCTCGTCGTCGAGTCGTGATGCGGCAACATCCCGATCGATGCCCAACGACTCCTAAACGCACGGAACTATGCTGAAATCGATCATCGAATGGAGCGCGAACAACCGGCTCCTGGTCGGACTGCTCACGCTCCTGCTGGCCATAGCCGGGACGTGGGCGACGCTGAACATGCCCGTCGACGCCTTCCCCGACCTGTCGCCGACGCAGGTCATCATCAAGACGGAGTACCCGGGGCAGGGGCCGAACGTCGTCGAGGAGCAGGTCACCTATCCGCTCACGACGGCCCTGATGTCGGTGCCGTACGCGCAGACCGTCCGCGGCTACTCGATGTTCGGGACCTCGTTCGTGTACGTTATCTTCGAGGACGGGACGGACATGTACTGGGCACGCAGCCGTGTGCTCGAATATCTGAACACGGTGGCCGAGGACCTGCCCGATACCGCCAAGCCCGCCCTCGGGCCGGATGCGAGCGGCGTCGGATGGGTGTACCAGTACTCGCTGCGCGACACGACCGGCCAGCACGACCTGGCCGAGCTGCGCGCCATGCAGGATTTCTTTCTCCGGTACGAGCTGCAGGGCGTGGAGGGCGTCTCCGAGATCGCCGCGGTCGGCGGCTTTGAGAAGCAGTACCAGGTCGTCGTCGACCCGCAGACGCTCTCGGCGTACGGGCTCACCGTCAAGCAGGTGAAGACGGCGCTGCAGCGCTCCAACCAGGACGTCGGCGGGCGAATCGTGGAGATGGGCGAGCGCGAGTTCATCGTGCGCGGCAAGGGCTATCTGCAAGGATTGGACGACATCCGGAATGTCGCGCTGCGCTCCGACCGCGGGACGCCGCTGACGATCGGTGACGTAGCGCGGGTGCAGACCGGGCCGGAGCTGCGGCGCGGCATCGCCGAGGTGAACGGTGAGGGCGAAGTCGTGGGCGGCATCGTGGTGATGCGCGCCGGCGAGAACGCGATGGAGGTAATTGAGCGCGTGGAGGCGCGGCTCGCGGAGCTCGCGCCCGGCCTGCCGCCCGGCGTCGAGGTCGTCACCGAGTACAACCGGCGGCCGCTCATCGAGCGCGCTATCGCCACGCTTACGACGCAACTCACCGAGGAGATGATCGTCGTCGCCCTCGTCGTGATCCTCTTTCTGCTGCACGTGCGGAGCGCGTTCGTGGCGCTCGTCACCGTGCCCGTCGGCATCGTGGCGTCGCTGCTGGTGATGTACCTCTTGGGCATCAACGCCAACGTGATGAGCCTCGGCGGCATCGCCATCGCCATCGGCGTGATGGTGGACGCCTCGCTCGTGATGGTCGAAAACGCGCACAAACACCTGGAGCGATTGCGGGAGAGCGCGGGGGAAAGGGGGAATGGGAGCAAGGGCGAATTGTCGAATGACGATTTTCAAATGTCGAATGAGGACGAACCAATCGAAAATCGACAATCGAAAATCGACAATGAAACGCGCATCGAGGCGGTGATCGCCGCGGCGAAGGAAGTGGGCCCCAGCCTCTTCTTCTCGCTGCTGATCGTCACCATCAGCTTCCTGCCGGTGT
>CAYFSC010000193.1:4407-5648 GCA_964345695.1 uncultured Rhodothermales bacterium | reverse complement strand
ACCCATCCGTCTTTGCTCAACGGCGAGACCGTCGGGCTCTCAATGCCGGGTGTGATCTCGCGGGCGGCCTCCATGTTCTTTTTCGGCAAATCGTACTCGACGACGATGTACTCGCGGGCTACGAGGATGCCGCGCACGCGCTCGGCGAAGAGGCGGGCAGCCTCGCGCTCGGCGACTGTGCCATTCTGGGCCACGAGGATGGCTTCCGTCTCCAGGATGGGGTCCCCGGCCGTGGTGAGCCCTGCCTCGTCGATGGTGCGGCCCGTCTGAACGACATCGGCGATGGCGTCCGCCACACCGAGCTGGATGGAGATCTCCACCGCGCCGTCGAGGTGCACCACGGTGGCGTCGATCCCGCGTGCGTCAAGGTCCTTGCGGACGAGGTCGGCGTAGGAGGTGGCGATGCGGGTGTCGGACGTGAACGTGTCCGGCGTCATGCCGCTTCCTTTGGGGACGGCATAGCAGAAGCGCGCGCTGCCGAAGCCGAGGTCCATCACGTGGTTCACGTCGGCGCCGCTGTCGTGCATCAGGTCGAGTCCCGTCACCCCGAGGTCGATGATGCCCTTGCTCACGTAAGTGGCGATGTCTCGCGGGCGCAGAAAGACGAACTCAACACCGTTGTCGCTGTCGCGCACCGAGAGCTCGCGGCCACGGCGGCGACAGTGGTAGCCGGCATCGTCGGCCAGTTGAACGGCGCCGTCGGAGAGAGCCCCTTTGTTGGGGAGGGCAATTTGCAGCATGCGTGGTTGGGTTGGTCTGGGCGAAAACAGGATACGTGCCGACAACGAACGCCGTGCCGAAAGGATGGGGAGATTGGGTGATTTGACGAAGGAGTAGGTAGGGACGCGCACGCTCCGGAGATCCGTCCGCGATGCATCGCGGAGCCGCCGACCCGTCGTCCCCGCGCATCACAGGTGCTCGTACACGTCGTCGAGGTCGAGGCCCCGGGCGATCATCATGACCTGCACGTGGTAGAGAAGTTGGGAGATTTCTTCGGCTGTGCGGTCGCGCGACTCGTGCTCGGCCGCCATCCACACCTCGCCGGCCTCCTCCAGAATTTTCTTGCCGATGGCGTGCGTTCCCGCGTCCACAGCGCGCACGGTTCCCGAGTCGGGGGCCTGGCGGTCCACTTTGTCTTGGAGTTCGGCGAAAAGTTCCTCAAAGCGTTTCATGGGGTACGGTGTTTGGTTTCTGGTTTTGGGGTTCTGGTTTCTGGGCGTCGGCGGTTCCGGGAAAATGGG
>CAYFSC010000193.1:0-4307 GCA_964345695.1 uncultured Rhodothermales bacterium | reverse complement strand
CAACCCGCAACCCATAACCCACAACGCGTACCGCTCAACCCGAACGCACCGCGCCGTCCTGGAGATGGACGATCCGCTCGGCGACGCCGTCGAGTTCTTCGGGGTGGTGGGTGGCGACGAGGACCGTGCGGTTGTGATCGCGGTGGAGGCGGGCGAGGAGGTCGACAATCTGTGCGCCGGTGTCGGTGTCGAGGTTGCCGGTGGGCTCGTCGGCCAGCAGAAGGGGTGGGTCGCCCACGAGTGCACGGGCAGTGGCCACGCGTTGCTGCTCGCCGCCTGAAAGCTCGGCCGGGCGATGATCCATCCGGTCGGTGAGGGCCACCATGTCGAGACAGGCAGCCGCGCGCCGACTGCGGTCGGCCGGAGCGACGCCGGCGAGAATCATCGGCAAGGCCACGTTCTCGCGGGCCGTCATGGTAGGAATCAGATGGAACTGTTGAAAGATGATGCCGACCATCGTGCGGCGGTAGCGCGCCTGCTCCTCTGTCGAGAGCGTGTCGAGAGGCCACGCGCCCACGCGCACCGTTCCCTGGCTCGGCCGGTCCAGCGCCGCAAGCAGATGCAGAAGCGTCGACTTGCCGGAGCCACTGGGTCCCACGACCGCCACGAACTGGCCCCGCGGGATGTTCAGCGAGACGCCGTCAAGGGCATGGACGCGCGCTGCGCCCATCGCGTACGTCTTCGTGCACCGGGCAAGCCGGACAAAGGGCGCGGCGTCCGCATCGGCAGGCTGGTACGGATTGGAAGGGGAGGACAACGCGGGGAGGGAGCAGGGAGGGAAAATGCAAAGGGCGGTTTTGAACACAGGCTGAGAGCCCCGGTTCAGCACCCGCGATCTGCGCAGCGGATGGAGACCGAAGGTCACGAGAAATCCAAGGTGTGCGCTTTACATCTGGGCCGGGCTTCTGGATGTTATCCGGCGAGGTTGCTATCCTCATGCCCGTGCACCCAATGCTTCAAACGGACTCTTCGCACCCATGACTGGTCTTCTTTCGCTTCGCTCGTCCCGGTCGGCTGTCGTCGACCGGCTCCGCGCCGAGAACGCCTCCGTGGCGCTTCAGGTGATGGGCATCGTCGGCTTTGCCCTGCTGACGGCCCTCGCGGCCAAGACCCATTTCCGCCTCTATCTGTGGGAGGTGCCCATCACGCTGCAGACGCTCGTCGTCTACGGGAGCGGCCTCTACCTGGGCAGTCGCAACGGCATGCTCGCCCAGCTCCTGTACGTGGCGCTCGGGCTTTTCTTCCCGGTCTACGCCGGGGACGGACACGGCATTGACTACCTGATGGGTGCGGTCTCAGCAGGCTATCTGCTGTCGTATCCGGCGGCGGCCGCCGTGGTGGGCCTGCTCTCGGAGCGCTGGAAGAGCCTGGCCGGCAGCACGTTGTCGACGCTGGTCGGCGCCGCAGTGATCTTTACGATCGGCGTCACCTGGCTGCATGTCGCAGCGGGACACGAAACTTGGATGGAGTCCATCGACAAAGGCTTTCTGCGCTTCGCCGTGATCGACCTCGTGAAGGTGCTTGCCGTCGCCCTTCTGTACTCCGGCACGCGCACGTTCTTCAACGCCGGCGAGTAGCGCGACGACCGACGGCGGACCGCGGTTTGTTCCGCACATTCGGGACGGATCCTCTCAGGGCACTGCTTCTCCAGAGGCAGTGCCTTTTTTGTGGAGCGATTCCGTGGGAGGAATCTGTGGCAGGAACAGCCGATTCCGCGCGGCGGTTCAGAAGGATGCTTCGACCGGAATCGCTTCGTTCCGGTTTTTGCCCGTCTACGCTCGTAATTTCCCATGATGCGACCCTTCGCCTGGATTGGCCTCGCAGCGCTCGGGGGCCTGCTTCTGATCCTGCCCGTGCAGGCAGCGCAGACCGAGGCCGCGTCGGTCCCGCCCTCCCCTCCGGACACGACCGTAGACACGACCGCAGACACCGCCGCGAAGCAGAGCTGGCCGGCCTCGTCGGTTCTGGGCGACTCGTTCGTCCAGCGAACGGGGAAGCAGGGCCTGGAGCACCTCTACAACATGCAGTTTGAGAAGGCTCGCGCTCTTTTCGAGCAGATCGACCGGCGGTATCCGAACCACCCGGTAGGACCTTTCCTGGAGGGGCTCAACATCTGGTGGAAGATCATGCTCGACCTCCCCGATACCTCGCACGATCAGGCGTTTTACGACGCCATGAATGAGGTCATCGACCGCTGCAACACGCTGCTCGATGAGAACCCGGAGCACTTCGACGCGACGTTTTTCAAAGGCGCGGCGCTCGGCTTCCGGGGGCGTCTGCGCTCCAACCGCGACAACTGGTTCAAGGCGGCGCTGGACGGTAAGAAGGCCATCGGGCACGTGCGCGGTGTGGCCCAGCGCGCGCCGAACAACCCGGACTACGGCTTTGGAAAGGGGATGTACGACTTCTATGCGGCCATCATCCCGGACCAGTACCCCGTGTCGAAGGCGATCATGTGGATGCTCCCCGATGGCAACAAGGAGCGCGGTATCGACCTGCTTCGGCGGACGGTGGAAGAGGGCTGGTATGTGCAGACCGAGGCGGCGTATTTTCTCACACAGGTCTACTACCTTTACGAGCACGACTTCGAGAAAGCCCGCTACTACGTCCGCTGGCTCCGCGAGCAGCACCCGAACAACCCGTTCTTCCACAACTTTGAAGGCCGCGTGTATGCCCGGTGGGGCTACTGGGCCTCGGCGCGCAAGGTCTTCAAGGACGTGGTGGATCGGTGCGAGGCCGAACAGCCCGGCTACAACGCGCACATGGCGGAGATCGCGCACTACTACCTCGCCCGCGAGCGGTTGACCATGCGCAAGTATGAAGAAGCCCTCGTGCACCTAGCGCACCTCGAGGGGCTGACCTCGCGCGACGCCGTCGATGACAACCGGTTTCGGGTGCTCGGTTACCTGTACCAAGGCATGGTGTACGACGCGCTCGGCAAGCGCGACATGGCCGTCAACCGCTACCGCATGGTGCTGAACATGGACGACGTATACGACGCGCATGCCAAGGCCGAGCGGTATCTCGACGAGCCGTACGACGGGTAGCCGCTTGCGGATCGGATGCCCTTTTGCGTCGCCTGTGGCAGACAACGCACGATCGACCCGAGCCGGAAACGTGTCAAGCGCATCAAAACAAAGCCGAGGTCCGGACCGTTGCTCTCCTGTCCATCTGACACCTAATTCCCTACCTGCGCCATGCGTTTCCAGTACACCGAGTGGGATCCGGCCCGCCACGGCAGCCAGAAGCCGCTCTTCGAGCAGCTCTTCGATCTTTTCCAGAAGCTCCTGCAGCATACTGCCGGCGACGCTGAAGAAGCGCTCGACTGGCTGGAAAAGCTTGATGATGAGTACGGGCTGACGGACGGCCACGAGCAAGACCTTGATGACTTCATCGAGGAACTCAAAAAGCGCGGCTACCTGCAAGACGATGAGGACGGCAGCGGTGGCGTGCAGATCACGAAGAAGACGGAACGGACCCTGCGGCAGTCGGCCCTCGACGAGATCTTCAGCGACCTGCGCAAGCACGGACGCGGCGACCACCGCACGCCATTCGCGGGGCAGGGCAACGAGCGTCTTCCGGAAACGCGCCGCTGGCAGTTCGGCGACGACATCAACATGCTCGACGTGACGGACACGCTGTCGAATTCCTTCAAGCGCTCGGGTATCGGGTCGGACTGGTCGCTTTCCGAGGACGACTTTCGTGTTCACGAGACGAGCCACCAGGCCACGATGGCGACGGTGCTCATGATCGACCTGTCGCACTCGATGGTGCTGTACGGTGAAGACCGCATCACTCCGGCGCGCCGCGTAGCCATGGCGCTGGCCGAACTGATCATGACCCAGTATCCGAAAGACTCGCTCGACATTGTTGCCTTCGGCAACGAGGCCTGGGAGGTAGACGTCGAAGATCTTCCGTACCTCGACGTCGGGCCGTACTACACAAACACGCGGGCGGGCTTGCAGCGGGCGCGGGACATTCTGCATCGCCGCAAGAACCGCAACAAACAGATCTTCATGATCACGGACGGCAAGCCGAGCTGCCACATCGAGAACGGCCAGATGTACCAGAATGCCTTCGGCCTCGACCGGCGGATCGTGAACAAGGTGCTCGACGAAGCCGTGATCTGCCGCCGCGAGGACATCCGCATCACCACGTTCATGATCGCGCGCGACCCGCAGCTGCAAGACTTCGTCCGCGAGCTTACGGAGGCCAACCGCGGACGCGCCTACTACGCCGAGCTCGACGACCTCGGCTCCTTCCTCTTCGAAGACTACGTCCGCAACCGGCGCAAGCATCTGCGGTAG
>CAYFSC010000192.1:0-5652 GCA_964345695.1 uncultured Rhodothermales bacterium | reverse complement strand
TGCGCGAGATCCACGAAGTCGCAGGCCTCAGATATTCCGCCAAACAGCTTCTCAATTCCCCCCTCTCCCCATCAGCCGTCCACCGTGCTCATGTTGGGATAGCGATCGCCCGCAGCGGCGCCTTTCGGAGCGATCTCGCCCAGCCGGTCGAGGTCCGACGCGTCCAGCGCCACGTCGAGCGCATCGACGTTGTCGTCGAGGTGGTCGGGATTGGTGGTGCCCGGAATCGGCACGATGTCGTCGCCCTGGTGCAGCACCCAGGCGAGCGCAAGCTGGGCGGGCGTCGCGTCGTTGTCGGCGGCGAGGCGCTTTACCGCCTCCACGAGATCCAGGTTCTTCTGGAAGTTCTCGCCCTGGAAGCGCGGGTTGTGGCGGCGCCAGTCGTCGTCGGGCAGGTCGTCGGGCGACGCGAAGCGGCCCGTGAGGAAACCACGCCCGAGCGGACTGTACGGCACCAGTCCGATGCCGAGGTCACGGATCGTGTCCAGAATCTCGCCCTCCACGTGGCGCGTCCACAGCGAGTATTCCGTTTGCAGCGCCGAGATCGGCCGCTCGTCGTGGGCACGACGGATTGTGTCGGCCGCCGCCTCCGACAGACCCAGGTACCGCACTTTTCCGGCGTCGACGAGGTCGCCCATCGCCCCGACCGTCTCCTCAATCGGCACGTCCGGGTCGACGCGGTGGAGGTAGTACAGATCGATCGTGTCGATGTCCAGCCGTTGCAGGCTCGCGTGGCAGGCCGCCTCGACGTAGTCGGGGCGTCCGTTCAGGCCGAGCATCTCGCCGTCCTCGTTTCGCACGATGCCGAACTTGGTGGCAATCGTCACGTCGTGCCGGTGCGGCTTCAGGACGCGCCCCACGAGCTTCTCGTTCGTGAACGGCCCGTAGATGTCGGCCGTGTCGAAGAGCGTGATGCCCCGTTCCAGAGCGCGATGGATCGTCGCGACGGCCTGCTCCTCGTCGGGCGTGCCGTAGAACTCGGACATGCCCATACACCCGAGGCCGAGGGCCGAGACGGTGAGACCTTGAGCGCCGAGTTGTACCTGTTTCATGCGTGAATCGGTGCGTTTGTGTGTGAGCGATTCGGGGAGAGGAAATTCCGTTCTGCCGATCGAACGGCCCGCTCGCGGGGCTGTTGCGCGTCCAACGAAAGCGCCCCATCCGGATGAACCGAATGGGGCGCTTCCAGTGTGCTCTG
The DNA here is from genome assembly GCA_964345695.1 of uncultured Rhodothermales bacterium. GTDB lineage: Bacteria > Bacteroidota > Rhodothermia > Rhodothermales > Salinibacteraceae > CAYFSC01. The sequence continues at coordinate 4,454 of CAYFSC010000192.1, read as the reverse complement.
GTACCGAACGTCCGAAGCCGGGCTACGCGAGGTCGAACCGGTCGAGGGTCATCACCTTGGTCCAGGCGTCGACGAAGTCGTGGACGAACTTCTCCTCGCCGTCGTCGGCCCCGTAGACCTGTGACAGAGCCCGGAGCCGAGAGTTGGATCCGAAGATCAGGTCCACGCGGGTCGCCCTCCACGCGACCTCCCCGGTGTCTCGGTTTCGGATCTTGAAGCGCTCTTTGGCCTCCGAGATCGGCTCCCATTCGTACTTCATGTCGAGCAGATTCACGAAGTAGTCGTTGGTGAGCGTCTCCGGGCGGTCGGTGAAGATGCCGCAGCCGTCGGCCTGCTCGTGGGTGGCGGCCAGCGCCCGCATTCCGCCGACAAGCACCGTCGTCTCGGCGGGGGTCAGGTTCAGCAGGTCGGCCTTGTCGATTAGGAACTCCTCCGGCTTCCAGTTTTCCCCCGGATCGTCAGCGATATAGTTGCGGAAGCCGTCCGCTTTCGGCTCGAGGGGCTCGAACGCTTCCGCGTCGGTCTGCGCCTGCGTAGCGTCGGTGCGGCCGGGGCGGAACGGAACCTCCACGTCGTAGCCCGCGTCCGCCGCGGCCTGCTCGATGGCAGCGGCCCCGCCCAGCACGATCAGATCGGCCAACGACACGCGCACGTCGTCAGACCGCGACGCGTTGAAGTCCTGCTGGATGCTCTTCAGCACCTCCAGGGCGTGGGCCAGTTGGTGCGGCTCGTTGGCCTCCCAGGTCCGGTGCGGCTCGAGGCGGATGCGCGCCCCGTTGGCCCCTCCGCGTTTGTCGCTGTCGCGGTAGGTGGATGCCGAGGCCCAGGCGGTCTTGACCAGGCGGGAGACGGACAGATCGGTGTCGAGGATCGCGTCCTTCAACTCGGCGATCTCTTCGTCCCCGATCAGCGCGTGGTCGACTTCGGGCACAGGATCCTGCCAGATTAGGTCCTCGTCGGGAACCTCCGGGCCGAGGTATCGCTCCTTCGGACCCATGTCGCGGTGAAGCAGCTTGAACCAGGCCCGTGCGAACGCGTCCTGAAACGCATCCGGGTTGTCGCGGAAGTCCTCAATGATCTCTCGATAGTCCGGGTCCCGCTTCAGGGCGATGTCCGTCGTGAGCATCATCGGATCCACCGTCTCCGACGGGTCGTGGGCGTCGGGCACGACCCCTTTCAGTTCGTCGTTCGTTGGGCGCCACTGCCATGCGCCACCGGGGCCCTTGTGGACCTCCCATTCGTAGTCGAGCAGGAAATCGAGATAGCCCTGGTCCCACTCGGTGGGCGCCGCAGTCCAGGGACCCTCAATGCCACTGGTGATGGTATCGCTGCCCGCGCCGGAGCCGTACGCGTTGTCCCATCCGAGGCCCTGTTGCTCGATCGAGGCCGCCTCGGGTTCGGCATCGAGGTGGTCGTCGGTGCTGGCGCCGTGGACTTTCCCGAACGTGTGCCCGCCGGCGATGAGCGCGGCCGTCTCCCGGTCGTTCATGGCCATTCGGCCGAACGACTGGCGGATCCGTTGGGCCGACCACTCCGGATCCGGTTGCCCTTCCGGCCCCTCAGGGTTCACGTAGATGAGGCCCATCACGGTTGCGCCGAGGCGCCCCTCAAGGTCGTCATTCTCGTCGAACCGGTCCCAGGTCTCCATCTCGTCTTCCGGTCCCCAGTCGATGGACCCGTCGGGCTTGTAGTCGTCCTCTCGGCCCCCTGCAAAGCCAAACGTCTCAAAGCCCATCGCCTCCATGGCCACGTTTCCGGCCAGGACCAGCAGGTCCGCCCAGGAGATCTTGCGGCCGTACTTCTGCTTGACCGGCCAGAGCAGCCGCCGCGCCTTGTCGAGATTCGCATTGTCGGGCCAGCTGTTGAGGGGAGCCAGGCGCTGTCGGCCGCCGGAGGCACCGCCCCTGCCGTCCGTCGTGCGGTACGTGCCCGCGGCGTGCCACGACATCCGGATGAAGAACGGCCCGTAGTGCCCGTAGTCGGCCGGCCACCAGTCCTTCGAGGTCGTCATCACCTCCTTGAGGTCTTCCTTCAGGGCCTCGTAATCGAGCTGCTGAAACGCCTCGGCGTAGTCGAAGTCCCCGTTCCAGGGGCTGACGTCCTGGGCGTTCTGGTCGAGGATCTCGATGTCCAGACTGCTCGGCCACCACTGGCGGTTCGTCGCGGGCGTGGTCGCCCGCTCTTCCGCCGAACCGTTGTGCATCACCGGGCAACCGTTCGTTTCGTTCGTGCTTTCTGCAGCGTGCTCCTGTGACATAGATCGGAATGAAGACGTTGCGGGAGAAATTGCGCGTGGGTAAAGGTAGAAGCCTCAGCTTGATTATTCAAATCGATTATCTCTATACTTTTAATAGCCTGCACCTATCTTGGTCTGCATCCACACAGGAGCCGTTTCTTCCGATGACGCTCGCGCAGCTTCAGTATCTCGTGGCTCTCGACACGCACCGTCACTTTGGCAATGCGGCTACGGTGTGCAACGTGACCCAGCCCACCCTCAGCGGACAACTGCGCCGGTTGGAGGAGGAGTTGGACCTGCAGCTGATCGATCGGAGCCGCCAGCCGGTGGTGCCCACGGCTGCCGGCGAGCGCGTCGTGAGGCAGGCTCGCGAGGTGCTTGCCGCTCGAGACCGGCTGACCGCCATCGCGTCCGAAGTGCAGGACCGCGTGACCGGCACGCTCCGCCTCGGCATGCTGCCGACTCTGTCGCCCTACCTCCTGCCTATCCTCCTCCCTGCGCTGAAGGCGGCGTACCCCGAGGTCTCGCTGGTTCTCCGGGAGTGGCCGACCGACGAAATTCTCGGCGCTCTGCGGACCGACGCCCTCGACGCCGCCCTCATTGCCACCGACGAGGCCGGCCCAGACCTCTACGATCAGGTGCTGTTCACAGAGCCTTTTGTCGGCTACGTGGCGCCCTCCCATCGCGTCGCCGACCGGGAGGCCCTCGTCCCGTCCGACCTTGCCCTCGACGACCTGTGGCTCCTCAGCGAAGGGCACTGCTTCCGGGATCAGGTGCTTCAGGTATGCGGGCGGTCGCCGTCTGTGCCGCAGGCCGCGGCCCAGTTCGAAAGCGGCTCGCTGGAAACCCTCGTCCGGCTCGTCCGAAGCAGCGGCGGCATGACCCTACTTCCTTATCTCGCCACCGACCACATGCCCGAGGCGGAGCGGTCGGCGTTCATCATCCCGTTTGCCGATCCATCCCCGACCCGAAGCATCCGGCTCCTGGTCCGCCGCCGGCACAAGAAGAAGCTCGTGGATGCCCTGGTGGAAACGCTGTGCGACGCCTTGCCATCATCTGTCGCTGTGCACGAACCGGATCTATAAGCCACTACGGGACGCCGGCGAGTCTTCTTCCACCTGCACCTCCTCCTGGGGACGCCCGGATGTGCCACCGGTTGGCGGCAGCGTTTCCTCCACCTCGTACGAGTCGGTCTCCTCCATGCGCGGCTGGATGATCATCTCGCCGAGCAGTCCCGTGGTAAACATCTGCGCGCCGAACAGAATGAGCAGGGCTCCCAAAAGCAGGAGCGGCCGGTTGCTCAGGTTGCTGCCGAACACCACCTTGTCGATCGACAACCAGAGGCTGATGGCAAATCCGAGGACGGAGGCCAGCGTCCCGATCGAGCCGAAGAAGTGCATGGGCCGTGCGGCGAAGCGCGTCAGGAACGTAACGGAAACGAGATCCAGGAATCCGCGAATGAAGCGTTCCACGCCAAACTTGGTCTCGCCATGCTTCCGGGGATGATGCTGCACGGGCTTTTCGGTGATGCGGTCGTAGCCGGCCCATTTGGCCAGCAGCGGAATGTAGCGGTGCAACTCGCCGTACACGTTGATGCTTTCCACGACCTCGCGGCGATACGCCTTCAAGCCGCAGTTGAAGTCGTGCAGTGGAATGCCGGAAAAGACGCGCGTGATGAAGTTAAAGAAGCGACTCGGGATGGTTTTGGTGAGCGGATCCTTCCGGTCGCGTTTCCATCCGCTCACAAGGTCGTACTCGTCCTCCACCAGCATCGCGACGAGCGCCGGGATCTCGCGCGGATCGTCCTGCAGGTCCGCATCCATAGTGACGACGTACGGTCCGCGCACGTGCTCAAACCCTACGGCGAGCGCTGCCGACTTTCCGTAGTTGCGGCGGAACCGGATACCGGCAAACCGGGCATCGGCCGCGTGGATCTCCTGGATGACGCCCCACGTGTCGTCCTGCGATCCGTCGTCGATGACCCATACCTCCCACGAGAAATCCGGCGCGTCGCACGACGCGCGGATCTGATCGGCGAGCTCGGGCAGGGCCTCGGCCTCTTCGTACGCCGGCACCAGGATGGAGACGTCCGGCGCCTCAGACTCAGGATGGGTGCGTTCGACAGGCTCCACGGGGACAGGCGAGTCGCGTTATTCGGTTTCCGATCGGAACGTCGGCAGCACCGGAGTGGAATGAGTTCTTCTCATTCTATACATCA
>CAYFSC010000191.1:0-5672 GCA_964345695.1 uncultured Rhodothermales bacterium | reverse complement strand
CCGAGGTCGACCACCGTCTGTCCCGGCGCGAGCCCGGCGTGCTCAGTGGGCACCCCGCACCCCAGCTGCAGGTCGGCGTCGGCCACGTAGCCGTCGACCGTGTCGTAGGCCTCGCCAATCATGGTGACGGCGGTGTCGGCGTCGCTGCAACACGAGGCCGCTTCGGGGTCACAACATCCCTGCTCGTCGCCGCGAGCGATGGCGGCATACTTGGCGTGTACGGCCTCGCGGATGTCGGAAGCGGAAGAAGCAGTCGTGGGGACAGGCATTGCGGTCGGTCGTATTTCCTTCGTTTATCGTCGATATGCGATACAACGGGGCCTGCTGTGCGTTTCCGGCTTCTCGATGTCCAGCGTTCCTTTCATCGTATTTACGCGATGAAGGGCGGGCGTTCAGGACGCTTCCAGGTCGGGCTCAGTGGCCGCCGGTGCGAACGTCTCGTCGATCCAACCGGCGATCTCATCACGCACGCGGCAGAAGACGGCCAGCCGCTCTTCATCGGTGCCGGTGGCGGCGGAGGGGTCGTCGAACGAGTGGTGCAGGTTTGTTTTTCGCGCCGGAAGATACGGGCAGACCTCGCGCGCCGCATCGCACACGGTCACGACGACGTCGAATGTGCGGTCGGTCGTGACCTCATCGATCGTTTTCGAGGTGTGGTCGGAGAGGTCGATTCCAATTTCCTGCATCGCCTCCATCGCCAGAGGGCGCACGTGGGTCTTCTCGGTGCCGGCGCTGTACACGTCGTAATGGTTCCCGTACTTGGCACGCAGGAGCCCCTCGGCCATCTGCGAGCGGGCCGAGTTGTGCGTACAAACGAATAGAACGGATTCCTTCCGTGCGGTCATGAGGCGTCGCGGGCGGCGATTAGCAGGACGAGCGGGCGGGGGCGGAAGCCAGCACCTCGTCGAAGAAGACATCGAGTTGTCCGTGCAGCACCCGCAGGGCGGACGGATCGAGGCAGTAGCAAATGCTCGGCCCGTCGATGGTGCCCCGGATGAGGCCCGCCTCCTTCAGCACCTTGAGGTGGCGGGACACGGTGGACTGTGCCAGCGGCAACTCCTCCACGATCTCCCCGCAGATGCACGTGTCGTGGGCTGCAAGGACACGCAAGATCTCCAGGCGCGCCGGGTGCGACAGGGCTTTGGCCTGCTCGGCGAGGCGCCCGAGGTCGGTGTCAAATTGGTCGGCTTTCGTTTGCATGGCGGTATCTCTGGTCATTCATCGCATTCATTCGATAAAACCGACACCAAGTGGTTCCGCACAGTCTCATTTTTCATCGGAATGCGGCCGGTCCTCCGGGTGAGATGGGTGGAAGGTATGGGTGGATGGTCAGTCGCCCAATGGGAACGTCGGACGAGCACTCCCGGAGGCTGCCGGTTGGAAGAGAGCTATTCCGTGGCTGGATTCTTATGGCCAGGGGATGAGAGGGCAGTCAGGCGATCGTTAACAAGGCCCAGAAGGTGCTGCGCGTGGGTGTTCGTCGAGTCGAGCGTGCACACTGTTGTGAGGTGACGCTGAGCCTGCTCGTAGTGAGTTCGAGCCGTCGCCGGATCGTTGAGGCTGGGTCGCGACGTATGGTGCGCCAGGTCCCCGAGGTGGAAGTAGCTGATGGCCAGCGATTGCTTCGCCTGCGCGTTCTCCGGGTCGGCGTCGGCGAGCTGGCGGAAGATATCGCGGGAGGTTTGGAAGTGCGCCTGCGCGGTGGCCAGTTCCCCGCGCTGCACGAGCACTTTGCCCATTTTCTCATGCGCGACAGCCCCATCCCGTATGGCGTCGGTGTCGGTGGGGTGGGCGTCGGCGTACCGTTCTCGGAGCGCCATCGAGCGCCGATACGCCTCCAGCGCCGCGCCGATCGGACCTTCTTGTTCGCGGATCGTGCCGATGCGCTCGTGGATCAGGCCGTAGAGTCGCATCGTGTTGGAGGCCGATGAGTCCGCGGCGTAGAGCCGCCCGAGAATGGCCTCGGCCTTCTGGTAGTGCCGCAGGGCCTCGGCGGCCCGGCCTTGGTTCGGAAAGTTGGAGTTTCCGAGCACGTCGCCCCACTTGATGAGGGCCACGGCATGGCGGGTCTGCCAGTGAGGATCCGCGGTCCGGTCGCGGACCAGACCCTGGTAGATGTCGGTCACGCGGCGCTTGCTGGTTTCCGCCTCATCCAGCTGGCCCAAGGCTGCCTGTACATCGCCGAGTCCTTCGTGCAAGCGTGCTTCAGCATCGCGGATCGTGACGTTCGTCGAGCCTGGGTGAGCCGCGCCGTCAATCCAGGCAAGTCCCTTCTGATAGCTGGCGAGCGCGTCACGAGGGCGCCCGAGATTGGCGTTGGTCGGATTGCCCTGCACGTCGCCCACTTTGCGGTAGGCGGTCGCCAGTTCGAGGGAAAGCGCGGGACTGGGGTCGGTCTGTTGAGCAAGACGGTCGAGGTATTCCAGAGCACGCCGAACGACCAACTCACGAGCCGCCGTGGTGCCGGGCTGGTCGGCGATGGCGTCGTGGAACTCGAAGAGAAACGAACCGGCCAACTGGCGCACGTCGACCAGGCGCTCTTCGGCCTCCTGGCGGTGCCAGTCGGCAACCTGTGCCTGCCACAACGCTGCCCCCGCCCCTCCGACGATCGACAGGACGACGAAGAGCGCCGCGGCGACCCCCACGCGGTGACGCCGCACGAACTTGCCGGCCCGATACGCCAGTCCGTCGGGCCGTGCCGTGACCGGCCGACCCGCCTGGTGCCGGCGCACGTCGTCGGCCAGGGCATCCACGTCGGGGTACCGGCGCGCCGGCTCCTTGTGGAGCGCCTTGAGGCAGATCACGTCGAGGTCGCCCGCCAGCTGGCGCTTCAGGCGGGCCGGGTCCGTCGAACGCGCTTGGCTCACGGCCCGGGGCGTGACGGTCTCGGTGTCGTCGCCGCGCCAGGTCTGGGCTGTCCGCGTGACAGCCGTGGACGGACGCTCCGGGTCCGTCTCCAGAATGGCCTGCGCCACGGCGTGATGCATTCGGTTCTCCAGCGCATAGGGGCCTCGCCCGGTCAGCAGTTCGTACAGGAGAACCCCGAGCTGATAGACGTCGGTGGCCGTCGTGATGGGCGCGCCGCGGAGCTGCTCTGGCGCGGCGTATTCAGGGGTCAGCATCAGCCGGCCGGTCCGTGTGTGCGGCACGGGGCTCTGAGCTTTCGACGGGTCTCGTCCCAGAACCTCGTCGGCGAGGAGTTTTGCAATCCCGAAGTCGAGCAGCTTGACTGTTGGGTCGCTGGATCCGCTCTCGTCGGCGTCCGTGTCGGTAACGAGGATGTTGGACGGCTTGAGGTCGCGGTGCACGACCAGGTTTCGGTGGGCGTGCTGCACCGCCCGACAGACGGTCTCGAAGAGCTCCAGGCGCTGGGCGGTCGAGAGCCGGCGGCGGTCGCAGTAGTCCGTAATCGGCTCGCCCTCGACGTGCTCCATGGCGAAGTACGGTCGGCCGTCATCGGTAACGCCACCGTCGTAGAGGTGCGCAATGTTGGGGTGGTCGAGCCCGGCTAAGATCTGGCGCTCAACGGAAAACCGCGAGAGTGTGTCGTCGGTGTCGAGACCGCGGCGAATGAGCTTGAGCGCCACGGTTTGGCGGAACTGCCCGTCGTCGCGCTCCGCAAGGTAGACGGTGCCCATGCCCCCGCGGCCCAGTCGTCGTACGAGGCGGTACGGCCCGACCCGTTGCCCGCTCTCATCAGAGGGGCTGCCCGGCTCCACGTCGTCAGCGCCCGTTCCTGAAGCTTTGCCCCGTACGAATGGGCTCTCCAGGGCCCGATCTGCTTGGGCTCGGTCGTGGGCGGCTAGCAAGGCGTCGACCTCCGTCCGGAGCGTGGAATCCTCCGAACAGGCCCGGTCGAGGAACGCGGCGCGCTCCTCGGGAGGGCGTTCCAGCGCCTCGTCGAACAGCACTTTGATGCGGTTCCAGTCGTCGGGCGTCATCGGGGACGAGGACCTGATCGGGGCAGAAGAAGTGGAGGACTCTACTGTATATGACCGTAAAGTGTCGTCGAAGCGGCTCATGAGTCGCCCTGAATGATCCGGTAAAGCCAGGCCCGCGCGCTCGTCCAGTCGCGCTTGACGGTGGCCGGAGACAGGTCCAAAACCTCGGCGGCTTCGTCAATCGTCAGTCCAACAAAGTAGCGTAGCTCCACGACGCGGGCCTGCCGGGCGTCGATCGCTTCCAGCCGGCCGAGGGCCTCGTGGAGGGTCAACACTTCCTCGGCCTCGACCTGCGGTAGCGGAGGGGCGTCCTCCATCGAGACGTGCGGGGCGTCGCCGCCGCGCTTGGCTGCCTGCTGGCGGCGTGCGTAGTCGACCACGACGTCGCGCATAGCCCGGGCGGCGATGCGGAAGAAATGGAGACGATCTTCCCAGGAGGGCTCTTCCTCGCGACCCGCCAGCTTCAGATAGGCCTCGTGGACGAGCGCCGTGGTATTGAGGGTCTCGTACGGTCGGAGGCGACGGCGTTGCGCGCGGGCGAGGCGACGGAGCTCGTCGTAGACCAGCGGCAGAAGGTCGTCGAGCTCGGGGTCCTCCGACTGCTCCTCACTCAGAAGGGCCGCGACGTTACGCTTTGCGGAAGACATGAGATCGAAGGCTCGGTGGAAAAAGCAATTTTTAAGGATACGTCTTCTGGAACGCATAGGAGTAATCCTAGGACACGTCTCGCAATCGCCTCCGGCGCATTCGGCCTCATCCCGCAAGCCGTGAGATCAGCGGTGGATTCGCCAAAACGTCCCCCGGGTCTGCGCCGCTGGAGCGCCATGCTCCGAACGCCATGAGCCATCGGGTCCGCAAAATACGGTTATATCCATGTCGGCTCCCGGCGAGGAATGCGTTCCTCCCGATTGCGGCATTCGGCATGCTCCCACGAATTTCGGTGATTCCATGCATCGCTACCTGTTGCCCGGCCTCCTTGTGGTGGCGGGGATCCTTCTGATCGGCGTTCCCTTCGTCATGGCTCCGCGCGGGGCGAGCGAGCTCACCACAAAAATCGAGCACGCTCCCTTCCTCATGCCCGCAGCGCACCGCGTCTACACGAATCCGGAGGTCCACGACGGCCGGTACTTTCTCTTCAAGACGCTGATCACGAACAAAGGGGGCCGGACGGCGCGCGACGTGACCGTCTCGTACCGCGTTCCACAGTACATCGACTGGACGGAGGTGGAGAGCGCCGACCTGCTGCTCCCGGGACAGAGCCTCGTCGCAGTCGCCTATCCGGACTTCGAGGACGCCATCATGGAGAAACGGAGCGCCTCGCGAGAGCGCGTCGAGATTCGGGTGACCTCCGCCGGGGGCGACGAGATCGAAGAGTCGTTCGCTTTCGATCTTCGGGGGCGGAACGACTACGTCTACACCTCGATCCCGGCCGACGAGCAGGTGAGCTACCAGGATCTGTACGACAACAGCGAGCTGCTCGCCGCCTTCGTGACCCCGAACGATCCGGTGGTTCAGTACTACACGCAGCAGATTCAGGAGAAGGTGCTGCAGGGCGAGACGGCCAGCGTTACTCGCGAGGCCAAGGAAGGCGTGCGCTTCCTGACCGGCATCTACGAGGCGACCCTGCGCGCGGGCATGGTGTACAGCGGCACGAAGGGCGTTCCGGCGCAACTCGGGGACGTTTCGTCGCTCATCCAAAGCATCCGGCTTCCCCGCGAGGTGGTGACGGGC
>CAYFSC010000190.1:0-5703 GCA_964345695.1 uncultured Rhodothermales bacterium | reverse complement strand
AGCACATTCTTGCTGCACCTCAGTGCTCTTGACGTTCGTGCGTTCCCGTACTGTGAGGACCGAATCGCTAAACAGATACCGCAAGGCCTTGCGACGCTGTGCACGGGTGCGGAAGGACCGCCGATGTGCACCGGATTGGCGGGCCGCCCCCATGCCCGAACCCCGCCGTCACGGTTTCGCCGGCTCCTCCGACTGCACCTGCCCGTTGCCGCCAGCGTGCTGGAACTCCGGCTGCCAGGAGTAGGCGTACGTCTCGTCCTCCACGTCGAGCGCGGCCTGCGTCAGCTTCAGCGGCTTGAACGTGTCGACCATGACGGCGAGCTCGTCGGTGCGCTCCTTGCCGAGCGACGCCTCGACGGCGCCGGGATGTGGGCCGTGCGGAATGCCGCCAGGATGCAGCGAGAACGAGCCGCGCGAGATCCCGCGGCGACTCATGAACTCGCCCTCCGCGTAGAACAGGACCTCGTCGGAGTCGATATTGGAGTGGTTGTACGGCGCCGGAATGCCTTCCGGATGCCAGTCGAAGAGGCGCGGCACGAACGAGCAGACGACGAAATTGCGCGCCGCGTACATCTGATGCACGGGCGGCGGCATGTGAATCTCGCCCGCGATGGGCTCGAAGTCGTGAATCGAGATCGTGTACGGATACATGCATCCGTCCCATCCGACGACGTCGAACGGGTGATAGCGGACCCAGTGACGGTGCAGCTTGCCGTGCTTCTTGATGCGGATCTCGAACGGCCCCTCCTCGTCGATCGTCTGCAGCTCGACGGGTGGCCGGATGTCGCGCTCGTGATACGGCGCGCGCTCCAAAAGCTGGCCGTGCTCGTTGCGGTACTTCTCCGGGAACTGGACTTCCGACGCCGACTCGATGACGAGCAGCCGCGGCGGGTCCTCCGACAGATCTCCGTCGAAGACCCACTTGTGCGTGATCGTGCGCGGCACGTGAACGTAATCGCCTTCCGTGAAAGACACGGTCCCGAGCACCGTTTCCAGCCGCCCTTCGCCCTCGTGGACGTAGATGAGCTCGTCGTGCGAGGCGTTGCGGTAGAACACCTCTTGCGGCTCCGTGGGGCGGCACAGGGCAAGATGCACGTCGGTGTTGCCCATCAGGTACGTACGGCCGGTCAGCCAGTCGCCACCGGATTCCACCTCGAAGCCTTTGATGTGGCGGTGCTGCAGGAAGTCCTCGTCGGCGTACTCGATGTCGTACGGGATCGGGTCGCCGATCTTGTCCACGATGGTCGGCTCGTGGATGTGGTAGGCGATGGCAGAAAGGCCGCTAAATCCTTCTGCTCCGATCACCTCTTCGGTGTGCAGCTCCCCGTCGGGACGCCGAAACTGCGTGTGGCGTTTCTTGGGGACCTGCCCCAGGCGCGTGTAGTATGGCATTGGCGAGTGCGGGTTGGCGGTTTGCGGGAATCGGTTGGTGGCCTCCGAGGCCGAAGTCGAGGCTGCGAGACTACAGGTTGCCGCGTTTTTCCTGCTCGCGCTCGATGGCTTCGAAGAGGGCCTTGAAATTGCCGGCGCCGAAGGTGCGAGCGCCCTTCCGTTGGATGATTTCGTAGAAGACCGTCGGTCGGTCCTGCACCGGCTTCGTAAAGATCTGCAGGAGGTAGCCCTCCGGATCGCGGTCGACGAGGATGCTGAGCTCCTGCAGGGCATCCACCTCTTCGTCGATGGTGCCCACGCGCTCCTTCAGGACGTCTGGGTCGTAGTACGTCTCCGGCACCTCCAGGAAGTCGACGCCCCGGCGACGCAGGTCCTCGACGGTCTCAATGATGTTGTCGGTGGCCATGGCCACGTGCTGCACGCCCGGTCCTCGGTAGTACTCGAGATACTCTTCGATCTGGCTCTTCTTCTTGCCCTCGGCCGGTTCGTTGATCGGAAATTTGATGCGCTCGTTGCCGTTGGACATCACCTTCGACATCAGCGCCGAGTACTCCGTCGAGATGTCTTCGTCGGTGAAAGCCAGCATGTTCTTGAAGCCCATCACCTGCGAGTAGTACTCGACGAAGCGGTCCATGTCGCCCTCGTAGACGTTTCCCACGCAGTGGTCCACGTGCTTCAGGCCGACGGGGTCGGGCGCAGACCAGTTCGGGTTGCTCCAGGGCTCGAAGCCGGGGAAGAAGAGGCCGTCGTACTCGGTGCGGTCGACGAAGGTGTGGATCGTGTCGCCGTACGTTTTGATGGCAGCCGTCACAATCTGGCCGTCTTCGTCTTCATGGACGGTCGGCTCCTGAACGGGCACGGCGCCGCGGGCGGTGGCCTCCTCGAACGAGGTTTCGGCGTCGTCTACCCACAGCGCGATGTCTTTCACGCCGTCGCCATGCTCGTGAACGTGCTTGGCGATGCGGGAGTCGGGCGTGAGCGCGGTGGTCAGTACGAAACGGATCTTGTTCTGCCGAAGCAGGTAGCTGGCGGCTTCGCGGTGACCGGTTTCCGGACCGCGGTAGCCGACGATCTGAAAGCCAAACAGATGGGCGTAGTACATGGCGGCCTGCTTGGCGTTGCCCACGTAAAACTCAACGTAGTCCGTCCCGTTGATCGGCAAAAAGTCTTCGGCCGTTTCGGTACGGGATTGAGGAGCAGCAGTGGTTTCGGCCATGAGTCTGAGGGGATCGTTTCGAGGAAAATCTCGTGGAGGTGAAAGCGCTTCCGAGCCGCGGAAAGCTCGCAGGGGACGTGGCCGGAACGTACGGCCATGCTGCATCGGAGCCTGTCGGCGGAAAGGGAGGGTTTCGAATCGCACCGCGCCATTTGTTACACGACACCGCTTGTGCCACGTTCCTCTCACCGTCTGCCAGTAGGGCGGCAGTCTCGCACGAGTGGCGAGATGATCTACCCGGAGGCATTGGACGCCTTCAAACTGGGAAGCAGCCGAAACCGGATCGGGAGGCGCATGCGAACGGGTACCGGCTCGCCGTTTTGCTTTCCGGGCACGAACTGCGCGGTACGGATGGCATCGACAGCGGCCGAGTCACAGGCGGGATGCAGCGACTGCAACACACGGATGTCGTGGGCGTCGCCGTCCTGCGTTACGGTAAAGCCTACGATCAACTGCCCCTCGATGCCTTCGCGGCGGGCGCGGTCTGGGTAGCGAATGTCGAGATCGAGCGCCCCCTTTCCGCCGACCAGTTCAGGGCGCTCATCTTGTGCCAGGCGGACCATTTGCAGCGGTTGATCCGCGGCGGACTCATCCGACTCGGGCGGCGGTGCGGTGTGGCTTTCGGGCTCACTACTTTCCTCGCCGTCGCCGGGAGTGACTGCCTCCGTTGCGGATGCATGACGCGTGGGTTGCGGGGCCGTCTCGGGAGCGCGTTCGGTCGCCTCGACGCGCTCCGGCTTTTCCTCCGGTTTCTGGACGGCGCTCAGGGGAATCGGATCGTAATCCGGCTGGTAGCCCCACCCGACGCGCGCCTCGGGGCCGAGCGCGGGCAGATGGAGGAGCAGGGCAACCAGTCCCATGCTGGCGACCAACGCGACGGACAGTCGCAGCTCGTAGATATCCAGCGTGGTACGAACGACGCGGTGGAGCCAGGACGGAGGCGACATGGGCCGAGCGGTCTGGTGGTTGGCTCGATATTCACCCATCCTACGGAGACCTTTTGCAGAAGTGCCGTCGAATCCTGGCAAGTCGCGACGCACAGCGTGCGGAAGGCCCCATCACAGCGTGTGTTACAGACCGGGAATGATTGTCTGACCCCGATGTACAGGCTTGGCTGCGAATCTCGTTCTCGTTGTTTGTTCGCCTCGAACCGGCTATGTTCAGCACAGTCCTGCTCCTCTGTAATGAAGTGCCTCGACCATGACGCCCCTCCACCTGCTTCGCTCCCGCGTCCCCTTCGCGTTGCTGCTGACGGCTCTCCTTCTTCTCAGCACAGGGACCACGCACCCCGGCCATGCCCAGGATCGCCCGCAGGTGTTTCGCGGTGCCACCCTCCACACCATCGCCGGGCCGCGCATTGACGACGGCGTGCTCGTGGTTCAGGACGGCGTGATCCAGGCCGTCGGGCCAGCCGGCGCGGTCGACGTGCCGTCGGGCGCTGTGGAGCATGACGTCTCCGGCAAGGTGCTCATGCCGGGGCTCGTCGACACGCACTCGCACATCGGCGATGGCGGCGGCGGCGACGGCTCGGCGGCGCTCCATCCGGCGGTGCGTACCCTCGACGCCATTGACGTGCGCGATGCCTCTCTCCATCGTGCGCGGGCGGGAGGCATTACCACGGTCAACGTGCTCCCGGGCTCCGGCCATCTCATGAGCGGGCAGACGACCCACCTGAAGCTCCGCAAGGGCGGGACTATCGACGATCTGCTGATGTGCGGTAACGTGCTCACGGACATCTGCGGAGGGATGAAGATGGCCAATGGAACGAATCCGCAGCGTGACAGCGGACCGTTCCCCGGCACGCGTGCCAAGTCGGCCGCCATGGCGCGCACGCTGCTTGCCGAGGCACAACAGTACCGCCAGAAGCAGCAGAGCGCGGACGATCCGTCGGAGGCTCCGCCGCGTAACCTTCGCATGGAGGCGCTCGTAGAGGTGCTGAATCGCGAACGCATCGTTCACTTTCATACGCACCGCCACGACGATGTGCTCACGGCCATCCGGCTGAGCGAAGAGTTCGGCTTCCGTCTCGTGCTGCATCACGTGAGCGAGGGCTGGAAGGTGGCCGACGAGATCGCCGAGGCGGGCGTTCCAGCGTCCATCATCCTGATCGACTCGCCCGGTGGCAAGCACGAGGCCGACGAGGTCGCGTACAAGACCGGTGCGGTGCTCGAAGAGGCCGGCGCCGACGTGGCCTACCATACCGACGACTTGATCACCGACTCGCGCGTCTTCCTTCGGTCGCCGGCCATTGGCGTGCGCGCCGGGATGTCGCGCGAGGCCGCCCTCGAAGCAGTGACCCTGGCCGGAGCACGTATGCTCGGGATGGAAGACCGGATCGGCTCGCTCGAGGCCGGGAAGGATGCCGACTTCGTTGTGCTCTCCGGCGATCCGCTCAGCGTCTACACCAAGGTGGAGCAGACGTGGGTGGAGGGGCAGGAGGTGTTCGACCGCTCCGATCCCGAGGACCGCAAGTTTTCGACGGGAGGCTATCGCGTTTATGACGGAGCGGCCTCCCACATTCACAGGTGATGCGCGTTCCGTAGGGGGCGCGTTCCTCGTTTATCAGTGCTCCCGGTCATGCCCACCGTTGCTTCACAAAACGCCGTTGCCCCGAACGCGCCAGAGCACTGCGACGAGCGTTTCCCCGAAGTGTGCACGTACTGCGGGACGGAGCGGCAGGGGAACTACTGTACCGAGTGCGGGCAACGATTCCGCGACGAGCCGCTGACCATCAAGGAGCTCGTGCGCCAGATGGTACGCGGGTTCTTCGACCTGGATGAGGGCCTGCTCTACACCGTGCGCGTGGCCACGCTCAATCCCGGCGTCGCCGCATGCCGCTACCTCGACGGGGAGACGCGGCGATTCGTGTCGCCCGTCGGCTATCTGCTCTTTGCCGTCACCGTTGCGTTTGTCATCTTCTGGAGCCTGCGAGACAGTTACGTAGCGTTGGTTGCACACGCCGTCCAGTCGCCCGTCTGGCGCCCCGACAGCATGACCAATGCCGAATTGCTTGAGGCCCTGTCGGGGATTGGCGTCACGACCTTCCAGGAGTACGGCGAGTGGGTCTTCTCGATGCAAACGCAATACCTCACGGT
>CAYFSC010000189.1:0-5715 GCA_964345695.1 uncultured Rhodothermales bacterium | reverse complement strand
ACGTGCCGGAGTTGTCACCAGCAGCCGGCAGAGCAGACGCTCTGCGCGCGCCCCGAGGCCACGACGCCCGACATCGCCACATCCGGCAACTGCGTATCGTGCCACCTGCAGCAGGGAGGGACGAGCGACGTGCCGCACGTTACCTTTACCGACCACTGGATCCGCAAGCGTCCCGGCCCGCCGCGCGATCCGTCGGCGGGGCGCCCATCGTTCGACACGCCGAATCCACTGCCGCTCATGGCGCTGCGACAGATGACGGCGCTGGAGGGCGCTCCGGCAGCAACCGATACAACCGCAGCTCGTGCCGCGGTGGCCTACTTCCGCTTCTACGAGACGATGCATCGCCATCCGTCGTATGTGCAACGCACGATCCGGACGGGCAGGAAGGCGCTCCAGGATAGATCGGGGGCGGCCGAGACGCGCATTGCCCTCGCTCGCGCGCTGGCTGACGACGACTCGACCGCAGCCGCCGCGGCTGTCATGCGCGATGCGGCCCGCGCGCATCCTGACGACGCGTGGGTGCAGTACTGGCACGGGGCGCTGGCTGAAGCTGCGGGACAAACGAACGTTGCCCAGGAGGCATACCGGCGTGCCGTCGAGATAGAACCCAGAATGGTCGAGGCGCAGCAGGGACTGGCCGGAGTGCTCGTCCGCACTGGGCAGCAACGGGCCGCGATGGATCGTCTGGAAACGCTCGTGACCATCGACTCCGTGCACGTTCCGCACGCATGGTACAACTTGGGTGTTCTGCGCACGCAGGCCGGAGACGTGCGGGGGGCTCGCGACGCGTACCAGACCGCCACGCGCCTCGACCCTGACCTCGTGCAGGCCCACCTGCAACTGGGGCGTCTCTATTTCCGCGTCGAGCTGTTCGACCGTGCCGAAACCCATTTCCAGAACGCACGTGTCGCGGCACCGAACAACGCGTCGGTCCACGGCAGTCTCGGCCTGCTCTACCTGCGCACCGGAGATTCCACGAAGGCCCGCCATCACCTGAAGCGCGTGCTCGAGATCGATCCTTCGAATGCCAACGCTCGGTCGCTCCTCCAGAGACTGGAGCCGTAATCCTCGTTGTGCCCTGCCGGCCATTCGTACGCTCGGAAGCACCGTACCTGAATTCAGTCTCCGAAAGCCCATCTTGCTTCGGGCCTTGGTGCTCGAAGCGGCCTCAATGCCTGCCACGGCCTCCGCTCCCCATCGGCAGACCCGACCAAAACAGTCGCGCGCAGGGTGTGCGGCAGTCCTTGATTAGAGACCGCCCCCGGCGCTTCTGCACTCGTCTTTCCGGTTTAGAACAAACTCTGAGTCCTATCGCACCGCGTTAGCTTCCGCTCGTGGCAGGAACAAAACCGCTTACATTCGGAAAATTGCCGCTCATTTTATCACGTTTCATTTTCTTCACAAAAAGATTTGCGTCTCCGGATCGCCCCTGCTTGATTAGGACTGTCTTTAGTTAAAATCTCGTTGAAACAGAGCTCGGATGTGTAACGTGTTGCGTCGCCCCCACCAGGTGGCTCACACACAGATCGATGTTCTCGGCACAGGGCAGCGCGGCGCCCTCATTTGTGGCGCGCATTGCCAGAAGGCACATCGGAGTTTCGCTCGAACCCAATCCAGGCAGAACCCCTATGGCACAGTCGATACAAAGGCTTCTCACGATACTTGTCGTTCTGGTCGCGTTGCCGCTCACCGCATTCGCCCAAGAGGGGGCGGTGACGGGAACAGTCGAGGACGCGAAGACGGGCGAGACGCTTCCGGGCGTGCAGGTCGTCATCGCCGAGGTGAGCATGGGCGCGGTGACCAACAGCGACGGCGTGTATGAAATCTCGGGCGTTCCGGCCGGCACCTATACCCTCGAAGCACGCTTCGTCGGGTTCCGGGCCAACCGAAAAGAGGTCGAGGTCCAAAGTGGCGAGACAGCCACGGTTAGCTTCCGGCTGCGCGAGAGCGCGGTGAGCCTCAACGAGGTGGTTGTGACCGGTGCCGGGGGGGCCGTGGAGAAGCGAAAGCTGGGCAACACGATCTCGACCATCGACGCGGAAAATCTGGAGTCGATGCCCGTGCAGAACGTCTCGGAGATCATTCAGGGACGCGAGCCGGGCCTGTCGGGCCTGCCTTCCGGGGGGCTGGCGAGTGAAGGCTCCCGCATTCGTATCCGCGGGTCGGCGAGCCTCTCGCAGAGCAATGAGCCCCTGGTGTACGTCGACGGCGTCCGTGCCAACAACGGCGGCGGCTTCGGCGGTGGCTTCGTAGGCACGGGCGGAGGGGGATCCCCTTCACGACTCGACGACATCAACCCGCTGGCCATCCAGCGCGTGGAGGTGCTGAAGGGCGCCGCGGCGGCGACGCTGTTTGGCACGCAGGCCTCAAACGGCGTGCTGCAGATCTTCACGAAGCAGGGCAAGATCGGTCCGCCGCAGTTCAACTTCCAGATGACTCAGTCTGGATCGGTCTTTCCGGACGCCTACCCCGATCAGACGGGCTTTGCCGGATCGCAGGCACAGGCCGATGTCATGAGTGACGTGATTGGGCAGGACATTCAGCCGTACGAGATTGTGCGGCAGAACGTCCCCGAAGCGCTCAGCGGGACCGGGCAGACCCAGTCGTACGCCGGAAGCGTGAGCGGCGGTGCCGAGGGCATCCGGTACTTCGTGAGCGCGCGGGTCGAGGACAACGACGGCCCCTTCGAGCCCACGTTCTTTCGCAATCCGGACTATCCCGAAGGCATCGATCCGCTGGCCAACGACGCGGTGGCGCGCTACCAGGGAACGGCTCGCGTCGACATTACACCGTCGGACAAGCTGTCGCTGCGCGTGACGACAGGCTACACCGACAGTCAGGTACAGTCCCTCCAGACGAACAACAACATCTACGGCATCATCTCGCTGGCACAGTTCAGCAAGCCGGAGCTCGTGGCGCCGAATAACCGATCGGGTACGGTGGCGTTCGCGACCGTGAACGAGTCGCTCCGCCAGTCCGTCGAGCAGGAAACGAAGCACTTCAACGGATCGGGCAACATCACGTATCGCCCCATCGAACAGGTCACGTTCGATACGAAGTTCGGCGTTGACTTCACCAACTCGCAAAACACGGAATTCCGCCCGTTTGGCTGGAACATCGACAACTTCGCGTCCGACACGCCGGATGGCGAGCGCAGCTTTGCCGACGTGAACCAGCTAGAGCTCACGCTCGACTCGCGGGTCAACGGGTCCGCACAGCTCTCCGAACAGTTTACCGGCGACCTTACGACCGGGATTCAGGGGTTTGTGTCGCGCGGTACGCTGGAGTCGGGTAACGGATTCGACTTTCCGGGGCCGGGCTTCGAGGTGACCGACGCGGCGGCCAATACAGCGGTGCTCGAAAGCTTTTCGGAGGTCATCAACGGCGGGATCTTCGCCGAGGGCCAGGTGGGCTACAACGATTACGTGTTCCTGACGGTCGGCACGCGGTACGACGCCAACAGCGCGTTCGGCTCCGACTTCAGCGGTGTGCTGTATCCAAAGGCCTCGGTGTCGTTCATTCCGTCGGACGCGCCCTTCTGGGAGAACGACGTCGGCCCCATTTCGTCGCTCCGCTTCCGGTCGGCCGTCGGGCAGTCGGGGCTGCAGCCGGGTGCCTTCGACGCGCTCACCACCTTTAGTTCGCTGTCGTCGCGCTCTGGACCGGGCATCGTGCCGGACAACTTGGGCAACCCGGAACTGGAGCCGGAGATTGCCACTGAGTGGGAGGTGGGCCTCGAGCTCGGCCTCTTCAATGATCGGTTCGGCATGGAGGGCACGTACTGGAATCGCACGGTCGATCAAGCGCTCGTCTCCCGGCAGTTCCCCGTCACCGGCGGCTTCCGGGCCACGCAGCTGTCGAACATCGGTCAGCTCGACGCACAGGGCGTAGAGATTGCTCTCGACGCCACCGTGCTCGACCGCGACGACGTGTCGATCGACGTGTTTGCGAATACGGCGTACCTCTACGAGCAGGTGTCCGACCTCGGTGGCGCACCGCCGATTAAGGTGGGCGGCAGCTACCCGCGGTATCGCAACTACATTGTCGAGGGCTTTGCCCCGGGCACCCACTTCGGCGTGCAGCTGCAAGACACGCCCGAGGGCACCCTCCCCGTGGACCTGAACGGCGACGGCAATCCGGACTCGCGCGACTTCCTCGTCAACTTCCTTGGTGGGCTCACCCCGAGCGATCTTGGAGGCGCCCTGCCGGGGTCCGCAGCGATGCCGAGCAGCCTGGCGAACGTGCTCATCGCACAGAATCCCGACAGTCCCACGGGCGATCCGGCCGACCACTTCCTCGGCAAGCCGACGCCGGACTTCTCCGGCTCGTTCGGCTTCGACGTGGGCTTCCTGGACAACTTTCAGGTGTCGACGCTCTTCGAGTACAAAGCGGGCAACTTTTACGTCAACAATCTGACAGACGCCTTCCGCAACTCGAACCCGTTCATTGGGCGCAACACGCCGGAGGCGTCGCAGGCCCAGGTGGACTACCTCACGGGCGGACTTGATGGAAGCGGGAATCCTCAAAACAGTGGGGAAGTGCGGGTCGAAGCCCTTGAGACGTGGATCAACGATCTGCTGGCCCTGGCTCCGTTCAGTGGTCTCAACACGGTCGAGCGGGCGGACTTCGTGCGCTGGCGCGAACTGGCCCTCACGTACAATGTGCCGCAGTCGCTCACCGAGCAGTTCCGCATTCGGAACCTGTCGCTCACCCTTGCAGGCCGCAACCTGGCTCTATTTACGCCCTACAGCGGCGTCGATCCGGAACTGAATGCAGTGGGGCGTGGATCGGGATCGAGCCTCGATCAGAACTACCTCACGGGCGTTGAGGCCTTCGGCTTCCCGATTCCGCGTCGGTTCGAGTTTCGCATGCAACTCGGCTTCTAACGGCGCGTCGCGCCGGTGCGTCCTGGAGTGATGTTGAGCTCCAGGACCATGCCGGTCGCGTGCTGCGTCCCCCTTTTCCGCGTCCCACCAACGACCGACCCAAAAACGAATGACACGTTTGCTACGCTACGCTTCTCTCTGCATCAGCGCTATTCTCCTGATCGTCGTCGCCGGATGCGGCGACATTCTGGAGGTGGACAATCCGAACACACTCATCGAAGGCGACCTCAATAATCCATCGGCCTCGACCGCCATGGCCAACGGCGCCGAAGCCAGCCTGACGCGCGGGCTAGGAGCCATGCATGCCCCGTATCACACGGCCACCGACGAACTCACCTGGATTGGATCACGCGACGCCTGGGGACAACTCGACCAGGGCGCACTCAGCGACCGCATCAACGAGTTTACGGACGCGGCCTTTCCCTACCTGGCGGAGGCTCGGTGGCAGGCCGATGACTTCATCTCACGCGTCGAAGCCTTCCGCTCGGAAGGCGACCTGCAGGACGATACCGATCTGGCGCGCCTGTATCTGTACGGAGCCATCACCTACACGTCCATCGCCGACATGTTTGAGAACTACCCGATCGGCTCGAACCGGCAAGAAGGCGCGCCGCCGGTGGGTCCCGAAAACATGGCGGGCCTGTACGACACGGCCCTCACGTACATTGAGAATGCCCTGTCGCTGACCGACTCGGGCACGAGCCTTCACACGACGCTGCTCGGCATGAAGGCCCGGGCGCTCTACAGTCGGGCGGTGTGGCCAAAGGTGAACCCGGCCGGCCAGGTCGACACGGCGAATCCGCTCGTGAACGATCAGGCCGCCGTGACG
>CAYFSC010000188.1:0-5739 GCA_964345695.1 uncultured Rhodothermales bacterium | reverse complement strand
CTGCAACGGGATTTCTGCGCCGCCATCCCCGAACGACTTCGCTGAACGGTACGGAAAGAACATCACTCTCCAGAACGAACCTGTGACAAGACGCATCCGGCCGACCGACATTCGCTGACCGACTCGCCCCATGCCTGCCTCCGAATCCTCCTCATCGACGTCCACGTCGTTCCCGGACTCCGGGATGCGGTCGGTGCCGTGGGTTGCGCTTCGGCAGCGCCTGGAGGAGGCGCAGCTGCTGCGGCGGGTCGTCGAGGGGCCGGAGGCGCCCCCGCCCGAAACCATTGTTCTTCATCACCTGGCCGACAACAGCCGACGGGTTCAACCCGGCGGCCTCTTCGCCGCCATTCGCGGCACGTCGGCCGACGGACATTCGTTCATTGACAAAGCGATTCAGAACGGAGCTCGCATCGTGATCTGCGAGGCCGTGCCCGAGAACGCGCGGACCCGCTATCCGTCGACGCTCTTCGCGCACGTCCGCAACTCGCGGAGTGCGCTCGCGGAGATTGCGTCCGCCTTCTACGGCGATCCGTCCGACGCTCTGCAGATGGTGGGGGTCACGGGAACGAACGGCAAGACGACCGTCGCCTACCTGACCCACCACCTGCTGAAAGCGCTCGACACGCCGACCGGCCTCATTAGCACGATCGAGGTGCGTACCGGCACCGTGGCGGCCAACGCCGCCCTGACAACGCCCGGGCCCATCGAGTTGCAGCGTACGCTCCATCACATGGTCGACGACGGCTGCGAGGCCTGCACGATGGAGGTCTCGTCGCACGCCCTCGACCAAGAGCGCGTGCGCTCGGTCGGGTACGACGTCGCCATCTTTACGAACCTGACCTCCGACCACCTCGACTACCACGGCACCGTAAGGGCCTACCGCGACGCCAAGAAGAAGCTGTTCGACGGCCTCGCTCCCGGCGCCACCGCCGTCGTCAATGCCGACGACGACAGCGCCCGCCTCATGATGCAAGACACGGAGGCCGCGGTCGTGACCGTTGCGCTCGACGCCGACAATCGAGCGGCGGCCGACGTGCCGGTGGAGATTGTAGAGAGCACGGTGAGCGGACTGCGCCTGCGCCTCGACGGGCAGGAGCGGTCGTTTCGGTTGGCCGGGCGGTTCAACGCCTACAACCTCGCGGTAGCCTACGCCACCGGCTGCGCGCTCGGCCACGACGCCGGCGCGGTGCTCGATGCCCTGGAGGAGGCGCCGCCCATTCCGGGGCGCTTCGAGCAGCTGCACTTCGACGACGGCACGACCGTGATCGTCGACTATGCTCACACGCCCGACGCGCTCGAGAACATCCTGTCGTCGGTTCGGGACACCCTTCCCGCCTCGTTCGACGGAACGTTGTGGTGCGTCTTCGGCTGCGGCGGCGACCGCGACCGGTCGAAGCGCCGCGTGATGGGCAGCATCGCCGAGCAGCTCGCCGACCGCGTCGTCGTTACCAGCGACAACCCGCGCACCGAAGAACCCGAGGCCATCCTCAACGACATTCGTCGCGGCGTGAGCCGTCCCGGCGACGCCCAGTGGATCGTCGACCGCGAGGAGGCAATCCGCACCGTCGCGGCGCAGGCCGATCCCGGCGACGTCGTCCTTATTGCCGGCAAGGGCCACGAAACGTACCAGGTCGTGGGTACCGACAAGCGCCCCTTTGACGACCGAAAGAAAGCCCGCACCTACTTCGAGTCCCGCTAACCAGCCTTCGAGAGGTCGCGTCTCATTCGACGCTCGACACTCGACACTGAATGCTGTACTACCTCATCAGCTACTTAGAGGAGGTGTACCAGCCCCCGGGCTTCCAGGTGATTCAGTTCATCACCGTCCGCTCGGCGCTGGCCGCCATGACGGCGCTGGCCCTGGCGCTGTTTGCCGGGCGCAGCATCATCGGGTGGTTGGGGCAGCAGCAGTTCGGCGAGCAGGTGCGCGAGGGCGAAGAAGCCGGCGTGATCGACCACGCCCACAAGGCGGGAACGCCCACGATGGGCGGCCTCATCATCCTGCTCTCCATCCTCGGCGCCGTCCTCCTGTGGGGCGCCATTGCCGAAACGTACGTGTGGCTGATTCTGCTGGCGACCGCCTGGATGGGCGCCGTCGGGTTTGCCGACGACTACATCAAGACGGTGCTGAAAAACAAGGACGGCCTGCCCGCGCGCTACAAGGTGGCCGGACAGGTGAGCATCGGCATTCTCGTCGGGGCCGTGCTGTACTTCCACCCCGCGTTCAGCGACTACAACACGCTCACGTACGTCCCTTTCCTCAAGGACCGGGTCGTCGACTACTACTTCTTCCAGGACTGGGTCAACGGCATCGACCTCGGATGGCTCGTGTACATCCCGGTCGTCGTGTTCATCATGACGGCCGTCTCCAACGCCGTCAACCTAACCGACGGTCTCGACGGGCTGTCGACCGGCGTGACGGCCTTTGTGTCGCTCGGCCTCGTGGCGCTGGCCTACGTGTCGGGCAACGCACAGCTCGCCACGTTCCTGAACGTGATGTACCTGCCGGGAGCCGGAGAACTGACGGTGTTCGGCGCCGCGATGGCGTCGGCCTGCTTCGGGTTCCTCTGGTACAACGGGTATCCGGCCACGGTCTTCATGGGAGACACCGGGGCGCTCGCACTCGGCGCGGCCGTCGGCGGCATGACGCTGATGGTGCGCAAGGAGCTGCTCCTCCCGATTCTCGGCATCGTGTACTTCGTCGAGGCACTCAGCGTCATCATTCAGACCGGCTACTTCAAGTACTCGCGCCGCCGCACCGGCACCGGCAAGCGCGTCTTCCGGATGGCGCCGCTCCATCATCATTTTGAAGCGCGCGGGACGCACGAGGCCAAGATCGTCACCCGCTTTTGGATCGTGACGGCCCTCACCGTCATCGCCGCCCTTCTCACCCTCCGCATCCGATAACCAAACGCTACCGACCAATGCGCACGACGCGTCGTGCGCTGCCATTCCACCGAGTTTCAGATTTTGCATCCTGCCCCCTGCCCCCATGACCCCGTCCGACCTCCAACACAAGGCCGCCACCGTCGTCGGTGGAGCGCGCAGCGGGCGGGCAGTGGCGCGGCTGCTGGCGGAGGCCGGAGCGGAGGTGTTCCTCACCGAGCACGGGCCGCCGACGGAGGGACTGACGGACACCCTCGACGACGCCGGGATCGACTACGAGTTCGGCGGCCACACCCGCCGCGCCCTCGACGCCGACTTCGTCGTGCTGAGCCCAGGGGTGCCCACGCAATCGAACATCGCGCAGCAGGTGCGCCGCAACGGACTGCCGATCTACTCGGAGATCGAGACGGCGTCCTGGTTCTGCGACGCCCCGATCATCGCCATCACTGGAACCAACGGAAAAACAACCACGACCAGCCTGACGGGTCACGTCTTCCGCCGGGCCTTCGCCGACGACCCGGAGCGCCGCGTCATTGTGGCCGGCAACATCGGCTACCCGTTCTCGGACTACGTGCGCGATGCCGGGCCGAGCGACGTGGTGGTGCTGGAGGTGTCGAGTTTTCAGCTCGACCACGTCGACACCTTTCGGCCGCGCGTCAGCGTTCTGCTCAACATCACGCCCGACCACCTGGATCGCTACGACCACGACTTTAACGCCTATGCCCAGGCCAAATTCAACATCTTTCGCAATCAGGCGGACGGCGACACCGTGGTGTACAACCACGACGACGCGCTCGTCCGCAAGTATGTGACCCTGAAAGCCCCGTCGCGCGGATTTCGCGCGGCCGGCATCAGCACGCACGACGAGCCGGACTTTGGAGCCTTCCTTCGCGACGAAACTCTCTACCTGCGCATGAACAGCCACGACGACCCCTTCGCTTCGCGGAGCAACCTCGCCCTGCGAGGAGAGCACAACCTGTACAATTCGCTCGCGGCGGCGGTCTCCGCGCGGGTGATGGAGGTGAAAAACGACGTCATCCGCGAGAGCCTGTCGAGCTTCGAAGGCGTGCCGCACCGGCTCGAAACCGTGCGCACCCTCGACGACGTCCTGTACGTCAACGACTCGAAGGCGACCAACGTGAACGCCGTCTGGTACGCCATCGAGAGCTTCAACCGGCCCATCGTGCTGATTGCCGGTGGGCGCGACAAGGGCAACGACTACAGCGGCCTGCAAGCGCTGGTGCGCGAGAAGGTGCGCGCCGTGGTCGCCATCGGCGAAAGCGCCGACACGGTGTACGACGAGCTGGGGCGCAATGCCGACGAGCGGGCCACGGCCGGGTCGATGGAAGAGGCGCTTACGCAGGCGCGCCGCCTTGCCGAGCGCGGCGATGTGGTGCTATTGAGTCCGGCCTGTTCCTCCTTCGACATGTACGACGACTATGAAGACCGCGGCGACACCTTCCGCCGCCTCGTCAACAAGCTCTGAGACAAGTTGAACAAGCTCTGAGACAAGTTGAAATGCGAACTGTGAAGTGCGACGTGTCGATCCCGAAAGGCCGTGCGAAAGCGGTCGGCACCACACACTTCGAAATGCAACCTTCGAACTTCGAATTTCCCCGATGACCGCTGCTGTTTCCCGACTTACGAACTTCTTCCAGGACCGCGCCCCGGCGGACAAATACGTCGTGTGGGTGGTGCTGGCGCTGATGGGGGTCGGCGTCGTTGCCGTCTACAGCGCCATCACGTTTCTGGCCGAGACGAAGGGAAGCGGCAGCCCGGATCCGCTCCTGTTCCGCCACGTGGCGCACGCAGTCTTGGCGCTCTCGGCGATGGGCGTCGTGAGCCTGGTCGACTACCGGACGATCGCGCGGTACAGCCGCATTTTTCTTATCGGCGCCCTCGGCCTGCTGCTGGCCGTGAAGATCACCGGCTTCGTCACCGAGGGGCCCGACCGCTGGATACGCTTCGCCGGCATTGGCTTTCAGCCGTCCGATCTCGCCCGCGTCGCGCTGCTGATGTACGTGGCCGTGCTGCTGACGCAGAAGCAAGACTACGTCAAAGACTTCACGCGCTCGTTCCTTCCCATTCTGGTGTGGGTGTTTGGAACCATTGCCCTCATCGGCCTCGACGACCTCTCGACCTCGCTCGTGGTGCTGGTGGTCATCATGCTGATGTGTTTCGTCGGCCGGGTGAGCACCTGGCAGATCGGCGGGCTCGGCGTTCTGGGCGCGCTGCTGGGCGCAGCCCTCATCATGAGCTCGCCCAACCGGGCCGCGCGCGTCGAGTCGTACCTCGGCGTCAAGATCTTCTCGGCCACCGACACCGAGCACGTCATGGATCCGCAGGGGGAGGGCTACCAGGCCAAGCAGGCTCGCATCGCCTTCGCCATGGGGGGGCTCACCGGCGTGGGCCCCGGAAAGAGCGTCCAGCGCGACTTCCTGCCTGCTCCCTACAACGACTTCATCTTTGCGATCATCGCCGAAGAGTACGGCCTGATCGGCGCGTTTGGGCTCCTCGTGGGCTTCTGCGTCCTCCTCTTCCGCGGCTACCTGCGCATCGCCCGCGACGCCCCGGATCCGCTCGGCCTCTTCCTGGCCGTCGGGTTTACGACGCTGGTCGTGGCCTACGGCTTCATCCACGCCGGCGTCTCCTGCGGGCTGCTGCCGGTGACGGGGCTGCCGATGCCCTTCGTGTCGTACGGCGGCACCTCGATGCTCGCCAACGGCATCATGATCGGTGTCCTGCTTAATATTTCGCGCCAGGCTCAGACCCGAACGCCCGAGCGCGAGCGCCGTCAGCATCAGCCACTCGTAGCTGACCGACGCCCTTTCGGAAAGACGACCTCTTAGGAAA
>CAYFSC010000187.1:0-5740 GCA_964345695.1 uncultured Rhodothermales bacterium | reverse complement strand
GCGCATCAGACCTCTCCGCCAGGCCGGACGTCCCGGTTGTTTGCTTCCCGCATTCCGAAGTGAAATGCCTTCCTCGGTTTCTGCGGCCCCTTGGCGCCGGGTGTCCGACATGGGCAGCGGGGGGCAACGCAAAAAGCCCGGCGGTCGGCCGGGCTTTTGTGCTTCGCGTCACAATGTGACATCGAGCGTTAGTTGCTCGACACTTCCACGTTGATGGCGCTGATGCCTTTCGGCGTGCTCTCGGTCTCGAACTCGACTTGGTCTCCGTCACGGAGGCCGTCGTCCCAGCTCATGCCGCGAACATTATTTTGGTGAACAAAAACGTCTTCGCCGCCGCTGGAGGGCTTGATGAATCCATAACCCTTCTCGGCGCTGAACCACTTCACGGTTCCGGTCTGCATAAATCAGTTGCTGTTTTGTAGCCCGCAAGGCGTCGGAACAGGTGCGAGAGGCTTCCCTGCACGGCAGTGCCGGCGTTGCGGGGTGTCGGTGTTGTGTTAGCGTGTTTCCTCCTACCCACGCCGGGCTGCGGGGTTCGGCGTGGCGGGCTCCGAAAGCCTCTCAGAGACCAAGACCCGGTGAATCCGGAGGGACCGTTCGGCGTCAGTCCCTCCGCAGGTCGAGGTCAACGGCGGTCTCGCGCGTGGCAGCGTGGAACGCGATGTCGCCGTAGTAAGCGGTGGCCGTGCCCCCGGTGTTGTCCGTGTCGGTCATGATGGCGACGCCGGTGATGGCCGGCGGGGATTCGCCGAAGGCCCGGCGATAGTCGGCGCGGACGTCGCGCGATTCGACGACCCAGACCCCCGTTCGCGTGCTGCCGCGCTCGACGGGGATCATCTGCACCCAATCGGTATGTGCACTGGCGAACACGGTATCTGTCGGGGCGCGGCGGGCCCACACGTAGTTGAGCGCCCGGGTCGGCACGTCGTCGTAGCCGAGTGCCCGCAGCGCCGACCGCTTGATGCGCCCGCCGAGCCCGGGATCGTGGTCGAACGTGACGAAGAGGCGCGCGGCGAAGTCGTCGCCGTCCTTTGTGAACGCGTTGCCGTTCGCGACCGTGTCGTTCACCCGCCAGCGCCACGTAAGCATGGGATGCGTCGACGGGTCGATGCGGTGCCGCCGGATCAGGCCCGAGGCGCCCCCGCGGCTTACGGCCCGCACCGCCACCGTCGTGTCGATCTCCACCAGGTCGTAGGACGTGTGCCGATCGGCCTTGCCGAGGGTGAGCCGCTCCCAGTCCTCGGGCAAACCCTGGTCCGGATCGGCCGCGGAGAACGCGCCAATCCGCAGCACATCGGGGGCGGCCGCCGCGGCGACAAAGAGTGAAGCGGCGACGACGAGGCCGGTCCAGCGAAATCCACGCATCGATCGGAGAAGGAAATCGGCGAAGGGCATTGTTGAGGCAACGATCTGCCACTGAACGGGTCGTCCAATGGACTCTGTTGGGATCCCGGTCGTGGAACCCTCTCGTGGAACCCTCCCACGGACGTTGGTCTCCTGGCTCCGGCACATGGGCGCCGCCATCGAGGCCCGACTGGACGCTACAGCCATCCGTGATTCTGGTACCAGTCGATGGTAGCCCGCACGCCTTCGTCGAGGGGAATCTGCTGCTCGAAGCCGACGGCGGCCGCGGCCTTGTCGTGCGAGCACATGGTGCAGCCGTAGCGGATCTCGCGCGTCTTCTCGCGATTGAGCGGCGGATAGGAGCCGGTGATGCGTCCCCACCCCTCGGCCACGGTGCCCACCGCACCCAGGAGGGGGCCGGGCACCGGCACCGTCACAGCCCACGTATCAAGAGCCTCGGTGGCGGCTGCTTTCACGTCGTTCCAGGCGTACGGCGTGTTGCTGCTCAAGAAGTAGGTGTCGCCGGCCGTGGCGGACGTCGTGGCCAGGGCGACCATGCCGCGGACGAGGTCGCGCACGTGGATGAGGCTCACCGCGGGCTCGGATCCCCACCCGACCACCGGACACACGTGCTGCTGCACCGTCCGGAAGAAGTCGAGGATGTCCCGATCGCGGGGCCCATACACGGCGGGAGGGCGCACCACGGTCAGCGGCAAGGCCTCGGCGTACGACGTCGTCATTTCGTGCGGATCGCGCAGCGCCGCCTCCATCTGCGCCTTGCTGCGGCCATAGTGGCTGACGGGGCGGAGAGGCACATCCTCCGTGGCCACCTCCTGCTCGCATCGCCCGACGGCGGCCAGGCTGCTGGTAACGAGCACGCGATCCACGTCCGGCGCGGCATGCTTCACAGCTCCCATCAGGTTGAGCGTGCCCTGCACGTTGACGCGCTCGAACGTGGCCCTGTCCTCGGCTCGCGTAACGCCGGCCACGTGGTACACCGCGTCGACGCCGTCGAGGGCCGTCCACAGCGTTTCGACGTCCGACAGGTCACCGCGGACCACCTCCACGTCGAGGTCCGCCAGCCACTTCGGGTCCGACCGCACCAGGCAGCGTACCGACTCGGCGCCGCGCCGCAGCAATTCCTCCACGAGGTGACTGCCCACGAACCCGGTGCCGCCGGTGACGAAGACGGTTCCGAGCGGCGTAGGGTGGGGCGAGGAAGACGGCGTCGCGTTCACGGCAGAAATCGGGCGGGCGGAGCAAGTGAGAAGGCAGACCATTGCCACGGAATCTGGACCGAGGCCCCCGCTCCGTGCAGGTTTCCGTTCCTACGGTCGCAGACGGCGCCTCTGTGCGGCTCGGTCACGGCGTCGCCAGCGCGTCCTCCAGCGCACGGAAGAAGCGATCCACCCGGCGCTGGTTGACGCCGAGGTCGCTGTAGCCGACACGGCTGGCGCTGCGGATGTGCAGGCGGCTGCCGCTGTCGCCGGCCGCCGTAACGGCAGCATCCACGTCGTCCTTGAACACGAGTGCCACGCGGTACACAGCGTGGGCCCGCCGGTCCGCGGGCATCGTTTCCAGCACCGTGGGGCCGAGGGCATCCAGCGCCTGCTGAGCCGCAGAAAAAACGACCTCCGGCGGGGCGTCGATGGCCCGTACCGTTCGCACACAATTGGGCGACGCGGGGCACGGCGGGAGCAGCGAGTCGGGTGGAGCGGCCACGGCAACAAAAGGAGCCAGGACGAGGAGGCACAGGGAGATCGCGTGGCGACGCGCGGTGCACGTCATCCACTGGGAGAGACGAGGGCGGTCGGGCACGTCGCGCATCATCGCTGCCCAGGGGCGGAGGAGGTGGACGCCTGGGCGTTCTGCAGGCCCTTCGTGTCGTTGTACTTCGAGGGGCATTTCACGAGAATGTGGTCAGCCACGAACGTTTCGTTCTGCGCGTAGCCCTCCACGACGAGCTGGTCGGCCTGCTCGAAGTTGGACGGCTTCGGGTTGTTGTACCGCACGCGGCGCACGTTCCCGTTCTCGTCGCGCATGTGGAAGACGAAGACGTTCTGCGCCCGGTCGTAGTGCATCGGGCGATCCTCCGCCCACGTTCCTACTACGTGCGCCTTCGCTCCACTCTGTGCGGCTTCCTGAAAGTTCATGTAGCCGCCCACCTGGCTCCCAAAGTTGACGAAGAGCAACCCGGCAAAGCCGACCATGGCAACGAGACCGATCAGGGTTTTGGGCTTCATGGCGACAAGGAAATCCGTTAAACCGAGGGGGACGTTGAGCAGACCGAGAGCGGAAGGTGCCTTGTGCAGACACAAAAGCACTACTCGTTTTGTGAACCGTCTTCGTCGAGGCGCCGTTCCAAGCGGCCGATCTTGCGGTCGGTGCGAAACAGGAGAAGGAGGAGCCCGAGCCAGATGATCAGCACGACGGCAAGGACGACGTACACCTTGCCGTCGGCAGTCATGTAGGATTCCAGACCACCGGGCGCGGCCGACGGCGTCTCCGTCTGCGCCCAGGCAGAGTCATACGCCGCC
Source organism: uncultured Rhodothermales bacterium (assembly GCA_964345695.1). Lineage (GTDB taxonomy): Bacteria > Bacteroidota > Rhodothermia > Rhodothermales > Salinibacteraceae > CAYFSC01. Next base: position 1,859 of record CAYFSC010000187.1, on the reverse strand, counting down.
GAGTCGGGCCGCTGTTGCTGCGGCCGCGTCGGGGGCGCATCGGAGGCGGAAACGGGGTGCACGGTCATGAGGGCGGGGAGGCCGGTTGGATCCGACAGCGTCAGAGTTCAGGTTTGTCGCGAAGCCGTTCTCGGATGCGGGCCAGGCGCACCCGCTGGGTGTACAGCAGCCAAAACAGGCCGATGAAGCCCAGGACGGAGGGGTAGAACACCCAGCGCATGGCGGGGGCGAGGTCCGTCTGGCTGAAGGCGGGGTTGCCTTCGGCGCCCGGGTGAAGGCTCTGCATCTGGCGGGGAAGGATATACAGCAGGAACGGCATCGTCACCACCGCAAACAGGTTGTACACCGCCGCGATGCGACCGCGCTTGTCGGGGTCGTCGATGCCGTCGCGCAGCACGAAATAGGCCCCGTAGATGAGCAGAAGCACCGCCGCCATCGACTGCTTCGGGTCGAAGTTCCACCACTTGCCCGTTCCCTCGTACCACGTGAAGCGGGCCCACACCATCCCGGTGATGATGCCGAGAATCCCGAAGACGAGAGCAAGGCGCGCCGCCTCCCGAGCGCGGATGTCGCGGATGCGGCGGCCGGTTTGCAGGTAGCGCACCGAGTGGTAGGCCGAGACGACTGTGGCCGCCATGAGCGTAAACCACATTGGGACGTGGAAATACAGGTTGCGCGCCGACTCTTCCAGGATGTTGAGCTGGGGGATCCATCCCAGGAAGCCCGCAAGGATCACCCCCGTGAGCACCACCACGACGAGGGCACGCACCGTCCGGTACACGCCGCGGGGCAGAATGGGAGGCGGAGCCGTCGAAGCCATGACAGAACAAAAACGAACCGTGGGGAACCACTCAGGAAAACTTCCTAACACGAAGCCGTGCGCTTTCTTCCCGCGAGGCGGTGAATTCGGCTCTAAATGCCGAGAGCGGGCGCTGGACGCCGATCGCTGCATCCTCGGGGCCGGAGCAGAGCCGGTCTAATCCTGCCATACTCTAATCCTGCCATACATAGTCGAACAGCAGAAAAGCGGCCGAAATGGTCGCCCCGGCGAAGCCGATGAGCGTGAGCAGCTCGTCCTGGCTGCTGGCCCAGCCGGTACCGAGGATCGCCTTACGCGTGGCGCTGACCCCCGAGACGAGCAGCGGCACGAGGAGGGGCAGGAGCAGAACCGGCAAGAGCGGGCCGCGCCGTGCGGCCCGTGCGATGAGAGCGGCCAGCAGCGTCGTCGCGCCCGCGAGTCCCAGCGCCCCCAAGGCGAGCGTCGCGGCGAGCAGGCCGGGCGCACGCACCGTCACGTCGAGCAGCACCAGGAAGACGATCACGGCCACCAGGGTCAGGCCGACGACGAGGACCAGGTTAAACAACAGCTTGCCGGCAAAGACCATGCTGGCGCGCGTGTTCAGTTGCAGCAGCAGAACCGTTCCGCCTTCTTCCTCGGCCACAAACGAGCGCCCCAGCCCGATCGATGCGGAGAACAGCACCACGATCCACAGCAGCGCCGACTGCACCCGCTCCGACACGGGCTGCTGGCCAACGGCAAAGAGGACCACGAGGAGCGCCGCCAGCACAAACAGGAGGAGCGTGTTGGCGGCGTAGCGATTGCGCAGCTCGATCCGCAGGTCCTTCCGAAAGACCGCCCACGCACCGCGGAGCCAGTTCATGCGTTCAAGATCGTCGTTCGTGAAGTCGTTGCTAACGCGGTCGACGAAACGGCGCGGGAGGGCGCGTTCGGATGGACCGTTGAAGCGTTCTGTCGGTACGCCCGATCCAACAAACAACAAATCACCCCCCATCCACAAATGACCGACGATATCGTTCTGGGATCGCTGCTCGGAACCGCGGTGGGCGACGCGCTCGGC
>CAYFSC010000186.1:0-5761 GCA_964345695.1 uncultured Rhodothermales bacterium | reverse complement strand
TCTCGCGCAAAACGGCTTCTGCACTCGCCCTGCTCCGCAGGATGACCAAGGCCTCCCTTTGCTCGTGTCGGCTTCTCATCCATCCGCCAAACAGGTTCCGATGCCTTCACGCGAGAGCTCACGTCTTGAAGAACGGCCGCTTCACGGTCCACACCGCGACGCCCAATGTGAGGACGGCAAAGCCCAAGCTCACACCGAACGCCACGGACGGTGCCACGAGTAGCGCCGGGGCATCGGCGGCAAAGCTGTACATGCCCGAGCGCAGCCCGCTCACGGCGTAGGAGACGGGATTGGCCCACACGAGCCAGCGCAGCACCGGCGCTGCGCCCTCCGCCGGAAACATGGCCCCAGAGAGGAACCACAGCGGGAGGAGAAACAAGTTCATGACGGCGTGGAAGCCCCGCGTCGTCTCCATGCGCCACGCGATCGAGAAGCCGAGTGCGGTAAACGCCAGGCCCACGAGCAGGCAAATCACCAGAATGAAGGCGATACCACCCAGGCTCGGCACCACCCCGATGGCCGGCAGCGCAAACAGAAACAGAAGGGCCTGGCCGGTAGCAAGGGCCGTGCCGCCGAGCGCATTGCCGAAGACGAGAGCCGTGCGTGGCGCTGGGGCAATGAGCACGGCCTGCAGGAAGCCGGAGGTCCGTTCCTCCACAATCGAGATGGTGGAGAAGATGGCGGTAAACAGCAGAACCAGTGCAATGACGCCGGGGAACAGAAACTCGATGTACCCGACGCCGGCCGTCGTGCCGCTCGGCATCTGAAAGGTGCCCTGGAAGCCGAGGCCGAGCAGCACCCAAAAGGCGAGCGGCTGCACAAGGACACCCAGCAGGCGACTCCGGTCGCGAACAAACTTAAGGATTTCGCGGCCGGACAGTGCGGCGACGGTGTGCAGGGCACGACGCATAAAGAAACTGGGTTTGGGTCCGCGGGACCGTGCAGGACGGAGGCAAGTCCGCGGACGGATACGGTTACGAGACAGAAGCATCGGCCGATGTCGACTCGGCAAGCCCTGTGGCTCTCTCGTCGGGGGGCAGGGCCGTTTCGGCGTGCACCATGAAGACGTCTTCCAGGGTGGGGCGGCGCACCGTGGCACTGCGAATGCCATCGCCGAGGGCGGCGTAGATCGAGGGCAGTAGCGACGGGGCATCGGGGTGGTCGACCTGAACCATCGAGCCGATGACCCGCGCCGACACGCCGAACCGGGTCGTCACGCGGTCGCGGAGAGCGGCGGGATCGTCGGTTGAAAGCCAGAGCATTTCGTCGCCCAGTTCGGCTTTGAGGGCCGACGGTGCGCCGTCGGCGACGCAGGCCCCTTCAGTCAGGATGGCGACGCGGTCGCACCGCTCGGCCTCGTCCATCAGGTGCGTGGCCAGCAGGAGCGTGGTGCCCTCCTCCTGACGCAGCCGGTCGATGGAGGCCCAGAAGGTGCGCCGGGCCATCGGGTCGAGGCCGGTCGTGGGCTCGTCGAGCAGCACGAGGTCCGGGCGGTGCAGCAGGCCCCGGACCAGATCCACGCGGCGCTGGAGTCCCCCCGACAGTGTCTTGACGGCGTCGTCAGCGCGGTCCGCCACGTCGAAGCGGGCGAGCAGCTGCTGGATGCGCTCGCGCAGCGTGCGTCCGGTCAGTCCGTAGAGCGCGCCCTGAAAGCGAAGGTTCTCCACGACCGTCAGGTTCTCGTCCAGCGCGGAGGATTGGAAGACGGCCCCCAACTTCTGCCGGACAGCCGTCGGGTCTGCCGTCGTGTCGAGCCCGAACACGCGGGCTGTGCCCTCTGAGGGCGGCATCAGCGTGGCCAGGATGCGGAACAGGGTGGTTTTGCCGCTTCCGTTGGGGCCGAGCACGCCGTACAGGGACCCGGGCGAAATAGACAGCGTCACGTCGACGAGGGCCGTGTGCTCCCCGTATCGGTGGGATACGTGCTGGATGTCGACGGCCGGACGAGTCATCGGGCGGGGGCGAACGGTGAAGCGATGCAGGTGCGGCGGCTTCAGGTCGGGATTTGAGCCGAAGCACGTGAGAGTGAATGCGCTTCGGCGGGGGGACGTTGCACGGGTCCCCCGTCCACGGTGCAAAAACGTTGTTGGAGATCCAGGCGTCCGCTTCACAGTCCGCGGTGGCCGGGGAGTCCCCGTCGGCGCGTCGTTTGCCACGGAGGCGGCGGCCTACACCATCCAGTCGGCGAACAGCACGGCGACGAGGACGGGGACGTACACGATTGAGGCCTTCAGAACGCGGCGGGCCGTCTGCCCGGTGCGTTCCCGGGCGAAGACGACGGCCGTCCACAGGAACCAGAGGCCCAGTGGGGCCACCCCGAGGGCATAGATCCAGCCCGTGACGCCGATCCAGGTGGGCACGAGACTAGCAACCAGAAGCGCCGCGGTGAAGCCGACCGTCTGCCAGGCGGTCGAGTCGCCACTGGGCTCTACGACCGGGAGCATCGCGTAGTCGCCGCGCGCGTAGTCCTTCCGATACATCCAGGCGAGGGAGAGAAAGTGGGGCATCTGCCAAAGCGCCAGGATGGCGAAGACGGCCCATCCGGCAGTGCCCACGTTTCCGGTCGCGGCCGTGTATCCGCCAAGGGCCGGTAGCGCGCCCGGAATGGTTCCGATAACCGTATTCCACTTCGTCTCGCGCTTCAGGGGCGTGTACACGTACAAGTACAGCACCACGGTGGCACCGGCCAGGATGGCCGTGAGTGGGTTCACGAGGGGGCAGATGATGCCAATGCCGACGCAGGCCATCCCAAACCCGACGTAGCGCGCCGTCTTCGGAGAGACACGTCCGGCGGGGAGCGGCCGATCGCGGGTGCGCTTCATCTGCGCGTCGAGGGCCCGCTCCTTCACGTGGTTGAGCATCCCCGCGCCGCCGGCACACAGCGCCACACCGACGAGCGTCCAGACGAGGGTCCATACGTCGAGCGCGCCCGGCGACCCCACCAGAAATCCCGCGAGTGCGGAGATGGTGACAAGGAACGATATCTCGGGCTTCGTGAGCTCCAAGTAGTCGCGCAGGACGCTCCACGACGACCGATGAGCGGCGGAAACGGAGTCATCCGCCGGAACCGCAACGGCCTGGGGGTCCGACCGCGATTGATTGGGGGGAAGAGGAGGCATAGGCACGAGGGCAGAACCGCAGACGCAGGGGGAGACTCAGGCTTCGTGGTGGGCAGGAACGGGATCGGAGGCGGGTCGCTCGCGGATGGGCGTGTCGATGATGGGGGCTTCCTCAGGCGTGCGAGCCAGCAGGAGCGAGGTTACAACCGAGGCGGCAAAGAGCAGCGCCCCGACCACAAGGTGCGCGACCGTCAAAATGATCTGCAGGGCACTCCGGATGCCTTGCGGCGCTTCGTACAGCATCAGAATGAAGGCGAACAGGCCGAGGGCAAACTGCAGGCCGACAGCACCGAGCAACGCGCCGGTAGACCATCGGACACTCGCGTTGTGCGCAAAGTGCTTCTGGGCCAGGACAAACACGCCGACGACCAGCCCCACAACGACGAAGGCCCCCGTGATGTGGATGGCGGCGAAGCCCACGTCCAGCCCCCCCCCGGGATGCCGGAGCAGCGCGCCGAGCACAATCTGCAGGTAAATGAGGCCGGTGGTAACGAAGCTCAGACGGCGAAGGCGCGTGGCTGCGTCGGTATCGGGGAGAATGCCGCCGCCCGTCCGCCACGTCTCAGTGGTAAAGAGCGTCATCGCCACGAGCAGTGCGAAGAAGATCTGCGCGACGCAGGCATGCACCATGGCGAGGTCGAGCGAGACCCACAGGACCCGCAGGCCGCCGAGCACGCCCTGTGCAACGACAAGGGCAAGGGCCCCCCAGCCGAGCCGACGCATCCAGCGGCGCGGATCGGCGCGCCAGGTCCACACGGCCAAGACGACGGTCATCGCACCAACGAGGCTCGCGATCAGCCGGTGGCCGTGCTCCGCGAGATAGGGCGTGATGGACCACCATTTGTCGACCGGATTGATCCAATTGTAGGACCCAAGGGAGGTGGGCCAGTCCGGGAACGCCATGCCGGCGTTGATGCTGGTCACAAACCCGCCCCATGAGATGAGGAGAACCGTCGTGGCTACCGTCAGGTACGAAAATCGCCGGCGCCAAGAAAAGTCGGGAAGGGGGGAGGCTGCCATGCGCGCACAACCGGTTGAGTCGGCACAAATCAGGTGGGTTCAAAACTGTGAAAAGGCAACGACGGCTCCCCACGTCGGTTCCGTTAAAAGGCCGTGCGTGCGGGAGACTGCACGGGCAACCGGCCCTGGCCGGAACAGGCCCATTTCGCATTCGACCGGCTCGAATTGTACCCTGTTCTGCGCGCTCCCTTCTCATCGCTTTCCGTCAGTTCTTATGAGCACCCACGGAACGTTACTGGCTTCGATCTCAGGCATCCGCGGCATCGTGGGCGACGGGCTCGATCCGTCCGTTCTCGCCCGGTACGCGTCGGCGTACGGCACCTGGATCCGCCAGCGCGCTGCAACCGTCGAGCGCGAGCCAGTCGTGGTGGTGGGCCGCGATGCAAGAACCTCGGGGCCGGTCTGCGCGCAGATCGTAATCGGGACGCTCCGCGCCATGGGCTGTGACGTCATCGACGTGGGGCTCGCCGCGACACCGACCGTTGAAATGATGGTGCTGCTGGAGGCGGCCGCAGGCGGCGTCATCCTCTCGGCGTCGCACAATCCGGAATCCTGGAACGCCCTCAAGCTGCTGAACGAAAAGGGCGAGTTTCTGACGCCGGACGAGGGGGACGCCGTGATCGAGAGGGCCGAGGCCGGAGACGCCCAGCCGGTTTCGCACGACGCGCTCGGTCTGCACATGACGGCCGACGATGCGCTGGACCTGCACATCGACGCCATTCTCGCGCTCGACCTCCTCGATCCCGACGCCATTGCGGCCCAGGACTTTGCGGTGGTGGTCGATGGCGTCAACTCGGTCGGTGGGGTGGCGCTTCCGCGTTTGCTGGAGCGGCTCGGCGTCCGCGACATCGACTGCCTGCACTGTGAGCCGACCGGCCGCTTCGCGCATCCCGCTGAGCCGCGCCCCGAGCACCTCACGGATCTCATGCAGCGCGTGGCCGACACCGGGGCCGACCTGGGCCTTGCTGTGGACCCCGACGTCGATCGCCTCGCCCTCGTCGACAACGAAGGGCGGTTCCTGCTGGAAGAGCTCACGCAGGTCCTGGTCGCGGACTTCGTGTGGACGCACGCGGACGGGCCGTTCGTGACCAACCTCTCGTCGAGCCGCGCCATCGACGACGTGGCGGATGCCCACGGGCAGATGGTCTACCGGTCGGCCGTGGGCGAGATCAACGTGGTACAGCGCATGCAGGAGACCGGTGCCATTCTTGGCGGCGAGGGCAACGGCGGCGTCATCGTGCCGGACCTGCACTACGGACGAGACGCCCTCGTGGGCGTGGCCTTCGTTTTGCAGCACCTCGCCGAAACCGGCCGAACCCTCGCCGAAGTGCACGACGCCCTGCCCGCGTACGCTATGGTCAAGGACAAACTGCCCCTCCCGGACACGGACGTGGAGGTACTGCTCACCGCCATGGCGCGCAAGTACGAACACGAGGATCTCTCCGCCGTCGACGGTCTTAAGATCGACTTTGCCGACCAGTGGGTGCACATGCGTCCCTCCAACACCGAGCCCGTTCTCCGCGTCTATGCCGAGGCGCCGACCGAGAAGGGCGCTCGCGCCCTGGCCGACCGCTTCAAAGACGAGTTGCGCGAAGCCATCGAGACCACAATCCCATAGCGCA
>CAYFSC010000185.1:0-5763 GCA_964345695.1 uncultured Rhodothermales bacterium | reverse complement strand
GTTCAACGCGGACTGTTCAACGCGGACCGTTCTCGCGGGCGGCGGGCGAGCGGTTGATGGGAATGGCTTCGGCGGTGTCGACCTCGACGGCGACAGTGTCCATGCGGTAGCCGCCGAAGAAGCCGAGTCCGTTGGTCACGCGCCCGGTCTGCGTCGGGTCAAACTCGATCTCCTGTCCGGGAAACGCGCCCGACCAGGCCGGGCCCAGATGCCGAAAACCGACGACAATCGTATTCGTCGTTAGCTCCCAGCATCGCGGCTCGTAGAAGAGACGCGACGGCTCGTCCTGCGACGGGATGTCGGGCTTGATCAGTTCCTCCGGCTGAAAGCTGTACAGGGGCACGGTCTCGCCGTTGTGCGTTCCGAACCGCACGTCCAGGTCTCGCCACACCATCTGGGAATCCGGCATGTATCCGATGCGCGCCTGGATGAGGGCCAACTCCTCGATCTCTGGGAACGTGATCGTGAAGGTGTCGAGGCAATTCCCGGAATCAGGCAGGGCCACTGCGGGCTTAATCTTCGGCGTTCGCGTGGTGGCCGTAGCCGCATTGCTGCCGTCCGGGCCGCTGACCGTCACCTTATACCGGGTGTCGGGCGTCACGTTGAAGCGGGCCCAATAGTTATGCGTCGTTACACCGTCGAACACGACGGTCGAATCCTGAAGCTGCCACGTTGCTCCGGTCGCCAGATTTTCGATCTGCACCTGGGCACCGAGCGGTCCCGTGCCTGCTTCAGAAACCGGGTTCCGTAGGTTGCGGACGCGAACGACCTGCCAGTCCTTCGTCACGTTGAGGGCTCCATGAAGGGTGTAGACCGTGTCCTCGGGAATGGGGGTCAATGTGTTCTCGCACCCTCCGAGCAGGCCCGCTGCAAACAGAACTGCAAGCAGCATCCGTCGCGCGCACCCAGCGTGCATGACAGAAACAGGGATCGATGCGATAGAAAACGACAGCGGAGGCGCCGCACCGGGGCCGGTCTCATCCGCCGCCGATGGGAATGGGCGACTCCGTGTCGACCGCTACCGTCACGGTGTCCTGGCGAAGCCCGCCGAAGAAGCCAAGTCCATTCTCCACGAACCGTGATTCGGTTGGGTCGAACGTGAGGCCGCCCTCCGGGATTTTGCCCGACCAGGCCGGGCCCAGGTGGGTAAAGGCGATGCGGATCGTCTCCGTATCCAGCCGCAGGCAGCGTGGCTCGTACCGACGGCTGGTGTCCGGATTGTCCTGAGAGGGAATTTCGACGGCAAGAATGCGCTCGGGCTGGAAGACCAGGCGCGCGTCGGCTCCCGGCGGGGCATTGGCCTCGAACGCCGGCGATTCATCGACCCAGGTGGTCCGCCCCGCGTGCTGAAATCCGACGCGCGTGCTGATGACGTTCAGCTCCGTGATGCCGCGGAACCAAATCCTAAAATTGTCCAGGCAGTCTCCCGACGCCGGCTCACGATCAATCTCGACCTCGTCGGGAGTTTGTGCCGTGGCCGTCGTGGTGGTGCCGTCGGGCCCGTCGACGATCACTTGGTACTGCGTGGCCGGCTCGATATCGACCTCCGCCCAGAAGTTGTGCGTGTACACGTCCTGAAAGGCGACGACCGAGTCCCGCATCGGCGTCGTCTCGCCTGTTTCCACATTCCTGAGCGTGACCGTGGCGTCGAGAGTGCGGGTGGCATCGGCCGTCAAGGGGCTTTTGAGGTCGCGAACGCGGACGAAGTGCCGCTGGGCCGAAACGTTGACGGTACCGTGGATCGTAAATCCGCTCTCCCCCGACAGCGGCTCAATCGTGTTCTCGCAGCCCAGGAGCAGCACGAGCACAGTGGCAAGCGCAATCAGCCGTCGCATCAGAGGGACGGGATGCACGAGAGAGAAAGAAAGCACGTCGGAACCGTTCCTTAAATCCACCAGAGTCTGCATCTCATTGTTCATGCTCATCCGCCGGGGCCGAGCGGGATCACGCCGGACGTGTCGACGCGCACGGCGACGGTGTCTTCGCGGTATCCGCCGAAGAAGCCGAGGCCGTTGTCCACGACGTCCGACGTCGTGGGGTCGAAGTCGAGGTCGCCGGGAATGCGTCCTGACCAGGCCGGGCCCAGGTGCTTGTAGGCCACGCGCAGCGTGTCGTCGGTCAGCACGAGGCACCGCGGTTCGTAGCGCAACCGGGTGCTCGGGTTGTCCCGGGAACCAATTTCCTCGGCCAGCACCTCTTCGGGCTGAAACGAAACGGACACAACGCCCCCGCGGAACCCGGTAGCACGAGGCACCCAGAACGTGCGTCCCTCGAACTGAAATCCGATGCGAGGGCGGATCAGGCTCAGCTCACGGACACCCAGGAACCGAACCAGGTACTGATCGAGGCAGTCCCCCTCGGTGCGACTCCGCTCGACCTCGACGACCGAAGGCGTCCGCATGGTCGCCGCGGAGGTGGCGCCGTCCGACCGCTCGGCCACGACCCGGTACTCCGTGTCGGGCGCTACGTCGAAGTTGGCCCAGAAGTTGTGAACGTACACCGCCCCGAAGGCCGCCACTGAGTCGCGAAGCGGGGTGACGGCCCCCGTACGCAGGTTCTCGACGCGCACCGTCGCATCCAGGTTGCGCGTGGCGTCGGGTGTCAGGGGACTGTTCAAGGCGCGCACCCGCACGAACTGCCGATCCACCGAGGCATTGAGCGCCCCGTGGATCGTAAACGCGCCTTCGTCGGAGATCGGGCTGATCGCGTTGTCGCATCCTCCGAGAAGAAGGGCTGCCCCGGCGAAGGCAAAGAGAAAGCCGTGGATGATACGGAAACGGAACATAGGAATGGAGGCAAGAAGAGGGCCGGGGGCGCTACTCGACCTGAACGCGCAGCGACAAGTATGGAAGCACCGGCGACTGGTCGACGCGCTGCAGCGTGTCGATGTCGAAGTAAAAGATGTTGCTGCGGTCGTACGTGTTGATGGCCCCGGCCTTGGTCTCGATCGACAGGCCGGACGTCAGGTCGAACGACCGTCCGAGCGAGACGTCAAGGCGATGGTACGTCGGCAGGCGCGCGCCGTACGGTCGGTCGAACAGCGTGAAGGCGGTGCCCGGGCTCGTGGTGGGATTCTGCTCGGGCAGGTCTGGGGCGAGGTCGAACCCGAACACTTTGGTGTACGGACGCCCGGAGCCGAACTGCCAGCTCACGTTGGCCGTGATGCCTCCGAATTCGTAGCTGCCCACGGCGTTGATCTGGTGGCGCCGGTCGTGGGGCGGCGAGTACGAGAAGAGGTTCCCCTCGATCCAGGCCCCGAGGTCGTCGCGCGCGGCCTCGTACTCGACGGTCGACCAGCCGTAGCCCACGTAGGCGTAGAACGACGGCGTCTGGTACTCCAGGCGCGCGTCCATGCCGTAGACCGACCCATCGGCCAGGGCCGTGCGCGTGGTGAAGCGGGCCTCGGGCGCCCACTGGGGGACCAGGACGTTCGAGAGGCGCTTGGCGTATCCCTCCACGCTGGCTTCGAAGCCGCCTCCAAACTGCTGGCTGTAGCCAAGAATGCCGTGCAGTGCCTGCGGGTAGGCATTGTCGTCGTCGGCCAGCCGCCAGACGGTGAAGTTGGTGCCGGCATCGCGCCGGTCGGTGAGGCCTTCATCCACCTGGTTGTACTTTCCGAGGGCCAGACTGATTTCCTGCCGGTCGGAGCCCAGGGGGCGATAGGTCATGCGAACCCGCGGCTCCAGGGTGGGCGTTTCCAGCCGCTGCCCCGTCAGATGCGTGCCCAGGCTGGGCTTGATGGTAAGCTTGTCGGTCGGGGTGAAGGTGAGCGAGCCGTACACCTCGAACGAGGCGCCGTTCTCCTTGATGCGATTGAGCGAGACGAACTTCTCGTCGAGGTCGGCTTCGTAGGTCGCCACCGAGAAGCGGGCGCCGAAGTCGAGCGTCGTGCCCAGCATCGGCTGCTCGGTGTCGATCGACATGTAGATTTCCTCCGTCGAGGCGCTGCGTTCGGGCGCGGCTTCCGTGCCGGCGTCATTGTCAAAGCGAGAGTATCCGGCCTGAAAGTCGAGTGCCCGGTCGATGCGCTCGCCGAACACGAGGCACCGGCCGCCGAGGGCCGTGTTGGACCATCCGAGCACCGTGTTGCGGTCGTCGTTGATACGGCCCTCGTCGTCCGTAAACATGCCGGTGGCGTGGCACGTGGCGCTCTCGGTCTGGAGCGTGTATCGGCCGGTAATGTCATAGAACGTGAGGGGGACTTCCCGGCCGTAGAGCGACCCCGACGTTTCCTCGATGATCGAACGCCGCGCCACGACGAGGAAGGACTGTCGCCCGCGTTCCAGCGGCCCCTCTACGCGGGTAGAGGCCAAAAACGGGCTGAGGGAGGCGCTGCCTACAAACGACTGCATGTTGCCTTGCCGCAGCGTCACGTCGATGACCGACGAGGTCGCGTCCATGTACTCGGCCGTGAAGCCGCCGGCGTAAATATCGGCACTGCGGATGATCTCCTGTGGAAAGGCCGAGTACAGGCTGGAAATGTGGAACGGATTCGCGATGGGGATACCGTCCACCTGAATGAGGTTCTGGCTCGGCGTGCCCCCGCGGATAAACAGTTGCCCGCCGCGGTCGCCGACGGAAACCACCCCCGGCAGCGTTTGCAAGTACGAGGCAAGGTCGCCACTCGGGCCGGGCGTCGGGATCCGGTTCAGGTCGGCCGCCGTGGCCGTCTGCAGGCCGGCTTCCTGGCGTGCGGCGCCCCCTTCGGCCTCGACTTCCACCTCCGCGAGCTCCCGCTCCTGCACCGACAGCGACACGTTGTAGACCCGGCGCTCGGTGCGCAGCGCCAGCGTGTCGCGGTGCGTCACGTACCCGACGAAGCTGACGGCGATCTGATGGCGTCCGGGGTCGATGCCTCGTATCTCGAGAAAGCCATCCACGTCCGTGGCGCCTGCGTGCCGGTCCGGGCCGTCTACGGCCGTAAGCACGACGTTGGCACCGGGCAGCGGACTGTTGTCGTCGGCCGAGGTAACGACAACCCGAAGCACGGACTCGGACTGTGCCTGCACCGGGGCGGTCCCAACACCGAGAAGGCAGACGAGAAGAAAGATCCAGCGAGACCCGCGTGCAAAGGTGATCATCCTGAAGCCAAGAAGAAGTGAAATACAAACACGATGTCGAACCTTCGCAACCGGCCCGGCAATGTCAAGTGAAGTTTCAGGGGCCTGCTCGGGTCGTCCACCACGCCAGGCAGAAGGAACCCCTCCCCCTCTGATCGGCGCGCGAGCCCGAATCTGACCGAAGCACCGCGTTGTGCCCCCCCAGGTCTTTCCCGAGCCCTGTTCTGCTGACGATACAAGACCAGCACACATATCCAAAACACACAATGCTTCCCGCATGCCTCTTTCCTCGGGCGAAGAAGCCGTGAATGCGACTGGGGAACTCTGGCTTCGCAATTTGGAACCAGACATCACGCATTCACGCAACTCAAGCAAACCCTCGACTCCGCATGCCCACCTACACCGTGATCGGCTTCGAAAAGGACGGTTTTGATTCGTTCACCAAGCACCCGACGGCCGACGATCCCACTGCGGCCGCTCGGTACGCGATCCAGGATGAGTTCATCAAGCGCGCCGGGCGCCCCGCCCCCGAGACCGAGGCCCTCGCGCAGTTGGAAGACAAGACCGGTCTTTTCATCGTAGGCATCGTCGAAGGCGAACACGATAACCTCGACATTCTCGTCGACCACTACGAGGAATGGTAGCGGGGCGATGGAGGATTGAGGATGGAGACTGGGAAGTCGAGGATGGAGGAGCCGTCCGT
>CAYFSC010000184.1:0-5817 GCA_964345695.1 uncultured Rhodothermales bacterium | reverse complement strand
TTGTCTGATGACCTGGACGCGAGACGAGATTGCGGCTCAGATGGCCGACCATATGTTCTTCGGCGGTCTGAGCCCGGCCGACCGAACGGCTATGATCGAGTTCAGCCACGTGCAAACGGCGGCAAAAGGAGAGATTTTATTCCAGACGGGAGACCGATACCGAGGCTTTTTTCTTCTCTTAGAGGGAACGGTTCAGATTTACCGGCTCAACGAGTCGGGTCGCATGCTCGTCCTGCACGTCATTCAGCCCGGCGAGTCGTTCGCCGAGGTCCCGCTCTTTCAGCGCATGGGGGACGCGGACGGCCCCGTGCAGCCAGGTCCGGACCAGACGTATCCGGCGACGGCCGAGACGCTGAAGGAGAGCACGATGCTGTTCCTTCCCCGAGACGCCTTTCTTTCGTTTGTCGACGCCCATCCGCGCTCGTGTCTGCACATGCTCGGGCAGATGGCCCGCCGGCTCCGCGAGGCTGTGCGCCGCCTCGACGCGCTGTCGCTGCAGGGCGTGAAGGAGCGGCTCGCGCAGCACCTCCACCGAGAAGCCGCCGAGGAGGTCGAGGGCGCCGAAAATGGAAATGCCGTCGTCACGCTCGACGTCCCCAAGTCGGTGCTGGCCGCCGAGTTGGGGACCGTGCCCGAAACCTTGTCTCGCGCGCTCGGCGACCTGGAGGACGAGGGCGTGATTCGACGAGAGGGCGAGCAGATCGCGATCACGGACCGGCATGCGCTGGTGCGGCTGGGGCGGGCCGAGTGACCCGCCTCCTCTCGCCGGCGCCAAGGCTTAGAGCCGAGCTCGCTCGAGCCCACGCCGGGCCAGCAGGGTCGCCCCGGCCGTCCAGAGCCCGGTCAGCACCAGGGCCCACAGGGGCGTCCAGGCGAGCAGCGTCGTGACGGCCTCCGTGGTGCCGGGCGCCGTGAACGACAGGCCGTCCAGGGCCGTCAGTCCGGCCAGCCGAACGGCATCGGCCGGGTTGAGAAGCAGCAGCGAGACCCAGACCGTCGGCCAGGCCTGCAGCGCGTCGACGCCCGCGAGGAGAAACGTGCAGAGGTCGTACAGAACGAGACTGGCAAACCAGACGCACAGGCCCAGGACGAGGCCGCGGGCCCGGTTGGCGGCGTAGAAGCCGATCGCGAGCCCGGTGCTTCCCCACACGAGAACGAGCGCCAAGCCCAGGCTCCAGAGCACGCCGAGGGCAGAGGCGCTTCCCACCCGAACGCCGACGGGCAGAAGAGCCAGCGTCAGTACGAGAACGAGGGCCCCGGCAAGCACGGTGAGCTTACTCGCGACGAAGCGGCCCCGTGGCAGCGGATGGCTGAGCAGGATCGGATGCTCCTCGCGCTCCTCCTGCGCGGCGCTGACACCGATGAGCACGGCAAATAGCGGGATGACGTACAGCAGAAGCAGCAGCGTGCCGAACGACACCGACGCCGCCGACCCGGCAGCCCCGACGACTGTGAGGCTGCCCGCCACGAGAAGAAGCGCGAAGAACTGGACGTAGCGGTTGTGCAGCGTCGTCGAGACCTCGCGCTGAATGATCGACTGTACGACCGGGGAGAGCACCGACATGAGGGGAAGGGATTCGAGACAGAAAACGCGCGTACTCCATCGTCCGAACCGCCTGTAGGCGACGGCTCGGGGGCAGCGGCTTACAGGAACGGCGGCTTACGAAGACGGCGAGGCGGGCGAGGCCGCCGTCCGCTTCGGATCGGCGGCGCCGTTGGGAGGCAGATTGGCGGGCGCGTCGGCCCCGCCGGAGGGATCGATGCCGCCGGGGGCATCGCCGGAGGGGCCGGGCGACTCGGGGCGGATCCGGCCGTCGGCGCAGGTGAAGGTGACGTCGATCACGTCGTGCCAGAGGTCGGCCAGGTGCGTGGCCATGAGCACGGCGGCTCCCTCGTGGGCTCGCTGCCGCAGCTCGCGCTTCAGGTAGGCGCGCCAGTCGGGGTCGAGGCTCAGGCCCGGCTCGTCGAGCAGCAGGACGGGGGTGTCGGCGAGCCACACCACGGCCAGCCCCAGCCGCTGCCGCATGCCGCCCGACAGCGTTTCGCAGGGCCGGTCGGCGTCGTCGGTGAGGTCCACGTCTTTGAGCAACGCATCGATGGGAGCGTTCGGCCGCTGGCGGAGGCCGGCATAGAAGCGGAGGACCTGTCGCGGCGAGAGCGCCTTGTGAAAGCGCGTGTTCTGGGGCAGATACGCGAGCCGGCGCTGGGCCCGCCGCTGGTCGGCCTGCACGTCGATGCCGTCGACGCGGATGGTCCCGCGCTCCGGCGCCGTCAGGCCGGCGATGGCCTTCAGCATCGTCGTCTTTCCGACGCCGTTCGCCCCCACGAGGGCGGCAATCTGCCCGCCCTCGACGTGGAGCGAGGCGCCTTGCAGCACCGGCTCGTCGTAGGCAACGTGTACGTCGGCTGCGTCGATCATGGAGTCAGTCATGGCGTCCCCACGCGATGAACGAGAGGGTGATGGCAAGCAGCCCGAGAGCAACGACCAGAGCACCCGTCCGGCGCCGATCGGTGCCGGGAGTCACCGGCGGACGCATGAGGGCGTGGGCGTCGACGATCTCCGGCAGGGTGGGGAGCGGCGCCCGGCGCAGGGCAAAGGCCAGCGTCTCGATGCCTGGACTCGACGCCAACAGCCCAATGGCCGGGAAGGTCTCTCGCTTCACGCCGAGCACGTCGACGACGCGGTGCGGCAGCTCACTCACCCCGTCGGCATTGAGATCGAGCAGGCCCCGGGTTCCCCAGAAGTTACCGCGTCCGTCTTCGTGCCACGCGTTCGTTTCGCTCATGCCGGAGAGGGCGGCCGTCTGCAGGTTCGACCGGATGACGTTTTCGGTGAACCGGTTGTACATGGAGCTGCCCGTGAGGCGCAGGCCGCGGTAGTTGGAGCGGATCTCATTGCGCCGGAAGGTGCTGCGGCTGCTGTTCTCCACATAGAGCCCCGTCGTGTTGCCGGTCAGCCGGTTGTCCTCGAACTGGCTGTCGGTCATCGATTGCAGCAAGAGGCCGTAGCCGCGCTGCGACCGGTTGTTGCGGAAGTCGTTGTGCCGCACCGTGATGTCGTCCGAGTACATCAGGGCCGAGCCCGAGGCGTTGTCGCGGAAGACGTTGTGCTCGAACGCGTTGTGGTCGGAGTACATGAAGTGGAGCCCGTAGCGCACGTTGCGGATCGTGTTGTGCGCCGTATAGGTGTGGTCGCTGTGCGAGAAGTACGTGCCGTCTCGCGTATGGTGGACGGTGTTGTGCGTGATGGTGCTGTGGCGGGCGTTCCACAGGTGAATGCCGTTGCCCCGCTGGGCGGATTTCAGCGGCACCTCGCACGGCCCGCCCTCCGGCGGCACCGAGCAGCCGTCGACCAATCGGGCTTCGGCGGTCGAGAGCCGGCGCGTGACGGTGGGCGGCCCTTCGATCCGGTTCTCGGTGATGACGGCGCGGTTCTTCCCCTTCACGTACACGCCGTGGAGGACATCGACCAGATGGTTGTCGCGGATCGTGGCCCGGTGGCCCTGTACCATAACGCCGGCGTGGTCCTGCGCAAGCTTCGTTCCCGAGCCCGTAATCCGAAAGCCCTGCAGCGTCACCTCGTTGGCCGCGATGGTGACGACGTGGGTGGTGCCATCACCCTTGAGGTGCGCCCCGTCCCGCCCCACGAGCACAAGGGGTTTGCCGATAATGAACGGGCCGTCGTGCGTTCCGCCCTCCACGACGAGCGTGTCGCCGGGGGCCGCGGCGTCGAGGCGGGCCTGCAGCGACGACTGCGCGGGACGGGTGCCCGGCACAAGCCCGATGGCGATCCCGACGGTAAGTACCCAGAAAGCGTGCATTCCGGTGAAGGGTGGAACGGTGAAGGTTGTGGGCTCAAACGTCGACCGTTTCAACGTTGAACGCTCAACGCACTCCGATCAGGCCACGGCTGCTTCTGTCTCGGATTCTTCCACCTCGCCGGTATCGGCCTCAGAACGCATGCCCATCCAGAGGGCGCTGCCGAAGCATCCTGCGGCGACGAGAAGCATTACGGCCCCCTCGCGCGGGAAGCTGTACTGCGTAAAGTTGGCAATCTGCTTCCAACCGATGAGGATGGGCGTGAACGGATCGATATCCATCGGCGCCCTCGGGTCGAGGTTGTGGGCGTAGGTATAGAGCTGGTAGTAAAACCGCCACATGGAGAACGCCCCGAAGTAGACGAAGAGCACGAGCGTGTCGATCGCCGCCTTGACGGTGCCGAAGAACGCGGCCCGCAGGGCTAGCAGTGAGAACCCGCCGAGGAAGAAGGGAATGAACGTCATCTCCGGGAAGTCTTCTTCTTCAATCGGCGCCATGCCGATGTAATGGTTCAGGTTGTTGATCTCGGTCAGGTCCTGCCCCTCATTGCCGGCGTCGAGGGTGTAGCTGTGAATGTAGAGGTTGAGACCGTCCGGGTACTGCGGCGCCACCAGGTGGATCTGCCACAGCGGCAAGAAGATGGCCACGGCGAGCAGCACCGCCCCCGCGACCAGCAACAGCCGCCCCCGACCGGGGAGGGCCCGGTCGGTGAGGTCCGGAATACGGTCGAGGAAGTCGAACATGACTGCGTGTGGGCGTTTGTGCGTGCGGACGCGTTGCGGAGGCAGAGGATGGGGGCGTGGGCGTTGGCGTGGGGAGTGGGACGAGGGGCGTGGATAGGTAGTCACAGGGCCCACACGCCCCTACCCCCAGACGCCCAGACAGCCCTACTGCGGGATCACCTCCAGGTACCCCTGCATCTCCTGATGGAGCGCCGAGCAGAAGTTGGTGCAGTAGAACGGGTAGACGCCGGCCTTATCGGCAGTGATGGTGAACGTCTTCGTCTCGCCCGGCGCCACGACGCCGTTCATGTTGTGCTCGGCGATGCCGAAGCCGTGGATCATGTCCGACACCTGCTCGATGTTCGTCAGGTGGAACGTGACCTCGTCGCCCTGCTGCACCTCCACCTTGTCCGGGTAGAACTGGCTGCGCTTCGAGATCATGTGGACGGTGACCTGATCGCCGCTGCGCGTGACGCCCGTGTTCTCCGGGTCCCAGCGCGCCTCCGGATGGTCGTTGTTCGCCTGCTTGTAGACCTCAATCGGATCGATCACGTCCGCCGGGACGACCTGGGCGAAGTGCGGCTCCGGCGCGGTGTAGTCTTCCTCGATGAGCTCCATCTCCTCGCCGGAGATGTCGATGAGCTGACTCGTCTCCGGCATCTCGGGGCCGACGGAGAGGCCGCGGTTCTTCTTGAGCTTGTTCATCGCGACCAGCCATTCGCCGTACGGCTCCTTCGTGTCGCTGCCCGGGATGACGAGGTGGCCGATGTTGTAGTGAACGTTGATCTTGTCCGTCACGGCCTGGCTCATGTCCTGCTGCGTCTCCTCGTCCCAGGGCGGCAGGCTCCACTTCGCCACGGCCGACTCGATGAAGAGCGACGTGTAGGCGTTGCCCTCGCCGTCGTACTGCGTGTGCAGCGGGCCCTGGCCCACCGGCACCTCGCCCTCGACGACGCTGTCGTAATTCACGATCGGCACGCCGCGGAATTCGCCCTGAAAGTCCTCGTTCTCGATCGCCGTCTGAAACTGCTCGAAGTCAAAGACGGTAGTCGTCGGCTGCAGCTTGCCGGAAGCGACGATCCAGCGGCCCGACGGCGAGGCGTCGATGCCGTGGGGCGACTTGCTGACCGGCACGAAGTACATCACGCCCTCGTGCTCGCCGGGGTCGATGAGGGGGACACCGTTGCGGGTCTCGATGTCCTGGTTCTCGACGACCTCCGCGGCGCGCTCCCAGTTGACGAACGCCGCGTAGTCGCGGTCGCGCTGGCTGGCGTTG